>CALWCD010000005.1 GCA_944376265.1 uncultured Clostridia bacterium | reverse complement strand
TGGACCAGATGGAGGTGGACACCTCCGCCCACTCCTGGCCCTATCCCAGCTACGGCGATTTGATGTTTAAGGTGTAACTGCTTTATTTGCAGCAGCAAAACGGACTGAGAGAAAAATCTCCCAGTCCGTTTTTTGTACTCTGTTACACGCCGCTGGTGCCATAGTTGGAAAGCACCCGGGCAGAAGGGTCATCTACGTCGCAGCCTTCCCAGGCCTTGTTGGGCATCCAGAAATCCACGATCATCTCCCCCTGGCCCGGATAGTATTTCTCGAAAATCTCCCGGTACAGCAGGGACTCCTTGGTGAAAGGCCGTGCGTGGTCATAGCTTTGCCGGGCCGCCTCAAACTCCTGGTCGGTGTAGCGGCTTTCCGCATACTCCTTCAAATAGTCCACCATGGAGTGGCCCACCGCATCGGAGAAAGCCGCCTTCTCCCGCCAGAGGATCTCCTCCGGCAGGTACCCGCCCTCCGCGAAGGCCCGGCGCAGCAGGTACTTCCCCTTGCCGTACTTGTTCAGCTTCCGCTCCGGGTCCAGGGACATGACGTACTCCACAAACTCCAAATCTCCAAAGGGTACCCGGGCTTCCAGGGAGTTGACGGAAATGCACCGGTCCGCCCGGAGCACGTCGTACATGTGCAGCTCCCTCACCCGCTTTTGGGACTCCTCCTGAAACGCTTGGGCAGAGGGGGCGAAATCCGTGTACTTGTAGCCGAACAGCTCGTCGGAGATTTCCCCGGTGAGCAGCACCCGGATGTCCGTGTTCTCGTGGACAGCCTTGCACACCAGGTACATGCCCATGCTGGCCCGGATGGTGGTGATGTCGAAAGTGCCCAGCAGGCGGATCACCTCTTCCAGAGAGGAGATCACCTCCTGGGGGGTCATGTACACCTCTGTGTGATCGGCACCCAGGTAGTCCGCCGCCTGCCGGGCGTATTTCAGGTCGATGGCGTCCTCCCGCATACCGATGGCAAAGGTGCGGATAGGTTCCCGGCTCTTCTTGGCGGCAATGGCGCACACCAGGGAGGAATCCAAGCCCCCGGACAGGAGAAAGCCCACGTTGGCATCTGCCACCAGCCGCTTTTCCACCCCGGCAATCAGCTTTTCCCGGATCTTCCCGCAGGCGGTTTCCACGTCGTCGCGGCACACTGCCTTCACCTGGGTGATGTCCCGATAGCAGATAAATTTCCCGTCCTGATAGTAGTGCCCCGGCGGGAAGGGGCGGATCTCCCCCACCAGGCCCACCAGGTTCTGGGGCTCGCTGGCAAAGACAATCACCCCTTTTCGGTCGTAGCCGTAGTACAGGGGACGAATGCCGATGGGGTCCCGGGCGGCGAGAAAGCTTCCCGTCTCCCCGTCGTAAAGAACGCAGGCAAACTCCGCGTCCAGCAGGGCAAACATCTCCGTGCCGTACTCCCGGTACAGGGGCAGGAGGATCTCGCAGTCACTGTGACTGTGGAAGGTGTACCCCTTTTTCTCCAGCATGGCCCGCTGGGCTTCAAAGCCGTAAAGCTCCCCGTTGCACACCACATAGCTGCCCTCCCGCTCAAAGGGCTGCATCCCCGAGGGGGTGAGGCCCATGATGGAAAGCCGGTGAAACCCCAGCACTCCCTCTCCCACCGGGACGATCCTGGTGTCGTCAGGCCCACGGGACAGGGTCCTGTCAAACGCTTTTTGGAACGCGGCGAAATCCTCCACACGGCCGCAGTAACCCACAATAGAACACATAGCAATTCCCTCCGGATTTAAATTTCAGCATGATATAGGGCAAGTGCTGCGCTCGCGGTGCCACCTATCTTGTTTCTCGTTTTCCAAGCCTCCACCAAGGCTCTGCCCTCTGACGCGGGGCGGGACGGCGGACCTACTCAGGGACTCCCGTTCAGGCCGCGGCTCGAAAAGTGTTCTTCCCGAAGGCCCTGCCGCGCGGCTCTCACCTTCTCCCCGCTCTCTGGAGACAGGGCATCCCCGGTACTTTTCTTTTCTCAAACGCCTTTTTCCGAAAACAAAAAAGGCGCCTCTGAGCCCATGCTCAAAGACGCCTTTGTCCTCTTGTGGGGTATTTTACCATGGGAGAGCTGGGATGTCAAGAAATTTCCTCCCTCCCAGGGGCGAAACGTTTCCGCTGCCTTTTCAAAAAAGTGAGGCCGTTCTTGAAATTGCCTATTGCAAACCGGTGGGTTTTCGAGTATCCTAAATATAAAGTGGTACGTACCTTTTGTGCGTCAGAAGGAGCAAACTGTTTTACTTAAGAAAGGAACTGACCGAGCTATGAGCAAGATCATCGTCAACAAGCTGGACAAGAAGAGCACCATCAACAAGAACATCTACGGCAACTTTTCCGAGCATCTGGGCCGCTGCATCTACAACGGCATTTTCGTGGGTGAGGATTCCTCCATTCCCAACGTCAACGGCATGCGCACCGACGTGGTGGAGGCCCTGAAGAACATCAAGCTGCCTGTGCTGCGCTGGCCCGGCGGCTGCTTCGCCGACGAGTACCACTGGAAGGACGGCATTGGCCCCAAGGAAAACCGCAAGCGCATGGTGAACACCAACTGGGGCGGCGTGGTGGAGGACAACTCCTTTGGCACCCATGAATTCATGGAGTTCTGCCGCCAGGTGGGCTGCGAACCCTACATCAACGGCAACATGGGCTCCGGCACCGTTCAGGAGATGAGCGAGTGGGTGGAGTACATGACCTTCGACGGGGAATCCCCCATGGCCAACCTGCGCCGGGCAAACGGCCAGGACCAGCCCTGGAAGGTGAAGTACTTCTGCGTGGGCAACGAGAGCTGGGGCTGCGGCGGCAACATGCGTCCCCAGTACTACGCTGACCTGTACCGTCACTACCAGACCTTCCTGCGCAACTACGGGGACAACAAGCTGTACAAGATTGCCGTGGGTCCCAACACCGCCGACTACCAGTGGACCGAGACCCTGATGAAGCAGGCCGGCAACTATATGAACGCCATGACCCTTCACTACTACACCGTGCCCGGCCCCTGGGATCACAAGGGTTCCGCCACCCAGTTCACCGAAGAGGAGTACTACCTCACCCTGAAGAAAGCCGCCTTTATGGACGAGCTGGTGACCAAGCATTCCCAGATCATGGACCGGTACGATCCCGACCACAAGGTGGACCTGCTGGTGGACGAATGGGGCACCTGGTTCGACGTGGAGCCCGGCACCAACCCCGGCTTCCTGTATCAGCAGAACTCCATGCGGGACGCCATGGTGGCCGCCATCTCCCTGAACATCTTCAACCAGCACAGCGACCGTGTGGCCATGGCCAACATTGCCCAGCTGTGCAACGTGCTCCAGGCCGTGGTCCTCACCGAGGGCGACAAGATGGTCCTCACCCCCACCTACCACGTGTTCGACCTGTTCAAGTCCCACCAGGGCGCCACCCTGCTGGGCAGCTACGCCGAGACCAAGGAAATCGGCACCGAAGAGGACAAGGTTCAGAACCTGAGCGTCTCCGCTTCCGAGGACAAGGACGGCGTGGTCCATGTCACCGTGGCCAACCTGTCCGCCACCGAGTCCTGCCCTGTGGAGCTGGATCTCCTGGGCCAGCAGCTTTCCTCCGTCACCGGCCGCATCCTCACCGGCGCCGTGGACGCCTACAACGACTTTGACGCTCCCAACCAGGTGAGCATCCAGACCATGGAAGGCATTGTGGTGGAGAACGGAGAAGCCAAGTTCTCCCTGCCCGCCTGCTCCGTGGCAGAGCTGACTCTGGGATGACAAAACCTTTCTGCAAGCGCTGTCTGCTCCGGGAGCTGGATGGGACCTACTTCCAATCCATTTACGACTACATCCAGAACCTTCCCGAGGAGCTGAAAGCCGACCCGGAGACCTACGCCGCCCGCCTTGCCAAGTGCCGGGCCTGCGACCATCTGGTCAACGGCATGTGCGAGCTGTGCGGGTGCTTTGTAGAGGTGCGGGCCGCCAAGAAAAACCAGCGCTGCGCCCAGTCGGCAGACATTTGGTAAAACCTTAGTTTCTATGACAAACCGCCTTGCTGAGTTTCTTCCCAGCAAGGCGGTTTGTGTTGTTTATGGACCGGTTATCAGGTCCGCTGTTGTTGTTTGAAGGCTCCATCACGCTTTGGCCTTCTTCCCGGTGTAGAGCTGGTAGTACCGCCCCTGTTCCTGGATGAGCTGGTCGTGGGTGCCACGCTCGATAATGCGGCCCTGCTCCAGGACCATGATGCAGTTGGAGTTTTTCACGGTGGACAGCCGGTGGGCAATGACAAAGGTGGTGCGGCCCTGCATCAGCCGGTCCATGCCCGCCTGGACCAGCGCCTCGGTGCGGGTATCGATGGAGGAGGTGGCTTCGTCCAGGATCAGCACCGGCGGGTCCGCCACGGCGGTTCGGGCAATGGACAGCAGCTGGCGCTGGCCTTGGCTCAGGTTGGAGCCGTCCCCGGTGAGAAGGGTGTCGTAGCCGTCGGGAAGCCGCCGGATAAAGTCATCGGCGCCGGCCAGTTTCGCCGCGGCCACACACTCCTCGTCTGTGGCGTCCAGGCGGCCGTAGCGGATGTTCTCCATCACCGTGCCGGTGAACAGGTGCACGTCTTGCAGCACCATGCCCAAGGACCGCCGGAGGTCGCCTTTTTTTCTTGTTGATGTTGATGCCGTCGTAGCGGATCTTGCCGTCGGCGATGTCGTAGAACCGGTTGATCAAGTTGGTGATGGTGGTTTTCCCGGCGCCGGTGGAGCCCACAAAGGCGATTTTCTGACCGGGCGTGGCGTACAGCTTGATGTTGTGAAGCACCAGCTTCTCCTCCGTATAGCCGAAGTCCACATCGTTGAAGGTGACGTCCCCTTCCAGCTTTGTGTAGGTGACGGTGCCGTCCGCCTGGTGGGGATGGCGCCAGGCCCACACACCGGTGCGCTCAGAGGATTCCTCCAGGGTGCCGTCGGGACGTTCTACCGCGTTCACCAGTTCCACATATTGATCTCATCCTGTTCCTCAAAAGGCCACAAACTTCCCCGGCTGTTTGGGAAATCCCTCCCCAGTTGCAAAAAAAGAAAGGAACCCGCTGCTTCCAGGCGAGTTCCTCTCTGTTTGGGATGTATTTCAGGCGCAGGCGCCCCGGGGCTTTTCCACCACCACTTCCCCTTTGGCCTCCTCCAGGTCCCGGATGATCTCTCCCACCTGGGGCACCGTAATCCTGCCCTTCAAGGGGTTCTTGATGCTCACCACCGGAGCGGTGAGGGTGGCCTCCACCTCCGAGCGCTCGAAGGCCAGGTCCGTGTCCACCATTTTGCAGTGGATAAGCTTCAAACCCTTGCAGTAGCACAGAGGCTGAGTCCCGATGATGGTGCAGTTTTCCAGGGTGAGATGTTCGCTGTACCAAGCCAGGTATTCCCCCTTCAGAACACTGTTGCGCACCACCACGTTTTTGGCGTGCCAGAAGGCGTCCTTGGTGTCGAACCGGCAGTTGTCAAAAACGGAATCCTGGATGTACTGGAAGGAATATTTTCCCTTGAGCTCCACATGGTCAAAGGCAAGGCTGGTGGAACGAAGCATGAAATACTCGCTTTCCGCCTGGCAGTCCTCCATGCGGATTCCCTGGACAGACCAGCCGAACTCCGGAGAGACCACATGACAGCGGCGCATGGTCACATCCCCGCACTCCCGCAGCGCCTTAATGCCGTGAAGCTTTGTGTCCTCCAGCGTAACCCCGTGGGAATACCACAGCGCCGCCCGGCACAGCTCTGTCATCTCCGACCGGCGGATGACCACTCCTTCGTCGTGCCAGAAGGGATACCGCAGGTTGAAGAAGCAGCGATCCACCTCCACCTCTCTGCACTCCTTGAAGGCGCTTTCCCCGTCGGCGGGGCCGTCGAAAGCGCAGTCCTTCACCAATACCTGGCGCACCCCATACAGGGCCCGCTCTTCATCGAACGTCTTATGCTCCATGGTCACCATGCCATGCTTCCCCTTTCTCCAGTTGATAGGTCAAATAGTCCAAGCAGCAGATCTGCCGTTCCCGTTGGTGGACTTTTTCCAGCAGCCCCTTTCTGTAGTGGGAAAGAAGCTCCAGCTGTCCCTGAGTGTCCCCCAGAACACCCAGCCTCCCAAACCGCTCCACGGTCTGCTGGTCGCAGCCCAGGTCCCGCAGGTCCTGCATCATGTCCTGCCAAGGCGTTTCCTCCTTCATTTCAAGGTCTCCCTTCCAATGGCCTCTTACAGGGTACAGTATATACCACTTTTTTATAAATAGCAATTACGTAGTCTCAATGGATTTTCATAGTTGATTTTTATAGATTATTCTGTCATACTGGACCCAGGAGGCGAGATTATGGAACTGCGTGTGCTACAATACTTTCTGGCGGTGGCCCGGGAACAGAACATCTCTGCTGCCGCCGGTTCCCTGCACCTTACCCAGCCCACCTTGTCCACCCAGCTGAAAGCTCTGGAGGAAGAGCTGGGGAAACAGCTTCTGGTTCGGGGCACCAAAGGGTCCCGAAAGGTGACCCTCACCCAGGAAGGCATGCTGCTGCGGAAGCGGGCGGAGGAGATCCTGTCCCTGGTCCAAAAAACCGAGGAAGAGATCACCCGCTCCGACGAGCACGTGGCGGGAGAGATCTCCATTGGCGCGGGCGAAACTGATATTGTCCGCTGCTTTGCCCGCACCGCCAAAAAGCTCCAGCAGCGGTATCCGGACATCCGCTACCGCATTTCCAGCGGGAACGCGGAATACGTGCTGGAGTACCTGGACAAGGGGCTCATCGACTTCGGGCTGCTGTTCGGGGAAACGGATTCCCTCAAGTACCGCTCCCTGGAACTGCCCGCCAGGGACACCTGGGGAGTACTGCTGCGCCGGGATTCCCCTCTGGCGGAAAAGGAGGCCATTTCCCCCCAGGACCTGTGGGACCAGCCCCTGATCGTCTCCCACCAGCGGGGCGGCAGCGACCATCTTCCCCAGTGGCTGGGGAAGGAGTATTCCCAGTTGAACGTGGTGGCCACCTACAACCTGGTATTCAACGCCTCCCTGCTGGTGGAGGAAGGCGTGGGGTGCGCCCTGTGCCTGGACAAACTGATTCACACCCAGGGCACCAGCCTGTGCTTTCGGCCTTTCACCCCCCGGCTGGAGGCCTCTGCCTGCCTGGTCTGGAAAAAGTATCAGGTGTTCTCCAAAGCGGCGGAAACGTTCCTCCGCTGCCTGCAGGAGCTGCTGAAAGAGGACTCCCCGTCCCAGCCGTAAAACAAGAACCGCCCGCCGTAGATTCATCCCGGCGGGCGGTTTTTCCGCGAGTACGCCCACTGCTATGGACGTTTTCCAACCTTTCCCTGCGCTCCCATTCGGGGATTCAGGCGAATGCGCACCGTTTCCCCATTTCGGGCATAGACTCCGGAAATCGCTTCGTCGCCATTCCGCAGGAAATCCACCACCCACTTTTCCCCCTCAAAGTGGCCTTCCTCCACCGTAAGGTAGTTGAGCTGGCTGGAAAGGGAACAGCTGAGCCAGCGGTAGGAATAGTCCTCCTCCGGACCTGGGCGGGAAACAATCTCCTCCGCAACGTTGTCCCCTGTAAGAAAAAACTCCTGCTCCCCAGTCTGTATCAGGATTCCCCTGCCCCGAGCCAGCGGAATATCACGTTCCGACAAACTGCACCTGGCATCGAACAGGGCGTTGATCCTGTATTGGGGAAGCAGAATCAGCTGTCTGTCCATGGCTTCCTCCTGGATCAATCCGTGGATTCTTCCCGTTCCGTGCCAGCGGATGAGAAGGGGCGCCACTGCCTGGACCATACGGAAGGAAACCGCAATGTCCTTCAGGTCCCGGCGAAGCTCTCCGCTGCTGTCCAAAAAGCTTTCCCAGATAAGAGCCGTTGCAGCCGAATAAAAGGGCAATACAGCTCATGATCAGCTCAAACTGCTCTGAGAAAAACTGGATTACCTCGAAAAGATATCGGCGGCGCTGGATATAATCCATCACCCAGCTGTTGGAGGGAAAAGGAATGGCAGCATTGTTATATCGCCGTATGATTTGACTTTTGACCTGCAAGTACAGATCCGTGAGAAAGTAGAGGATCTCTTTCTGGCAGTATTCTTCCAACGCCCCGGGATTTCCCAAATTCTCAAAGGAAACATGTCTAAAAATGAAAGGTTTTTAAAACCCTATGACGCATGCCCCTTTCTGGAGTTTCCCCCACCCAGGGCTCTTGCCAAATATCGGGGGATGAGCTATGATAAATAATAAGATATGTTTATCAATAAAAGGAGGAACCCATTTTGAACACTTTCCAGCTCACCTGTTTTCTGGCCGTGGCGGAAACGCTGAATTTCGCCAGGGCCGCAGAACGCCTCCACGTGACCCAGCCCGCGGTGACTCAGCAGATTCACTCGCTGGAGCGGGAGCTGGACACGGTGCTGTTTCAGCGCACCACCCGCTCGGTGAAGCTCACCCCCCAGGGTCTTTCCCTGCTGGATGACGCCCGGCAGATGGTCCTTCTTGCCGACCGGGCCAAGCGCCGCTTTCAGGAGCCCCAGAGCAAGCAGTTTCAGGTGTTCTCACTGGGCTGCGGCAGCACCACCCTTCTAAGCCTTCTGATTCCTGCGCTGGAAGCTCTTCGGTCCCAGTTTCCCAACCTTCATCCCCGCATCCAGACCATGCCGGGACCCCATCTGTACCGCCAGCTGGAGGAGGGAGATCTGGAGGCGGTGGTGGACCTGAAGATTTCCCCTCAGCAAAAAGTACCCCTTCACTACCGGGAGATCCGGCAGGCGCCTCTGGTGTGTCTGCTGTCTCCCAGCCATCCCCTGGCGGGCAGGGCAGAGGTGACCGAAGCAGAACTTCAGCGGGAAAAGCTGGTGCTGCTGGACCCCACCATCCCTCAGCCCGGCGTCCTGCGCCCCTCCAGCCGGATTATGGGAGACCGCCCTCTGGCGGACCTGTACTTCTGCCAGACCACGGAAGCCGTGTTTGCCCTGGTGCTGGCCGGATACGGCGCCGCCATCTTCCCGGACCTGTTCCCCTCGCAGGATCTTTCCTTTGCCCGCGTTCCTCTGGCGGGAAGCGCCCCCGTGTCCCTGGGAGTCTATTACCGCAGCCTTTCTGGAAATGAGCCTCTCAAGTGCCTGCTTCGGCTGCTGAAAGCTTCCTCTCCGTCCCCGGCCTGAAAGCCGGCGGATTGTCCCAACAGCAAAAAGGAGTGCTGCAGCATGTTCCTCTGCAGCACTCCTGGTTTTTTCTCTCAGGGAATCAGCCATTCCATGGTGATCTGGTACAGGTAGTTCCCCTGGGGAATCCGGTATTCGGGATGGATGTTTTTGGTCCAGCCCGTGTCGCCCCCCAAACCGGCGTGGAACCCGTCCAAGGTCAGCTCCACCCCCTGGCTCTCTCCCAGCTGGTCCTGGTAGTCGGCCGCGTCGTACTGTTCCACCGTCCAGGGCAGCACGGAGAAATGGAAGGGCGCGCTGCCTGTCACCCGCAGGCCAAAGCCCTGGCTGTCGGTGAGCTCCAGCCAGCGGGTGTCCTCCCGGCCGCCGCACTCACAGGGCCGCACATAGGGCACGTGGAATTCCCCGGGAGTCCCGGTGTACTCTCCCACAAAGGCGGCGCTCTTCCGGTCGGCGTAGCACTCCTGGGGGCCTCTGCCATACCAGCGGACGTTCTCGAAACTCTTGTCCAAATGGAAACTCTGGCCAATGCGGGGCAGGGTCTCCAAATTCAGGCCGTTGGCCGCCTGGGTGGTGACCTTCATCCCCTTGGCGGTCAGCTGATACTCCCGAAGGACCTTCAACTTGCCCTGGCAGTAGGAAATCTCCACCTCCAGAAGGACGCAGGCAGTTCCCTGGACTACACGGACAGACTCCACCTGGGGCTGGAGGCAGTCCAGGCCGGCGGCCTTCCAATCTTGGCCGTAGCTGTTGTCCCCCGGGCCCTCGTCGATGCCGGTGAGTGCCCGGTAGAACCGGTCCTTCCCCTGGGAGAGCAGTTCTCTTCCCGCCACGCTGCAGGAGCGCAGCTGACCGGCGGCAAGGTCAAAGGACAGGTCCAGCCGGTCTCCCTTTACGAAAAGGGCGTCGTCCTGGCGGGTGACCTGGAGCGGCTCCTGAGAGACAAGCTGGGGCCGGGAAACGTACACGCCGGTTCCCTCCGCCGGAACCTGCAGCTTGTACACCAGATGGCCTGCCGGCGCCCAAAGGGATGCCTCCCGGGTGGCGGCGTACAAGTTCCAGAAAGCCTCTCCCCGGACCAGCTCCCGCCGGTAGGGCAGGGGCAGGATCATCTCCCCGCCGGGGGCCACGGAAATGCCTTCCAGCACACCTCTTTCCACGGTTGTTCCGTCGCACACCAGCTCCCAGGTGAACTCCAGATCGGACAAGTCGGAGACAAAGTGCTCGTTGTGCAGATGGTAGGCCCCGCCCATGCCGTGCCAGCTCTCGTACTTCACATAGAGAGGCGCCTGGCAGACCTTCACCTCTTCGGCGGCGGGCTTTTCCTCCAGGTCCGCGAACACAATGCCGTTGAGGCACATGTCGGGCACCGGGTCGGACACATCCTCCCCGAAGGCTCCCGCGTACCGGAAGGGGGCCTTGCCGTCCTCACCCGGCTGGACCAGCGCCTTGTCGGCGAAGTCCCACAGGAAGCCCCCCTGGAACCGGGGATACTTCCGGATCAGGTCCCAGTACAGGGCGAAGTTGCCGTTGCTGTTGCTCTTGGCGTAGGCGTACTCGCACATGATGAAGGGCCGCTGGTCCTCGTTTGACATGCACTCCTCCACCCAGTCCTGGGAAGGATACATGGGGGCCAGAATGTCGCTGGTGCCCTTGAGGGACCCGCCGGACTCGTACTGCACCGGCCGGTCGTCGTAGAATTTCAGCCAGCCGTACATGGCGGCATGGTTGGCTCCCGCACCGGACTCGTTGCCCAGGCTCCAGACAATGACGCTGGGGTGGTTTTTGTCCCGCAGGCACATGCGCATGCCCCGCTCCAGGTAGGCGGAGGCCCACTGGGGGTCGTCGCTGAGCCCGCCGCCGTAATCGTGGGTCTCAATGTTGGCCTCGTCCACCACGTAAAGCCCCAGCTCATCGCACAGGTCGTAGAAAAGGGTGTCCTTGGGGTAATGGCAGGTGCGCACGGCGTTGAAGTTCAAGGCTTTCATCTTCAGAAGCTGGGCCCGCAGTTCCTCCTGGGAAACGGCCCGGCCGGTATAGGGGCTGTGCTCGTGAAGGTTGGCCCCCCGGATGATGAGCCGCTTTCGGTTCAGCTCCAGAATCCCCTGTTGGATGCGCACCTCCCGGAAGCCCACCCGGCAGCTCTCCACGTCGATGCAGGCGCCTTCCTCATCCAGCAGCTCCAGGGTGAGGGTGTACAGGGTGGGAGTCTCGCAGTTCCACAGCTTAGGGGCCTGTACGGGGATAGTCTCCTCCAGCACGTTCAACGCCTGAAGGTAGAACCCGTACTCACAAAAACGCTTGGAGACAAGCTCCGTCACCTGCTCCCCCTCCGGGCCGAAAAGGGTAAAGCGCACCCGGCACTCCCCGAACAGGGGGGCAGTCATGTCCGGCCACACCCGCACCCGGAGAGAGGCCTCCTCCAGAGTCTCCCCAAACCGGGGCTGGACCTGGAAGTCCGCCATGTGCCGGGGAGCTTTGCAGAAAAGCCCCACGCTGCGGTAAATGCCGTGAAGGTGCCAGTAGTCCTGGTCCTCCAAGTAGCTTTCGGGGCTGTACCGGTACACCTGCACCGCCAGCAGGTTGTCCCCGGGCTGCACAAGGCCGGTCACGTCGAATTCCGCGTCCAGCTTGCTGTCCTCGGAGAAGCCGGCCTCTTTCCCGTTGACCGCCAAGGTGAAGGCGGTCTCCACCCCGCCGAAGTGGAGGCAGATCTTTTTCCCCTGCCAAGAGGCGGGCAGCCGAAAAGTCCGGTAAAAGCAGAGAGTCAGGTTGTCCTTGGGCACCAGGGGAGCGTTCAGCTTGTACCTGCCCCGCTCCAGCTCCACCTCGAAGCTGCGGTCCTGATCTCCCCGGGCAAAGGGGTAGATCACATTGGTGTACACCGGCTTGCCCACCCCCTGCATCTCCCAGCTGGAGGGCACCGGCATGGCGTTCAGGTCTGCAAGGTCCTGCTCCGGGCAGGCCCAATCCCCAGGGACCTCTTCCGGTGAAGGGTAGGCGGCGTACTTCCACAGGCCGTCCAGGCTCTGGTAAAAGGTGCTGCTTTCCCGGTCCATGGCCTTGGCCTGCTCCAGGGTCTCATAGGCTCCAAAGGGGGCGTGCATCTTTACTCGGTTCTTGCTGTGAATCATTTCCTGTTCCATAGATAATCTTATCCTTTCAAAGTACCCCGTTGTCCGGGGGCAACGGAGAAGAGTTCCCCCTCCTCCTGGAACCACACTGTCTGAGCGGTGGGATTGTAGAAAGACATGCCGTCGGCGGAGAACTCCTGGGCCCGGACGGCCTCCACATACCGGCACAGCTCCATGTTGGTGCAGTACCAAAGGTCTTCCCGGCCCGCCATAAAGGCCACAAAGTCCTCGATGACGTTCCAGCAGTCTCCCCAGGCGAACTCATAGCTGTGGCCCCAGACATAGAACAGCGTCATGCCCATGCCGGTGAAGTTCAGGAACCGCTGGGCCAGGTCCATCAGCTGAGGGTCCCCGTGATGGCAGGTGGGATGCCACTCCATAAAGTCGGCGGGCACGTGGAAGTCGTGAGTGCTCACCACCGTGCGGGAATACTTGATGCCCTGGGCCTTGGCCGCCTGGATGATCTCCGGGGAGTACCGGCCAAAGGGATAGGAGAACCCCTGGACCAGGTCCCCGGTAAGCTCTTCCAGCACCTTCCGGTCCTGGGCCAGCTCCCAGCCGGTGCGGGCGGCGGGGGCGGACATGGGCTGCAGGTGGCTGACGGTGTGACAGGCCACCTCATGGCCCTGGTACAGGTCCTTCACCTCTTCCGGGGTCACAAAGTCCCCGTTCTCCGCGTGCTTTCCCAAAGTGCCGGAATTCAGGTGGAAGGTGCCCTTCACCCCATAGCGGTTGAAGATTTCCACCAGCTTCCGGTCGAATACCCGGCCGTCGTCATAGCTGAACGTCAGGGCTTTTTCCAGCCCGTTGGGATATAAAAATTTCATCGCATTACCTCCCTGTGGTTTCCATGGTCCCCGCGTCCCGTTCCGCAAGGGCTTCTTTTCTGATATGATAGCACACTATGCCCTCCTTTTCCACAAAAAAGAGGGCAGGACACGGAAATATCCCCTTTCTTTTCACAAAATTCCCCCGGCCGCGTCCGTCCCTTCAAACTTTAAGATTTCGTTTACAAAAATTTGATAGATTTCTCTTTTTTGCGGTGCTATACTAAAATCAGAAACAATAAAGGGGGGAAGCGCATGAAAGCGCCCATCACCTTCCTCACGTAAAAAGAAAACAGCCGCCTTTGCCGATGTCCTTCCCGGGCTTTCGGCAAGGGATGGCTGTTCTTTGTTTCTGGAAAGGAGAGACCACCCATGATTCCCTGCCAGTCCACCTGCGAGCACTACTGCGAGGGCTGCCACAAGCACTGCGCCAAATGGAAGCTCCTCCAAGCGAAAAACCGTGTAGAAAACCAAAAGAAAAAGGATTATCTCCAATACTATAACCAGGTCAGCGGGGTGATGCTCCGGCAGTTTTTGAGCATGCAGCCCCGGGCCTATCATCGTTAACTACTTACTGCTTTCCATAAAGAGGGGGCTGTTGCCGTGGCAACAGCCCCCTTTTCTAGGATTTTCCGTCCAAAAAACTCTACTTTTTCATTACCCCAACGACTTTCCAGTCCCGGGAAGCCGCCACCCCATGGCGCTTCCCCGGACGGGCTCACTCCTTGAGAGCAGCCACGATCTGGTCGGTCTGCATGCCCCGGGAACCTTTCACCAGCACGGCGTCTCCCTCCCGAAGGGTCTCTTTCAAATAGGCGATGGCCTGAGCGTTGTCCTCAAACCAAAGGGCGCCCTCCCCGTAACCGGCGGCGATGTCTTTCGCTAAGGGGCCCACGCCTACCAGCAAATCCACGCCCTTCTCCCGGGCGTATTCTCCCACTTCCCGGTGGCCCTGCTGGGCAAAATCCCCCAGCTCCAGCATATCCGCCAGCACAGCCGCCCGCTTGCCGGTGACATTCCGGCTTTGGAGCACATCAATGGCGCTGCGCATGGAGTCGGGACTGGCGTTGTAGCTGTCGTCGATGATGAGCAGTCCGTTTGCCTCCACCACCTGCTGGCGCATGGCCGGCGCCTTGTAGGCGGAGATGGCCCGCACCGCGTCCTCGGCGGGAACCCCCAGATACCGGGCCACCGCCATGGCCGCCAAAGCGTTGCGCACGTTGTGCTCCCCGGCGGCGGGGACGAACAGCTCCGTGCGCTCCCCGGCAGGGGACTGGCAGGTGAAGAAGGTGCCCTTGTCCGCCTCGTTCAGGCCGTAGGCGCGCCAGTCGCAGCCGGGCCCCAGGCCGAAAGTGACCACCTTGTTCCCCAGCGTCTCTTTCAGGGTGGGAAGCAGGTCGTCGTCCCCGTTGACGAACAGGGCGCCCCCTGCCGGCAGGTAGTCGGCAATGTGGGCCTTCTCCCGGAGAATGTTCTCCCTGGTCTTCATGAACTCAATGTGGGATACCCCGATGTTGGTCATCACGGCGCAGGTGGGCTTTACCACCGCCGCGATCCGGCCCATCTCTCCGGGCATGCTCACACCCATTTCCACCACGGCGGCGGTGTGGTCCTTCCGCAGGCCGCACACGGTGATGGGCACTCCCACCTGGCTGTTTTGGTTTCCGGCTGTCTTGAGCACCCGGAAGGCGGCGGACAGTGCCTGGGCCACCATCTCCTTGGCGGTGGTCTTTCCCACGCTGCCGGTGATCCCCACCACGGGAATGTCAAACTGTTCCCGGTACCAGGCGGCAGCTTTCTGCAGCGCCTCCCGGCAGTCCTTTACCAACACTATGGGCTTTTCCCCAGTGGGGATCTCATGGTCGGTAAAGGTGGCGGCGGCAGGGGATTCCAGCACCGCGGGGATGTAGTCGTGGCCGTCGGCCCGCTCGCCCCGGATAGGCACGAACATGGCCCCCGCCTTTCCCTGGCGGCTGTCGGTGATGAAGGAAGTCACCACCACGTTCTCGTCTCCGCACAGAAGCTTTCCTCCTGTGGCTTTCAGGATGTCGGAAATTTTCACTCGCATAAGTCACCTCACGGCGATTTCGTTAGTCTGGCAGTCTCCTCAGGCAAGAGACCCCATGGGATCCCAGGGCTCCAGCTGGATGGGCTCCTGAGCCAGCTCTTCCACCTGCTCCTGGGTCAGGTACTTTTTGTTCACCACTACCTGGTAGGTGTACTCCGTGAACCAGTCGTCGCTCATCACGTAGTAGCCGTCCTGGCCCGCGTCCTTGCCCCAGCTGTTCTCCACTCTCCAGCGAAGAGGCCGGCCGTTTTCGTCCAGGTCCACCCCTTGGAACACCATGGCATGGGTCATCAGGCTCTCGCCGTAATCCAGCCTCTGGGCCTTATCCATGCCGAAGGTGGTCCCGAACAGATCCTCCGCCTTGATGGCGTCCAGGTCCATCACGCCTCCCTCCCGCAGGGAGCACTTGCCCACATCGCAGCCGAACCACACAGGCTGGCCGTCCTGCATCTGGGCGATGGCGGCTTTTTTCAGGTCCTCCACCGGCAGGTTCAGGTACTTGACAGGCCGGCCTTCCACCACGTTGCCCAGCAGCTTCACGGTGTAGGTCTTGTGGTAGGGCTTGTCGGCGGTGGGGGCGTTGATCAGGCTCACGTAGTCGGACAGGTTCCAGCCGATGTACTTCTGGAAGAACTCCTTGCCGGTGAGGCCCTCCTCCCGGAAGAACTCCTTCTTCTTGTTGCGCACTTCCAGGGTGAAGGTCTTGGGCGGCTTGCCCAGGGCGATGCACAGCATGTTGTAAATGGTCTGCATCATGGCGTCCTTCTGGCCCCGCAGCTCCTCCAGAGATCTGCCGCTCTGGTAGCCGGTGCGCAGTACGCAGGCGAACTCCCGCAGCTTCCGGGTGAGGAAGCCGGTGATCTCCCGGGTGGCGGAAGAGGGCACGGTTTCGGGCATGGCGTCCTTGGGCACCGCGCCGTACTTCTCCATCAGGTTGCAGAACATATCCCACTGGCCGCCGTCGTTCAGGGGGGCCATCAGCAGGTGGGCGATGATCCGTCCGCCGGTGGGCTCCTCCAGCGTGTCCAGAATGCTCTCCAGGAAGTAGTTGGACTTCTCCAGCTTGTCGTAGAACAGGGTGTAGTTCTGAGAGAGCTCGAAGGTGTCCAGGTCCAGCTTCTTCATCACGGCAAAGCGCATGGTGTTCAAAGCGGCGAACATCCAGCACCGGCCGGTCTGCTTCTGGTTGGTAATCTTCCCCTGCTCCAGGGAAAGGGAGAACTGATGGCGGTCCTTCCGAAAGATCTCATTGTTGGTGGCGGCCTTTACCACGCCGCAGCTGGCAGCTGCCCGCATGGCAACCTGCTTTGCCAGGTCAGCGTCAAAAGCCTGTTCATAGGCCGCCAGTTGTTCCATGGTGACATTCTTGTCCATGTTTCCACATTCCTTTCTCTCTATTCTATTGAAACAGCGTGTTCCACAGTGTCTTACTGCTGCCCCAGCTCCTCCAGCAGCTCCCGGATGACCACCCGCTCATCGAAGGGATATTTCTTCCCCTCAATCTCCTGGTAGTCCTCGTGGCCCTTGCCCGCCAGGACGATAATATCCCCCTCCTGGGCGTTTTCCAGGCACCAGCGAATGGCCTCCCGCCGGTCGGGGATCTGGATATACTTTCCATCGGTTTTCGCCATGCCGGTTTTGATGTCCTCGATGATGTCCAGCACGTTCTCAAACCGGGAATTGTCCGCGGTGATGACAGAGAGGTCCGCCAGCCTGCCGCTGGCCTCGCCCATCTCGTAGCGCCGCACCTTGGGCCGGTTGCCGCCGGCGCCAAACAGGCAGATCAGCCGCTTGGGCTCATACTCCCGCAGGGTGGTGAGGATGTTCTCCATGCTCACCGCGTTGTGGGCGTAGTCCAGCAGCAGGGTGTAGTTGCCGGGAACGGGCACCGGCTCCACCCGGCCCTTTACCTTCACGGTGGCAAGGCCCTGCTTCATGGCGTCGGGAGCGATGCCCAGCTGGTGGCAGGCGCCGATGGCCGCCAGAGCGTTGTAAGCGTTGAACCGGCCGGGGATATCCACCTCGGCGGTGAACTCCTCCTCCCCGGACACATCAAAGGCAATGCCCAGGAAACCGGGGCGGTTCAAATGGCGGCAGCCTGCCCCCCGCAGGTCCGCCGGATGGTCGAAGCCGTAGGTCTTCACCTCACAGGTGTGCCCCCGGAGGATTCCCTCCAGGCTGAGGTCGTCAGCGTTCATCACGCCGGTTTTGCACATGGAAAACAGCTTCGCCTTGCTTTCCAGATATTCCTCCATGTCCTTGTGCTCCACCCCGCCGATGTGATCCTCGGAGAAGTTGGTGAACACACCCACTGTAAAGGGGAACCCATAGACACGCAGGTCCTTCAGTCCGATGGAGGAGGCCTCCATCACGCAGTAGTCGCAGCCCGCGTCGGCCATGCGGCGCAGATACATTTGTATATCATAGCTCATGGGGGTGGTGTTGTCCGTGGGGATAAGCTCCTCTCCCATCACCACTCCAATGGTGCCGATGACCCCGCACTTGTGACCGGCAGCCTCCAGAATGGAGCGGATCATATAGGCGGTGGTGGTTTTGCCCTTGGTGCCCGTCACCCCAATCACGGAGATGTCCCCTTCCGCGGGGTATCCGAAAAAAGCGGCGCTCATCAGAGCCAGGGCCTTGCGGGTATCCTCCACCAGCACCACCTGGGCGCCGGGGGCCTCCACAGGCTCCAGCGCGATAACGGCCACCGCGCCCGCTTCCACAGCGTTCTTGGCGTACTTGTGGCCGTCGGAGGCGGAGCCCCGCAGGCACACAAAGGCGCAGCCCGGCTTGGCCTTCCGGGAATCGTACACAATGTCGGTGATCTCACAGTCCTGGAACCCCTGGGTAATCCCCAAAGGGGAGAGCAATGCAGCTAAATTCATAGATCGCAATTCCTTTCCCGGGAAAAAGACCCGGTTGTTGTGGAAAAAATCACGGGTTTATCATACTCTTTTCCCAATATCTTGTCAATCATCCGCCGGGATTTCCACCGAAATGTCGAAGCTTTCTCATTTTACGCAGATTTTACACACCCTCCCTTCCGCACTTTACAAAGCCCGGGTATCATGGTGCCGTACCAAGGAAAAAACCAGTAACATCAAAAGGAAGGTCATTACCATGAAAAAAGTTCTTTCGGCCATTTTGGCACTCACCCTGTGCGCTTCCATGCTGGCTGGCTGCGGCAACGACAGCGGTTCCTCCTCCAGCGAGGGTTCCTCCTCTGACAGCTCCGCCTCTCAGAGCAGCGCTTCCGAAAGCGGCTCCTCTTCCGAGGCTTCTGAGGAGAACACCGGCGCCGCCGCTTCCGGCCCCATCACCGTCATCTCCCGTGAGGACGGCTCCGGTACCCGCAGCGCTTTCGTGGAGCTGCTGGGCATTGAGGACGAGGAGGGCAACGACATGACCACCACCTCCGCCGAGATCTCCAACTCCACCGAAGTTGTGATCCAGTCCGTGGCTGGCAACACCAGCGCTATCGGCTACATCTCCCTGGGCTCTCTGGACGACACCGTGAAGGGCGTGGAGATCGACGGCGTGGCTCCCTCTGTGGAGACCATCAAAGACGGTTCCTACTCTGTGTCCCGTCCCTTCAACGTGGCCACTCTGGGCGAGCCTACCAACGAGACTGCCAAAGACTTCCTGGACTACATCATGAGCGCTGAGGGCCAGGCTGTGGTCAGCGAGGAAGGCTACATCGGCAACGACGACGCAGAGCCCTATGCCGGCAGCAAGCCCGCAGGCAAGGTGACCGTGGCCGGTTCCTCCTCCGTCTCTCCCCTTATGGAGAAACTGAAGGAAGCCTATGAGACCCTGAACCCCGACGCCTCCATTGAGCTCCAGACCTCCGACTCCACCACCGGCATGACCAACACCATCGACGGCGTGTGCGACATCGGCATGGCCTCCCGGGAGCTGAAGCAGGAGGAGCTGGACGCTGGCCTGGTGAACACCGTCATCGCTACTGACGGCATCGCCATCATCGTCAACAACGAGTCTCCCATCACCGGGCTCAGCAGCGAGCAGGTCCAGAAGATTTACACCGGCGAGATCACCGACTGGTCCGAAGTGGCCTAAGGATCCACCGATCACACAGAAAGGGGCTGCCGGCGGGCAATACCGTCTGGTTCAGCCCCTTTTCCGCAGGAGGGCAGTGAAGAAATTTATGAAAGCAACGACCAAATCCCGACACAGCGGACAGCTGAAGGAACGGGTGATGCAGGTGGTGTTCCTCATCGCGGCGTGCATCTCCATTCTGGCGGTGGCGCTGATCTGCATCTACCTTTTCGCCAACGGCCTACCCGCCATCGGAAAGATCGGCCCGCTGAACTTTCTTTTGGGCACCGAATGGCGTCCCAACGCTGAACAATACGGCATCTTCCCCATGATCCTGGGCAGCATCTACGTGACGGCGGGAGCCATTATCGTGGGCGTTCCCATGGGTCTGCTGGCCGCCATCTACCTGGCCAAGTTCTGTCCCAAAACTCTTTACAAGCTGCTGAAACCGGCAGTGAATCTGCTGGCGGGTATCCCCTCCATCGTGTACGGCTTTTTCGGTCTGATGGTGATTGTGCCCATTATGCAGAACCTTTTCGGAAACAACCACGGCAAAAGCATTCTCACCGCGTCCATTCTTCTGGGCATCATGATCCTGCCCACCATCATCAGTGTGTCTGAAAGCTCCATTCGGGCGGTGCCTGACAGCTACTACGAGGGTGCCCTTGCCCTGGGAGCCAGCCATGAGCGCAGCGTGTTTTTCGTCACGGTGCCCGCCGCCAAGTCCGGCATTATGGCAGGCATCATCCTGGGGGTGGGACGAGCCATCGGCGAGACCATGGCCGTCATTATGATCGCCGGCAACCAGCCCCAGATCCCCGGCAGCATCCTGGATGGCGTGCGCACCCTCACAGGCAACATCGTCATGGAGATGGGCTATTCCACCGGTTTGCACCGGGAGGCCCTCATCGCCACCGGCGTGGTGCTGTTCGTGTTCATCCTTATCATCAACCTGCTGTTCTCCATCATCAAGCGGAAGGAGCGCAAAGCATGAGCGACCTGACTGACAACATGAAACAGACAAAAGCCCCTTCCCAGATAGAGGCCATCAACAAGCCCACTTTCCGGCAGGCCATGAAGCAGTACCGCAGTTCCCCCTTCTCCCTGTTTCTCCGGGTGGTGGTCACCTTGGCGGCCATCATCACCGTGGCGGTGCTGCTGTTCCTGGTGGCCTACATCATCGTCATGGGCGTGCCCAACCTGCGCCCCTCTCTGTTCGCCCTGGAATACAACAGCGACAACGCCTCCCTTCTCCCCGCCCTTATCAACACCGTGATCATGACCTTCCTCTCTCTTCTTGTGGCGGTGCCGGTGGGCATCTTCTCCGCCATCTACCTGGTGGAGTACGCCAAGCGGGGCAACAAGCTGGTGGGCGTGGTGCGGATTACCGCAGAGACGCTGTCCGGCATCCCCTCCATCGTCTACGGCCTGTTCGGCTTCCTGTTCTTCGGCATTTCCTTCGGCTGGGGCTACTCCATGCTGGGAGGCGCCCTGACCATGGCCATTATGATCCTCCCCCTGGTAATGCGCACCACGGAGGAGGCCCTGATGAGCGTTCCCGACTCCTTCCGGGAAGGCAGCTTCGGCCTGGGGGCCGGCAAGCTGCGCACCGTGTTCCGGATCATTCTTCCCTCGGCCATGCCCGGCATCCTCTCGGGCATCATTTTGGGGGTGGGCCGCATTGTGGGCGAGACCGCCGCGCTGATGTTCACCTCCGGCACAGTGGCCCAGGTGGCCGTCAATCCCATGTCCTCCGGCCGGACTCTGGCGGTGCACATGTACAACCTTTTAAACGAGGGCCTGGGCCGGGAGGCCGCCTATGCCACGGCAGTGGTGCTGCTGGTGCTGGTCATCGGCATCAACGCCCTGTCCTCCTTTGTGGCAAAGAAATTCACCAAAGCCTAAACAACACCCACCACCTGCCGGGCCCAGCTAAGTATATGCGGCCCGGCATTGGGATGAACTAAGAAATGGATGGTTTCTCTATGGATAAGATCACGGTCAAAAATCTGGACCTGTACTATGGGGACTTCAAAGCGCTGAAAACAGTGAACATGAACATTGCGCCCCACGAAGTCACCGCTTTCATCGGCCCCTCGGGCTGCGGCAAATCCACCCTGCTGAAATCCTTAAACCGGATGAACGACCTGGTGGAAGGCTGCAAAATCACCGGGGAGATCCTGCTGGACGGGGAGGATATTTACGGCAATATGGACGTGAACCACCTGCGCCGCCGGGTGGGCATGGTGTTCCAAAAGCCCAACCCCTTCCCCATGAGCGTGTACGACAACATCGCCTACGGTCCCCGGACCCACGGCATCCACTCCAAGGTGAAGCTGGACGAGATTGTGGAGAAGTCCCTGCGGGGGGCGGCCATTTGGGACGAGCTGAAGGACCGGCTGAAAAAGAGCGCCCTGGGCCTTTCCGGCGGCCAGCAGCAGCGGCTGTGCATTGCCCGGGCCCTGGCGGTGGAGCCGGAGGTGCTGCTGATGGACGAGCCCACCTCCGCCCTGGACCCCATCTCCACCTCCAAGATCGAGGAGCTTGCAATGGAGCTGAAATCCGACTATACTATCGTTATTGTGACCCACAACATGCAGCAGGCGGCCCGCATCTCCGACAAAACGGCCTTCTTCCTGCTGGGCGAGCTGGTGGAGTTTGGCCCCACGGAAACGGTGTTCTCCATGCCCAAGGACAAGCGCACCGAGGACTACATCACCGGCCGGTTCGGCTAAATGGGAAAGGAGCTTTGCGGAAATGAGAACAAAATTCGACGAACAACTGGAAAAGCTTAACGTGGCGCTGATCACCACCGGCGCCCTGTGTGAGGACGCCATCTCCACCGCGGCCAAGGCCCTGCTGGAAAACGACATGGACCTGGCCGCCCAGGTGAAACCCATCGAGCTGGAGATTGACCAGAAAGAGCGGGAGATTGAGACCCTGTGCATGCGGCTTCTGCTCCAGCAGCAGCCCGTGGCGGGAGACCTGCGGCAGATCTCCTCGGCGCTGAAGATGATCACCGACCTGGAGCGCATTGGCGACCAGACCTCGGACATTGCCGAGCTGGTGCCCTATCTGCAAAAGGGAGACCTCTCCTTCAGCAAGGTGCACATCAAGGAGATGGCCGAGGCCACCATCAAAATGGTCACCGACTCCATCGACTCCTTCGTCCGCCAGGACCTGGCCCTGGCACGGGGCGTCATGGAGTACGACAAGGTGGTGGACGGCCTGTTCAACAAGGTGAAAGCGGAACTGATCCAGCTTATCGGCGAAAACCGGGAGAGCGGGGAGTTCTGCATCGATCTGCTGATGGTGGCCAAATACTTCGAGCGCATCGGCGACCACGCGGTGAACGTGGCGGAATGGGTGCAGTACTCCCTGACCGGCGTGAAGGTCAACGCCTGATTTTATCTGGAGAAAGGACGGTCCGGCTGGCTTGCCGGGAAGGACTATGATCTATTTTTTGGAAGACGACAACAGCATTCGGGAACTGGTGGTCTACACCATGAACTCCACCGGGTTTGAGGCCGCGGGCTTTTCCAGGCCCTCGGAATTCTGGGCAGCCATGGAACAGGACCTTCCCAGTCTGGTACTTCTGGACATTATGCTGCCGGAAGAGGACGGGCTTCAAATTTTGAAGAAGCTCCGGGCGGACCCCGCCACGAAAAAACTGCCGGTGATGATGCTCACCGCCAAGGACAGCGAATACGACAAGGTGCTGGGCCTGGACAGCGGCGCCGACGACTACGTGCCCAAGCCTTTCGGCATGATGGAGCTGATGGCCCGTATTAAGGCGCTGCTCCGCCGGGCCGGCTCCCAGGAACCGGAGGACCGGGAGTATACGCTGGACAAGCTGTATGTTTCCACCTCCCGCCATCTGGTAAAGGTGGACGGCAAAGAGGTGGCCCTCACCCTGAAAGAGTTTGAGCTGCTCTGTTTCCTGCTGGAAAACGACGGCATGGTCCTCACCCGGGACAAGATCCTGGCCCGGATTTGGGGCTATGACTTTGACGGCGAGACCCGCACGGTGGACGTCCACGTGCGCACCCTCCGGCAGAAGCTGGGAGAGTGCGGCGCGCTCATCGAAACGGTGCGGGGCGTGGGCTATAAAATCGACCGCCGGGGCTGAGACCCCAAGAAAGGAAGACCACCTGTGAGAAAAAAGATCTTTAAAAATATGTGCCTGCTGGCTGTGGTGACCATTTTCCTCTCCTCCCTGCTGGTCACCTTCGCCTACTACGGCACCGCCAACTCCCGCATGAAAGCGGAAGTCCGGGAAGAGGCCCGGTTTATCCAGGGGGCGGTGGAGCTTTCCGGCCAGGAGTACCTGGACACGGTAAAAGGCACCCCCAACCGCATCACCCTGATCGACACCGACGGCTCTGTGCTCTTTGACAACCAGGCGGACCCGGCCGCCATGGAAAACCACGCCGGCCGCCAGGAGGTGCAGCGGGCCTCCACCACCGGCGCCGGGGAGTCCACCCGCATGTCCGACACCCTGGCCCAGCAGATCTTCTACTACGCGGTGAAGCTGGACAACGGCCAGATCCTGCGGGTAGCCTGCGACACGGATTCCGTATTCGCCGCCGTGCTGGCGGTGCTGCCCTGGATTGTCAGCGCCGCGCTGGTGGTCACACTCTTCACGGTGCTGTTCTCCAACTTCCTCACCAAGAAGATTGTGGCGCCCATCAACCAGCTGGACCTGAACGCCCCCGCTGACGACAAGGTCTACGACGAGCTGGCCCCCCTGCTGACCAAGATCAACCGGCAGAACGAGGTGATTGCCCAGCAGATGAAATCCCTGCGGGAAAAGCAGGAGGAGTTCACCTCCATCACTGAGAACATGAGCGAAGGCTTTCTGGTGCTGGACCGGAACACGGATATTCTCTCCTACAACTCCAGCGCCCTGCGGCTGTTGGGGGCGGATGCCGCCCCCGCGGAAAGCCACGGCAGCGCCCTGGCCCTGAACCGGAGCGCCGGCTTCCGCAGCGCCGTGGACGCCGCCCTTTCCGGAAATCGCAGCGAGCAGCTGGTGCGCCAGGGCGGCCGCTGCTGCCAGGTGATGGCCAACCCGGTACTCCGCGACGGCCAGGTGGAGGGCGCCGTGGTGGTGATCCTGGACATCACCGAGCGGGAAGAGCGGGAAAACCTGCGGCGGGAATTCACCGCCAACGTGTCCCACGAGCTGAAGACGCCCCTCACCTCCATCTCCGGGTTCGCGGAGATTATCCAGAACGGCATTGTGAAGCCCCAGGACATTCCCCGGTTCGCCGGGAACATCTATGTGGAATCCCAGCGGCTGATCTCTTTGGTGGACGACATCCTCAACCTGTCCCGCCTGGACGAGGAGGATGTGCAGCTGGAGCGGGAGACCTTCGACCTGGCCGCTCTGGCCCGTGACGTGGCGGACCGGCTGAAAGATTCCGCCAAGAAAAACGGCGTGGTGATCTCCGTGCTGGGAAACAAAACCCCGGCCAACGGGGTAAAGAGCATTGTGGACGAAATGGTCTACAACCTGGTGGACAACAGCGTGAAGTACAACAAGAAAAACGGCCGGGTGACGGTGACGGCGGAACTGCTGCCGGAAGGCCCCACCCTCACCGTGACGGACACGGGCATTGGCATTCCCCAGGGGGATGTGGACCGGGTGTTCGAGCGATTTTACCGGGTGGACAAGAGCCACTCCAAAGAGATCGGCGGCACAGGACTGGGACTGTCCATCGTCAAGCACGGGGCGGCCTTCCACAACGCCAAGGTCTCCCTGGAAAGTGTGGAAGGCCAGGGCACTACCGTGCGGCTGACCTTCCCCCACTGACAACAGCGTACAAGTTCTTCTCTGAATATTTCCCCGAAAAAAGGAAAGGACCTCCTCCCCGGAGGCCCTTTCCTTTTTCTTGCCCTATTCTTCCCAGGCATATCCCGGGTCCTCAAACAGACAGAAGGGGTGGCCGTCCGGGTCGAAAAACACCACCACTCCCCGATCCTCCAGAAACTGCCGGGGGGATTTCACCGCCCCGCAGGCCAGGGCGTGTGCCACCGCCTCCGGCAGGTTGTCCACCAGAAAATCCAGGTGGAGCATCTTGGTGGGCTTTCCCGGCTCCTCCGGCCACACGGGACGGACATAGTCCTCCTCCGTCTGGAAGGAAAAGCCCGTGCCCCCCTTGGGGTCCCGGAGCAGCACCCAGTCCGGCTCCCGGGCAGTGATCTCCCACCCCAGCAGCTTGGAATAAAACGCCGAGGTCACCTGGGCGTCTTTGCAGTCGATCACCACGGTGCGCAGTTTCAGTTTCATGGTCTCTCTCCTTTCACAGCCACAGCCCCACACTGATGAGATACAGCGCGCCCCAGTACAGGGCCATGATGGGTTTTTGCCACTTTTTGTCCCAATGGGACAGCTGGTTCTTCGCCACCAGCATGTCGGAGATGTAGAACATCACCGCCCCCACCGCCACCGGGGTCCAACGCAAGTCCAGAAGAAAAACCAGCGGCACCGCCAGGGCCACGCTGCCTCCCAGCAGGGCCGGGTACAGCAGGAAGGGCGCCGTCAGTTTGCCCAGGGTGGGCAGCTCCTTGCGGAACAGGAACGCGGTGAGCAGATAGAGGGCTATCCACAGGATCAGGCTGATCCACCCGGGCCGCATCAAGCCCCACAGCCAGAGGATCAAACACAGGTGGGCCACCCCGAACACCAGCATCCCGGGGACAAAGTTGATCTCCAGCAGGGCGTCTGCCATGGTGCACAGCACAAAGAACCAGAACACCAGCGGCACCTCCAGGACGCCTCCCCTGGCAAGGGAGGCAAAGGCCGCGCTGCCCACCGCCAGGAAGCTTCCGGCGCACTTGGCGATGAGGCTTTCTTTGTCCATGCCGACCCGGCGCAGGTAAAAGTACAGGGCGAACTGGGCGATCCACAGGGGGATGATGAACACGGAAAAGGTGAGCAATGTCATGGAACACACCTCCCAAAGCGTTTCTTCTGGTTCGATTATACCTGGCTTTCCTACAAAGCGCAATGGGATTTTCCCCTTTTCAAAGGGGGGCAAATTTGGTATGCTGAAAAAAGTGCTGGGACTTGTAACGAAGGGGAACCGGCGGAGTCCTATTGATGGAAGCGGGGTGAGGAGATGGAGGATTTCGAGAAGATCTACTCGGAGTATTTCGACATGGTATACGGTTACTGCCTGCGGCTGAGCCACGACCCTTCCCTGGCGGAGGAGGTGACCCAGGAGTCCTTTTTCAAGGCGCTGAAAGCCATCGATTCCTTCCACGGGGAGTGCAGGCTCAGCGTGTGGCTGTGCCAGATTGCCAAAAACACCTACTTCACCCTGCTGAAAAAGCGAAAGCGGACCGCCCCACCTCCCCCGGAGGACTGGGCCGACCCCCAAGACCTGGAAGAGCGGCTGGGGGACAAGGAGCAAGCCATCCAGATCCACCGGGTCCTCCACACCCTGCCGGAACCCTACCGGGAGGTGTTCTGGCTGCGGACCTTCGGGGAGCTGAGCTTCGCCCAAATCGGCGGGCTGTTTGAGAAAACCGAAAGCTGGGCCCGTGTGACCTATCACCGGGCCAGAATCAAGATCAAGGAGGAATTGGTATGAAAGTCCCCTGTTCTGTCATCCAGGACCTGCTGCCCCTGTACCACGACAGCGTGTGCTCCCCGGAGAGCAGCGCCATGATCGAAGAACACCTGAAAGACTGCGAAGCCTGCCAGGAGGAGTTCCACAAGCTGGAGGAAAGCCCTTTGCCCCAGGCTGTAAAGGAAGAAGAGGAACACAAATCCCAAGGGTTGAAAAAGGTAAAACGTGCCCTTCGCCGAAGATGGGTGAAAATTGGGATTGCCGCGCTGGTGGTAGTGATTCTCTTGGGATTCGTGGGCAATATTGTGATGAGAATGCCGCTTTTAAGCCAGCCCATTGAGTCTGTGAAGAGCATTTCAGTGGAAAATGACCGTCTGGTCTTAGAAATTGTGGCTCCTGGTGGGATAGGATCTTTCCCGGCCCCTGTCACGGAAAACTCCACGGAAGACGGCACTTTGCTGGTCTTCGCTTCCGTAGATAGCCTAGAAAACAGGCTCAATCAGATTCTTTGGGGTGGCGGTGTGAATTACAATGCCATGTCCTATTTTACACCTTTGACTCCGGAAGCATATGTAAACTACGGCTATGAACCTTTTGCCCCAAAACGGGAAATGGACAAAGAAACAGAGACGCTCCTCTATGAGGAAGCAGAAAGTTCCTTCCCCGGCGGCGATGTTGTGGAAGCCTATTATTACACAGGCAATCCCCTGAAATGGGGAGACCAGGACTATGTCCTTTCCCACTTAGAAGACCAGTGCACGTTGATTTGGACCGCTGAGGACGGGGTGGTCTACCCGTAAACGCGGACAGCAAAATCCCCCGGGCCTATTGGCTCGGGGGATACTTTTCTGGTTGGATGAAAAGGCGGGCTGGGTGAAAGACGTCCGGGAAAGGCGCTTCGCTGTTTCCCTGGTTTTCTTTTTGGGCTTCGCCGTTCAGACCTTGTGGCTTCGCCCCAAACCCCACCAACTTTTTGAAAAAAGTTGGATCAAAAACTTTTGCGTTTGGCTTTTATCCCATCTTGTAAATCTTCACCTCATAGCCTTCCAGCTCCACGGTGCCGCTGAGGCTGGTCTTTTCCCCGGTGAGCAGTTCGGTGGTGGGGCCGTGGTAGGCGCACTCCATCTGGCAGGGGTTCTCCTCCGCGTTCACCGCCAAAATGACGGTCTCTTCCGGGCACTGCCGCACCATGATCCACTGCTTGTTCCGCAGGGTCAGGTTCTGGTAGTTGCCGTCCTTCAAGGCCTTGCTCCCCGATTTAATCCGGGCCAGCTTGCCAAGGAACTCCGTCAGCTGGTTCTCCTCCGGCTTTTCAAAGCAGGGCCGCAATGCCGGGTCGCCCTGGTGCTTCTCCCCCTCGGCGCCCCACTCGCTGCCGTAGTAGATGCAGGGAATGCCCGGCATGCAGAACAGCACCGCGTACAGGCCGAAAATCTGCTTCTTGTCCTGGAGAATGCTGTACAGCCTGGTCACGTCGTGGTTGTCGGCAAAGGAGAACAGGTGCATTCCCTTATAGAGGGTCCACTGCTCCGGGCCGAACTGCCGGGCCAGAGAATGGGCAATTTCGAACATGTTCAGGGAGTTGAAGGCGGAGTACAGCCCCTTGTAGCACTCGTAGTTGGTGGCGCTGTCCAGCATTTCCGGGTTGACAATCCGCTTATAGTCCCCGTGAATCATCTCTCCCAGCAGGAAGAAGCCCTCGTCCCGCTCCCGCACATAGCTGTGGAGCCGGCGCATAAAGTTCTCGTCCAGCAGGTAAGCCACGTCCAGCCGCAGCCCGTCGATGCCGAATTCCTCCATCCACCGGCCCACGCAGGAGAGCAGGTGGTCCACCACCGCCGGGTTCTGCAGGTTCAGCTTCACCAGCTCGTAGTGGCCTTCCCAGCCCTCGTACCAGAAGCCGTCGTTGTAGCCGCTGTTGCCCCCGAAGTTGATGTGGAACCAATCTTTATAGGGAGAGGCCTCCCGCTTTTCCTGCACGTCCCGGAACGCCCAGAAACCCCGGCCCACGTGGTTGAACACCCCGTCCAGCACCACCCGGATGCCCGCTTCGTGAAGGGCGTCGCAGACTTCTTTGAAATCCTCGTTGGTGCCCAGGCGGCAGTCGATTTTCCGGAAGTCCCGGGTGTCGTAGCCGTGGGAGTCGGACTCGAACACAGGGGAAAAATACACCGCCCCAATGCCCAGCTTTTCCAGGTGGGGAATCCACTCCTTCACCTTGGTGATGCGGGAAACGGTCTCCCCGTCGTTGTGGAAAGGCGCCCCGCAGAATCCCATGGGGTAAATCTGGTAGAACACGGCGCTCTGGGCCCAATCCTTCTCTATTTTAAGCATACAGCTTCCTCCTTTATGGGCTCGACCCTTTACAGGGTTCTTTTCCCTTACAGTATAGGCTATTTAGCGGAAAAATGGAAGCCTTTTTTCTAAAAATTTGCATTCTATCACTAAAAAGCCTGGGATTTTCCCTCTGTAAGGGACCCTGTCTCTCCTGGAGGGAATCACCCTCTTTCCGGCAAAAAAAGGAGAGCCCTCTGAGAGCTCTCCCTGTCTGGTTCAGCAGATTTTGTACTGGTCACGGCCGGCGGCCTGGACCACGGCGCTGTAAAACGCCTTCATGGCCCGCACCATGTATTCCAGGTCCTTAGCGCCCCCGGTCTCAAAGGGGGAGTGCATGGACAGCTGAGGCAGGCCGATGTCCACTGTGGGAAGCCCCACATGGGACCCGGACAAGTTGCCCAGGGTGCCGCCTCCGGGGATCTTGGAGTGGTTGTAGTAGACCTGCACCGGCACCTGAGCCTCCTGGCAGATCTTCTGGAACACCCCGGCGGTGAGGGCGTCGGTGGCGTACCGGGGGCTGTGCTTCACCACCACGCCGCCGTTCAGGTAGCAGCGGTTGGTTAGGTCGGACTTCTCCGGGCTGTCGGGATGGACCGCGTGGGCGTTGTCCGCAGAGAGCATCATGCCCCCGGCGATGGCCCGCAGCATCCCTTCCCGGTCCTTCCCCGCCGCCAGGGAGATCCGCTCCAGCACGTCGGAGAGGAAGGTGGAATCCGCCCCCTGTCGGGTGAGGCTGCCGATCTCCTCATTGTCGAACACGGCGCACACGGTGACGTTCTCCCGGTTCTCCGCCTCCAAAAACGCAGTGACCGCCGAGAACACACACTCCAGATCGTCCAGCCGGGGAGCGGCCAGGAACTCGTTCTCTGCCCCGAACACCGTGCCCTTGGCCCGGCTGTACAGGTACAGATCCCAGGAGAGGATGTCCTCCGGGGCCACTCCGGCGCTCTGTGCCACCAGGGCTTTCAGGTCGGCCTGGCTGCCCCCCAGCAGGGGAAGGGTGTCCTTCTGGGTGTCCAGCTTCACTCCGTCGTTGACAGCCCGGTTCATGTGGATGGCCACCCCGGGGATCACCAACAGGTCCCGGCGGATGTCGCAGAGGACCCCTTTCACTCCCTCCTCCGTGGCCACCGCCAGCCGGCCCGCCACAGAAAGGGGACGGTCCGTCCACAAAGCCAGCTGCATGCCGCCGTACACCTCGGTATTCAGCTTGGTGTACTGGTTCTCCACCCGCAGCTCCGGGCTCTCCTTGATCTTAAAGCAGGGAGAATCCCCGTGGGGCGCCACCACGGAAAAGCCGTGGAAGTCCAGCTTGGGAACCTGGAAGGCCACCAGGGCGCTCATGCCCCGGGTGACCACATACTTGCCTCCCGGCTCCAGGCGCCAGGGCTCCGTCTCGGAAAGGGTCCGGAACCCACTGGTCTCCAGCATGGTTTCCACGGTGGCCACCGTATGGCTGGCCGTGGGGGATTGCTCGATAAAGTCAAACAGTTTCTGAATCATGGCGACCTCCTTGGGGACCTTGTCCCCCTTGCGTTTCTTCAAAACTGTGAAAATCCGGTATGTAGTTTTTGCCCTTGGCGGTCCTGGCCTGGGTGAAGCCCTCCAGTTCCAGGTGGAACAGGGCGTCCTCCACCTTCTGCTGCTCCCGCCGGGTGATGGGCCGCTGGAGCTCCGGGAACGATTCCAGGTCCCCGCAGGGAGTGTACTGGGCCATCAGACTCACCGGCACCCCGGGGAACTCCTCTTTGATCCGCTTCAGGCAGGCAATGGAGTTTTTCGTGTGGCCGGGCAGAATCAGGTGGCGGATCAGCACTCCCCGTTTCAGCAGGCCGTCCTCCCCGTACTGGGGAAGCCCCACCTGGTCCACCATCTCCCCAATGGCCTCCCGGGCCCTCTGGGGATAGTCCTCCGCTCGGGAGAGGGCTTTGGCCAGGGCGGGGTCGTCGTACTTGTAGTCGGGCAGGTAGATGTCCACCAGGCCGGCCAGCAGCTTCAGTGTCTCAGGCTTCTCGTAGCCGGAGGTGTTGTACACCACCGGCACCGGCAGTTTGCGCAGCAGCAGCGCCTCCCGGATCTGGGGCACAAAGTGGGTGGGCGTCACCAGGTTGATGTTGTGGGCCCCCTGTTCCACCAGGGACAGGAAGATCTCGCTGAGCTCTTCCGGCGTCACTTCTTTCCCCCGGTTGGGACCGTGGCTGATCTCCCCGTTCTGGCAGAACACGCACCCCAGGGTGCAGCCGGTGAAAAACACCGCCCCGCTGCCTTTTGTCCCGCTGATGGGAGGTTCCTCCCAAAAGTGAAGGGCCGCCCGGGCAATCCGGGCAGCCTCTCCGCTGCGGCACACACCTCTGCCTGTTTCACCCCGCGGGGCCCCGCAGTTTCTGGGGCACAGGCTGCAGGCGGGAATCATGCCTGTTCTCCCTGAAGGGCCATCATGGCGCAGTTGCTGCCCCGCTGGCCTCTTGTCTTTCGGTGGGAGAAGATCAAATCGCTCTCGCACATGGTGCACACGCCGCCCACGGTGATGTTCTCCGCCTTCACCCCGGCGGAGAGGAGATACTGCCGGTTGCACTCCCACAGGTCCACATGGTACTTTTCCCGGTCCGGGCCGGTGACGAAGGTTTCAGACCGGGGGAGCTTCAAAAACTCCACGGCCACCGGCTCATCCACCTCGAAGCAGTCCTTGCAGATAGAGGGCCCCACGGCCACCTTCAAGGCCTCCGACCGGGTGCCGAACTCCTTCGCCATCCGCTCCACCATGGCTTTCGCCATGCCGGCGGCAGTGCCCCGCCACCCGGCGTGGGCCAGGCCGATGGCCTTGTGCTCCTGGTCCGCAAAGTACAGGGGCACGCAGTCGGCGCAGTAGATCACCAGGGTCACGCTGGGGTCGTCGGTGCACAGGCCGTCCACAGACTCCATGTCCTTCTCCCGCCAGATGCCGATCCCCCGCTGGTCCTTCCCCACCCGGCGGATATTGATGTGGTGGTCCTGGGCGCCGCAGACCAAAGAGTCCGGATCAAAGCCGGCGGCGGCGCAGAACCGGCGGTAATTCTCCGCCACCTTTTCCGGGTCGTCCCCCCGGCCGAAGCCCAGGTTCATGGAGGCAAACTCCTTCTGGCTCACCCCGCCGATCCTGGTGGTAAAGGCGTGGTTTACCCCCTCCAGACCGTTCCAGCCCCCAAAGCGCAGCAGGCCCACGCCTTGGACCACTTCCAGTTCCATGGCGCCCAGAGGGCCGGGGACGGCCTCCCGAGGCGTTTCAATATCCGGCAGGGGGAAAGTTTTCTTGTTCACGGTAAGTCCCTCGTATTTCTGTTTGATGGTCAATCTTCCGGCGAACAGGTGGCCGCAGCGGGTGCAGCGGAAATCCGCCCGGAAGCTTTTGTTTTTCAAACTCCACCGGGTGAGCCTCCGGCTCTCCTCCCCGCATTTGGGGCAGGGGAAGCGCAGGTGGCTTTTCTCCACCAGGGGGCTGTGCAGGTCGCACACATAGGTGGTCTTAAAGGTGATCCGCCGGTAGAACTCCCGGTCGCATTCGTCAATGTAAGGGGCAATGGCCTTGGGATCGTAGACCTTCCGGAGCACCGCCAGGGTCATCCAGCTGTCGTCCAGGGCCCGGTGGTGGTCCATGCCGGACATATCCACCCCCAAAAGCTCCGCCGCCTTGGAAAGCCCCACCTGCTCCTTTCTCCCCAGGCCGATCCGGTCCTGGGCAAACACCTGCAGGTCGCAGTAGCGGGACAGGAAGGGCACGGTCTCGTCCCCGCTGAAATACCGGCAGTTTTCAATGAGGGTGAGAATGTCCGAAGTGCCCCAGGTCATCACCACGCAGTCCCCGGCCCACCGCTTGAACCGGCTCACCGCCTGCATAAAGGGCAGGCCGTCGGTAAGGTTTTCGTCGGTGATGCTGGTCAGGCTCTGGATGGTGCTGCTGATATGCTTTCCCACCTGGGGTTTTACAAAGCAGGAAAAAGTGGATCTCTCCACAAGGTCCGAGCCGCATTTCACGGCGCCGAACTCGATGATCTCGTTGATATAGCCCTTGAGCCGCCGGCTGTAAGTGCCGTTCCACTCCAGGTCCAAAATGACAATATCCAACCGGTCGTCTCCTTTCCGCGCAGTGCCTGCGCCCTCCCTTCGCGCCTTGGGGCGGTGGGCTGGCGCTTATTTCTTCTTGCTGGCCTGCTTCATCCTCAGTTCCTTGGACAGAATGCCCTTGCGCATGCGAATGCTCTTGGGGGTGACCTCCACCAGCTCGTCGTCGGCGATGAACTCCAAACACTGCTCCAGGCTCAGCACCGAGTGAGGAGTCAGCTTCAACGCGTCGTCGGAGCCGGCAGCGCGGGTGTTGGTGGCGTGCTTTTTCTTGCACACGTTCACGGTGATGTCCTCGGTTTTGGGGTTGGCGCCCACGATCATGCCCTCGTAGACCTCCACGCCAGGCCCGATAAACAGCCGGCCCCGCTCCTGAGCGTAGAACAGGCCGTAGGCGGTGGACTCGCCGGTCTCATGGGCGATAATGGACCCCTGGACCCGCTGCTGGATATCTCCCTTGTAGGGCTCGTAGCTGTCGAACACGTGGTTCATAATGCCGTTGCCGTTGGTGTCGGTCAGGAACTCCGAACGGTAGCCCATCAGGCCCCGGGCGGGGATCTTAAATTCCAAATGGGTGGTGCCGGACTCCCGAGAGCCCATATTCAGAAGCTCCGCTTTCCGGGAGCCAATCTTCTCCATGACAGCCCCCACGTAGTTGTCGGGCACCTCGATCATCAGAAGCTCCATGGGCTCCAGCCGCTTTCCGTCCTTCTCCTTGTAGATGACGGTGGGGCGGGACACCTGGAACTCGTAGCCCTGGCGGCGCATCTGCTCGATGAGGATGCTCAGATGCAGCTCGCCCCGGCCGGAAACCTTGTAGGTGTCGGAGGATTCCGTCTCCTCCACCCGCATGGCCACGTTGGTCTCCACCTCTTTGAACAGCCGGTCCCGCAAGTTCCGGGAGGTGACGTACTTGCCCTCCCGCCCGGCGAAGGGGGAGTTGTTCACCATGAACATCATGGACACGGTGGGCTCGTCAATCTTCACGAAAGGCAGGGGTTCCACGTGCTCCACGTCGCAGGCGGTCTGGCCGATGTTCAGCTCGGCAATGCCGGACACGGCGATGATATCCCCCAGCTGGGCGGATTCCGCCTCCACCCGCTTCAAGCCCTCGAACTGGTACAGCTTGGTAATGCGGGCGTTCTGGTGGTGGTCCTCACCGCCGCCGCAGATGGTGACGGTCTGGCCCACCCGAATGGAGCCCCGCTCCACCCGGCCAATGCCGATGCGGCCCACATACTCGTCGTAGTCGATGTTGGAGAACAGCACCTGGGTGGGGCCTTCCAGGTCCCCTTCCGGCGCGGGCACTTCCCTGAGGATCATCTCAAAGAGGGGGCTCATGTCGGTGCCGGGCTCGTTGGGGTCCAGAGTGGCGTAGCCGTCCCGGGCGGAGGCGTAAGCCACGGGGAAATCCAGCTGGTCGTCGTTGGCGCCCAGCTCGATGAACAGGTCCAGCACTTCGTCCACCACTTCCGCAGGACGGGCGCCGGGACGGTCGATCTTATTCAAAACCACCAGGGGCTTTTTTCCAAGGGCCAGGGCCTTTTTCAGCACGAACCGGGTCTGGGGCATGCAGCCCTCGAAGGCGTCCACCAAAAGCAGCACGCCGTCCACCATCATCAGCACCCGCTCCACTTCCCCGCCGAAGTCCGCGTGTCCGGGAGTGTCCACAATGTTGATCTTGGTGTCCTTGTACATCACCGCCGTATTCTTGGAGAGGATGGTGATGCCCCGCTCCCGCTCCAGGTCGCCGGAGTCCATCACCCGCTCGGCCACCGCCTCGTTCTGGCGGAACACGCCGCTCTGGCGCAGCAGCTGGTCCACCAGGGTGGTCTTGCCGTGGTCTACGTGGGCGATGATCGCCACGTTGCGTAAATTCTCTCTCTTTGCCATGGTATCCCATCGATCCTTTCTTTACAACAGCCTTCCCTTCTGGAAAGCTGAAATCTCGCTCGTTGTCATTAACCGATTTATTATACCATCAAACACCCCCTTTGAAAAGACCGAATTTGGCCAAACTCCGGGGTTTCTCCGGCATTGGCCGGGCCCATTTCTCTCCCTCTCTGTCACAATTATCCAAAAAAGAAAAGAACCCCAAACATGTTTTTTAGATGGCCGTTCGAAGCTGGGGAGGCTGCTTTCAACCGGCCCGGAGGCTTGCAAGTTTTGTGAAACTCCTGTAAAATATGGTTGAAAAATCAACTATCCTCCCAGAAAGGACCGCGAACTGCTTCATGACCAATACAAGCGACTTCTCCCAAGGCAGCGTTTCCGGCAACATTCTCCGGCTGGCTATCCCCATGACGGTGGCCCAGCTGATCAACGTGCTGTACAGCGTGGTGGACCGGATGTACATCGGCCACATTCCCAACGCCGCCGCTCACGCCCTCACCGGCGTGGGGCTCACCTTTCCCATCATCTCCATTGTCACCGCCTTCGCAAACCTGTTCGGCATGGGGGGCTCTCCCCTGTTCTCCATGGAGCGGGGCCGGGGCGACCTGGACAAGGCCCGGAAAATCATGGGGAACACCTTTGCCCTGCTGGTGGGCACCGGGGTGGTGCTCACCGCGGTGATCCTGCTGATCAAGCGGCCCCTGCTCTACGCCTTCGGAGCCAGCGACGTGACCTATCCCTACGCCGACGGCTACATCACCATCTACCTGTGCGGCAGCATTTTCGTCATGCTGGGGCTGGGGATGAACAACTTCATCAACGCCCAGGGCTTCGGCCGCAAGGGGATGATGACCGTCCTGCTGGGGGCGGTGATCAACATTGTGCTGGACCCCCTGTTCATCTTTGTGCTGAACATGGGTGTCCAGGGGGCGGCTCTGGCCACGGTGATCTCCCAGTTTGTCTCGGCGGTGTGGGCGGTATCCTTCCTGCTGGGGAAGCGCACTCTCATCCGGCTGGAGCGCAGGAGCATGAAGCTGGACCTGAAACTGGTGTGGAAAATCGTCTCTCTGGGTTTTTCCAGCTTTGTCATGGCCATCACAAACAGCATTGTGCAGATCACCTGCAACTCCACGCTGCAGACCTTCGGCGGCGATCTGTACGTGGGGGTGATGACCATTCTCAACTCCGTGCGGGAAGTGGTCTCCACCCCCATCAACGGGGTGACCAACGCCGGCCAGCCGGTGGTGGGCTTCAACTACGGCGCCAGAAAATACCGCCGGGTGCGCTCGGGGATCAAGTTCATCACGGTGCTGTGCGTCATTTACACCACCCTGGTGTGGCTGATGCTGTTCCTGTTCCCCCGGTTCTTCATCGGCCTGTTCAGCAGCGAGGAGGCCCTTCGGGAGGCGGCGGTGCCCAGCATGCACATCTACTTCTTCGGCTTCTTCATGATGAGCTTCCAAATGGCGGGGCAGTCGGCGGCAGTGGCGCTGGGCCGGTCCAAGCAGGCGGTGTTCTTCTCCCTGTTCCGGAAGGTGGTCATTGTGGTGCCCCTGACACTGCTGCTGCCCCGGCTGTTCGGGCTGGGGGTCACCGGCGTGTTCCTGGCGGAGCCCATCTCCAACTTCATCGGCGGCGCCGCCTGCTACATCACCATGCTGCTGACCATCTGGCGGGAGATGGTCAGCCGGGAAAAGGCGGCGGAGGGAAAGTGACATCTTTGGTCCCTGCTTACGGAAGTGAGCCTAAGGTCCCCTGTTCCCGCAAATCGTCCAGCGCCACTCGAACTGCTTCGACCACAAAGGCAGAAAAGCTGCACTCTGTTCCTTGGAGCACTTGTTCTACTTCACAGATCATCCTATTGGGGAATCGAATGGATTTTGTTGTGCGGCCAGCAGCGGCGGGAATATGAAATTCTCTCATAGATTTCCTCCATGCCAAAAATTCTCCCACATATTTTATCTGAAAAACTCCACGGAGGGCAGTGTCTTTGTACGGACACTACCCTCTGTTTTTTCATGCCATGTAGCTCTCTTTTTACAAGGGTTCCTCCCCGGCCGGAAAAAGCGGGGCTGCGCCCCTGTTTTCCTCCTTCCTCTTTTGCGGGCCTTTTCGGCCCGCCTTTGCAGACCGTGGAGCTCCGCTCCACACCTGGCGGCCTTTTTCGAAAAAAAGGCCGGCGAAAAACTTCCGCCGCTTCGCGGAATCTCCTCCCCGGCCGGAAAAAGCGGGGCTGCGCCCCTGTTTTCCTCCTTCCTCTTTTGCGGGCCTTTTCGGGCCGCCTTTTCAGGCCGTGGAGCTCCGCTCCACACCTGGCGGCCTTTTTTGAAAAAAGGCCGGCGAAAAACTTCCGCCGCTTCGCGGAGCCCTTCTTTGACAAATTAATATTTATCCGCCCACCGCTTGCGGCGTGTCTTTTTTTCGGTTACAATGGTATTTGGAGAAAATTTTCTCCGACCGATCCTACGAAAGGCTGGAATGAAGCAATGGAGTTTCCAAAACATCCTTTCCGCACCCATGGCGGCGCGGCGGTGCCCCATCATAAAAACACCTGGGACATCCCCACTGCCACCATGCCGCCTCCGGAAAAGGTCATTTTGCCCATGCAGCAGCATATCGGCGCGCCCTGCATTCCCACTGTGAAAAAGGGAGACCACGTCTTTGTGGGCACCGTGGTGGGCGACAACGATGCCTATGTCTGCGTCCCTGTACATTCCTCCGTCTCCGGCACGGTGACGGAGCTCACCTCCGTTATGCTCACCGGCGGCCAGATGACCCAGGCCGTGGTGGTGGAGTCCGACGGCAAAATGGAGCACGACCCCAACATCTATCCTCCCGCTTCCATCACCTCCAAGGAGGAGCTGGCCGCCGCGGCAAGATCCGCCGGTCTGGTGGGCCTGGGCGGCGCCGGCTTCCCCACCCATGTGAAGCTGAACGTCCCCGAGGGGAAGGTGATCGACACCCTCATCGTCAACGTGGCAGAATGCGAGCCCTACGTCACCTCCGACCACCGGGAAGCCCTGGAAAACGGCCAGAACGTGCTGGACGGCGTGTACAAGGTGAAGGACATTCTGGGGGTGCAGCGGGTGATCATCGCCGTGGAGAACAACAAGCCCGATGTCATCCAGAAGCTGAAAGAGACTGCCGACGACCCCAAGCGGGACCCGCTGGACCAGGTCCGGGTGCTCCCCTTGAAGAGCCGCTACCCCCAGGGCGCGGAAAAGGTGCTGGTCCAGGCCTGCACCGGCCGGAAAGTCCCCGAGGGCAAGCTCCCCGCCGACGTGGGATGTCTGGTGATGAACATCGCCTCCATCTCTTTCCTGGCAAGCTACATGCGCACCGGCATGCCCCTGACCCTGAAGCGGGTCACCATTGACGGCTCCGCCATTGCCCATCCCCAGAACGTTATCGTTCCGGTGGGGACTCCCATCAAGGATGTGGTGGCCTTCTGCGGCGGCTACAAGACGGAGGCCCGGAAGCTGATTATGGGCGGCCCCATGATGGGCGTAGCCATCACCAGCGACGAGCTGCCCATTTTAAAGCAGAACAACGCCATTCTGGCTTTCGACGCCGGCGACGCTGCCCTGCGCCAGCCCACCGCCTGCATCCGCTGCGGCCGCTGCGTGGCGGCATGTCCCATGGAGCTGATGCCCACCAAGCTGGAACAGGCTGCGGAGCGCAAGGACGTGGACGCCCTGAACGCCCTGAACATCATGACCTGCATGGAGTGCGGCTGCTGCGCCTTCTCCTGTCCCGCGGGACGGCGGCTGGTCCAGGCCATCCGCCTGGGCAAGAGCTACGTCCGAAGGGCCGCCAAAAAGTGAGGGCGCTCTGCCTGTCAGCCTGTAAGCTTTCCGGAAAGGATGGATTCAAAATTGGATAAATTGATCGTATCCTCTTCCCCCCACTTCAACGGCGGGAAGACCACTCAAACCATCATGCTGGACGTGATCATCGCTCTCGCTCCCGCCATGATCGCTTCCGTCATCTTATTCGGGCCCAGGGCCGCGGTGGTCATTGTCACCTGCGTGGCAGCCTGTGTCCTCAGCGAATACCTGTCCCGCCGGGTGATGAAGCGCCCTCAGACCGTGGGAGATCTGAGCTGCGTGGTCACCGGCATCCTGCTGGCGCTGAACCTGCCGGTCACCATCAATCCCCTCATTGCCATTTTCGGCAGCGTGGCGGCCATTGTGGTGGTCAAGCAGATGTTCGGCGGCATTGGCCAGAACTTTGTCAACCCGGCCCTCACCGCCCGGATCATCCTGCTGAACTCCTTCCCCTCCCGGATGACCCACTGGGTGCAGCCCTTTGACTACGCCGCCACCGCCGACGCGGTGACCACCGCCACCCCTCTGGGCATTCTGAAAGAGGGCGGCGGGGACCTTCCTTCCTACCTGGACCTGTTTCTGGGCAACACCGGCGGATGCCTGGGCGAGACCTGCGCTCTGGCCCTGCTCATCGGCGGCATCTATCTCATTGTCCGCCGGGTGATCTCCCCGGTGATCCCCGTCACCTACCTGGCCACCGCGGCAGTGTTTTCCGCCCTTTTAGGCCGCGATCCCCTCTTCGACCTGCTCTCCGGCGGGCTGATGCTGGGCGCCTTCTTCATGGCCACCGACTACACCACCAGTCCCCTGTACTTCTGGGGCCGGGTGGTCTTCGCCTTCGGCTGCGGCGTGCTCACCATCATCATCCGGGAATTCGGCTCCCTGCCCGAGGGCGTGTCCTACTCCATCATCCTGATGAACATCCTCACGCCCCTTATCGAGCGGTACATCAAGCCCCGGCCCTTCGGCTCCCTGCCCAAGGCCAAGAAAGGGGGCGCCAAAGGATGAAACTGGACGCCAAAAGCATTTTGAAACCCACCTTTGTGCTGTTTGTCATCTGTGTGGTGGTCTCCGCCGCTCTGGCGGGCACCAACCTGCTTACGGAAAACCGCATCAAAGAGTTGGAAGCGCAGAACGCCGAAGCCTCCCGGCTGATCGTTCTCCCCGCTGCGGAAGCCTTTGAGTCCCAGGACGACGGCGCCTACTACACCGGCACCGCCGGCGGCGAAGTGGTGGGCTACGTGTTCGAGACAGGAGCCAGCGGCTACGGCGGCACGGTCAGCGTAATGACCGGCATCGACGTGGAGGGAACCATCACCGGCGTGGTGATCCTCTCCCACGACGAGACTCCCGGCCTGGGCGCTAACGCGGAAAAGCCGGAATTTTTGAACCAGTACCTCCAGCCCGCGCCGGAAGGGGGCCTCTCGGTCATCAAGTACCAGACTCCTGCTGAGGGCCAGATCGAGGCCATGACCGGCGCCACGGTCACCTCCACCGCCGTCACCAACGCGGTGAACCAGGCTATCGACCAATATTACGCTGTGAAAGGAGGCGCCTGAGATGGAGAAAAAGAACACTTCCCTGTGGCGGGAATTCACCAAGGGCATCATCAAGGAAAACCCGGTGCTGCGGCTGGTGCTGGGCTGCTGTGCCACCCTGGCCGTGACCACCGCCGCCTCCAACGCCATTGGCATGGGCGCCGCCACCACCTTTGTGCTGGTGTGCTCCAACGTGGTCATCTCCCTGCTGCGCAAGGTCATCCCTGACAAGGTGCGCATTCCCGCCTTCATCACCATTGTGGCGGGCTTCGTCACCATTGTGCAGCTGTTCATCAAGGCCTTCTCCCCCTCTCTGGACAAGGCCCTGGGGGTGTTCCTGCCCCTGATCGTGGTCAACTGCATCATTCTGGGCCGGGCTGAAATGTTCGCCAGCAAGAACAAGGTCCTCCCCTCCCTGCTGGACGGCCTTGGCATGGGCGTGGGCTTTACCGCCACCCTGCTTGCCATGGGCATCATCCGGGAGCTGCTGGGAGCCGGCACCGTGTTCGGCATTCCCGTATTCTCCGGCTTCATGGAGCCCATCATCATCTTCCTGCTGCCTCCCGGAGGCTTCTTTGTCTTCGGCATGCTCATCGCCCTGGCGGGCAAACTCTCCAAGGAGGGCAAAGCACCGGAATCCACCGGATGCGCTGCCTGCCCCCTGGCCGCTTCCTGCCAGAAGCTCCAGCAGAAAGATAACGGAAAGGAGGCCGCGAACTGATGGACGCGCAAACCATAAAATCTCTGGTGGCCATTTTCCTGGCGGCCATTTTGACGGAAAACTACGTGCTCAACAAGTTCTTGGGCATCTGTCCCTTCCTGGGGGTTTCGAAAAAGCTGGACACCGCCGTGGGCATGAGCTGCGCCGTCACCGTGGTGATGGTCATCGCCACCGCCGTGACCTGGCCCCTGTACATGTTCCTGCTGGTGCCTAACGGTCTGGCCTACCTGCAGACCATTGTGTTTATCCTGGTCATCGCCGCTCTGGTGCAGTTGCTGGAGACCGTGCTGCGCAAGTACATGCCCCCCCTGTACAACGCTCTGGGCATCTACCTGCCGCTGATCACCACCAACTGCGCCGTGCTGGGCGTGACCATGCTGGTGCTGGAAAAGGGCGCGGAGGACCCCTCCTTCGGCTACCTCCAGTCCCTGGTCAACTCCTTTGGCTCCGGCGTGGGCTTTTTGGTGGCCATGGTGCTCTTCGCCGGCGTGCGGGAGCGCCTGGAAAACTGCGACATCCCCGAGACGTTCAAGGGCCTGCCCATCACTCTGGTGGCGGCTTCCCTGGTAGCGGTCAGCTTCCTGGGCTTTAACGGCGTTGTGGACGGCTTGCTGTAAAGGGAGGAAACTGCTATGGAAATCATCACCCCCATTCTCATTGTGGGCATCATCGGCCTGCTGGCCGGCGTGATTCTGGCGGTGGCCTCCATCGTCATGGCGGTGCCCAAGGACGAAAAGGCCGAAGCTCTGGAGGAAGTGCTCCCCGGAGCCAACTGCGGCGCCTGCGGCTACTCCGGCTGCCCCGGCTACGCGGCGGCCATGGCCAAGGGCGAGGCCCAGCCCGGCCTTTGCTCCCCCGGCGGAGCGGAGGTGGCCCAGAAGTGCGCGGAAATTCTGGGCGGCGGCCAGGTGAACATGGAGTATAAAACCGCTTTGGTCCACTGCCTGGGCAGCTACGACAACACCACCGACAAAATGGTGTACGACGGCATTCAGAGCTGCTCCGCGGCTGCCTTCCTGGCGGGGGGCATCACCTCCTGCCGGTACGGCTGCATGGGCATGGGCGACTGCCTGCGGGCCTGCGAGTACGGCGCCATCCAGATCTGCAACGGCCTGGCCCGGGTGGACCCCGCAAAGTGCAAGGGCTGCTCCAAGTGCGTTGCCGCCTGCCCCAAGGGGATCATCTCCCTGGTGCCTTTGAAGCAGCAGGCCGTGGTGCGGTGCTCCAACTGCGACAAGGCCAAGGACACCCTGAAGGTGTGTGCCATTGGGTGCATCGGCTGCGGCAAGTGCGTGCGCACCTGCCAGTTCGGCGCCGTAACTGTGGAAAACGGCGTGGCCAAGGTGGACCCTGCCAAATGTACCGCCTGCGGCCAGTGCGTGGAGGCCTGCCCCCGTCATGTGATCACCATGCTGGGCGAATAACTCTCCCATATGCAGAAAAAAGGACCTGTTCCCTGGACAGGCCCTTTTTTCATGGGTTTTTATAGGGGGGAAGCCGCCCGGTCCCGTAAGATCTTCCCCATGGTGAGCAGGTAGACGATCACCGTCACCAGGGGACCCAGCACGTCGGAGAGGGGCTGAGCGTAAAAGGCTGCCCGGGCCCCAAACCCCATGGGCAGCAGGAAGATAGCCACAAAGTACACCAGCTTCCGCCAGAAGGACAAAGGCAGAGACAGCCGCACCTGTCCCATGCCGGTAAAGCCGTCCACCAGCTCGTACTGCACCCCCAGGGGAATGATGGCCAGGGTGCAGATCTTGATGGCGTCAAAGGCCTCTTGGGCCAGCTGAGGCTCCTGGGTAAACAGCCTCACGAACAGGGGACCCGCCACCCGGGCCAGCAGGAACATCAGGGCCGTATAGCCCACGCACAGCGCCACAATGTACTTCTGGGCCTGGCGCACCCGGTCCACCTTCCGGGCGCCGTAGTTGTACCCCAGAATGCCCTGAGTTCCCCCGCTGATGCCTCCCAGGGGCATGGTCACCACCAGCATAAAGCTCTGCACAATGGTGTTGCAGGTCACCAGCATGTCCCCTTCCGGGCCGCCGGCGTTCTGGAGAATGGCGTTCATGGCGATGATCATCACGTTGTCAATGGCCACAATGAGGAAAGGGGTGAAGCCTACGGTCAGCACCCGGCCCATAATCCTCAGGTCGTAGCCGGTGAAGGTGATGGGCACCATCACCCGCTTTCCGAACAGGAACACCACCACAAAGGCGGCGCTGGCGGCCTGGGAGATCACCGTGGCAATAGCGGCCCCCTGGACGCCCAGGCCCAGCACAAAGATAAACACCGGGTCCAGGGCAATGTTCAGCCCCGCCCCCAGGATCACCGAGGTCATGCCCGCCTTGGCAAACCCCTGGCAGATGACAAACTGGTTCAGCCCAGCGGCAGCCAGGGCGAAAAAGGTGCCCCACAGATAGGCGGTAAAGTAGGACTGGGCGTAGGGATAGGTGGCGTCGCTGGCGCCGAACAGCCGGAGCATGGGCTCCCGGAAGGGCAGGATGCCCCCCACCAGCACCACGGAAAAGACGCACAGCATGAAAAAGCAGTTGGCCAGCACCTGCTTTGCCGCTTTCAGGTTGCCCTCCCCCATGCGGATGCTCACCAGGGGCGCGCCCCCCACCCCGATGAGAAAGGCCGCCGAGCCCACCAGGTTCACCACCGGGCCGCAGACTCCCACCCCGGCCAGGGCAATGTCTCCCACCTCCGGGATATTGCCGATGTACATGCGGTCCACAATGCTGTACAGCACGCTGACAAACTGCCCCAGCATGCTGGGAATGGCGATCTTCCACACCAGGGAGCTGATTTTGTCTCTGCCCAGGTCGTTTTCTCCGGCCACGGCGTCCACATCCTTCACGAAAAACTTCAGGCCTTTACAGGCCTTCCCTATCTTACACCATTTCTGAACAAATGCAAGGCCTTCCCCCTTTCTCCCCGGAAAAGGCCGCAAAAAAACGGCTCCGCCTTCCGGCAGGACCGCTTGGGAAACTTCACAGCTCCAGCTGGCGCTTCACCCACTCCACAGAGCGTTTCAGGTACTCCAGAGCCTTGTGGGAACCGTAGTGCTCAATGGTGTAGGTGCCGTCGTAGCCGTCACGTTTCAGCAGAGCCACAACCTCCTCCAGGGGCAGGTCCCCTCCCCCTACGGGAGCAGGGTACAGCGCCACGCCGTCCACGGCCACGGTGGCTCCCTCCCCGTTGGACTGGGCGTAGGCCCGGTCCTTCAGGTGCACGTGGCCGATCCCCTCCCGAAGCAGCCGGTAGGCTTCCCGCACATCCTCCCCGGCATACCGGAAATTCCCCGTGTCAAACGCGCAGGAGAGGCCGGGGCACCGGTCCAGGAACCGCTGGACCCCTGCCGCGGTGGAAAAGGGGGCCAGCCGGTTGTCGAAATCCTCCATCACCAGGGACACCCCGTAGTTCAGGGCCAGGTCCGCCAGCCGGTTGATGCCTTCCTCCATGCGCACCGTCTGGGCTTCCCGCTCCTCCGGGGAATCTCCCTCCCCGAAGAAACCGGGAATCACCAGCAGCTTGGGCGCTCCCAGGTATTGGGCGGCCTCCAGAACAGGCGTTGACTGCTTTTCCACATCCCCGTCCCGGCCGAAGTCAAAGTAGGCGGGAATGGTGGCGATCTCCAGGTCCGCCATGGCCAGCTCCTGGCCCACCTCGTCCTCCCGGCCCAGCACGTTGTTGGCGGAGGCTTCCAGGGCCTCCACGCCCAGCTCCCGGGCCAGTTTCATGGCGTCCACCGGGAACATTCCTTCCTGCCGGGCAATGTCCAGCATGTGGTCGTAAAAGGTGGCGATCCGCGCCATCACAACTCCTCCTTTTCAGTGTAGTTCCAGCAGCCGCTTCCCGGTCTCCACGGCGGCTGCAAAGCATTGGTCCCCCACGGTCTGACCCAGCAGGGACAGTCCCCGAGCGTCCCACTCCGGAGCGTCCAGGTTGTCCGCAGCAAAGAAAAACTCCGCAAACTTCACCCCCCGGAACTGGGCAACCGCCGCCAGGGAGGCGCACTCCATCTCCACACACAAACAGCCCTGCTCCTTGCGGCGGGCCATTTTGCCCCGGGTCTCCCGGTAAAAGGCGTCGGTGGTCCAGGTTTTGCCCTCCACATAGGGCAGCCCCAGGGCCTCCATCGCCTGGCGGCAAGCCTCCACGCAGGCGGGGTCCAGCTCCACCTCGTCCGCCGGGGGCAGATAGTGGTAAGAAAAGCCCTCGTCCCGGATAGCGGCGGTGGGGATGATCAAATGGCCGTCAGCGATGTCCCCCCGCAGCACGCCGCAGGAGCCGAAAAACACAAAGCACCTGGCGCCGTGGGCAGCCAGCTCTTCCACCATGGAACCAGCTGAGGGCCCGCCCACGTGGGGCAGGAACAGGGAAAACTCCTGGCCTAGGGCCTTCACCCGGTACACGGGGACCGGACCGGTGCAGAAGTTCAAGTCCACCAGCTTTTCCCCGCCGAAGCGTTCCAGAATGCCCTCCAGAATGGGCTTGGAGAAAATCCCCATGCACATCTGGGGAAATCCGGGGATGGAAATATGATGTTCCTCCGGGTTGATGACTGCCAGGCGGTCCGGGTCAAACTCGTTGCAAAGCATGGGAAGTTCCTCCTTTATGAAAAAAGTTTTCGTCCATTGTAGGGCAAAACCGGAGGAGAGTCAAGAGGGGCAGGAAGAAAACCTCAGGCGAAGTACCAGGTGTCGAACAGCTCCAGGGCGTTGGCGTATTCCCGGGTGGTGGGGGAACCGGAAATCACCGGGAAGTACAGCACAAACAGCAGCAGGCAGAACAGGGTAAAGGCTGTCAGCAGCAGGGTGGCGCCGGTGCACTCCACGCCCCCCGGGAATACCAGCCTCCGGGCGAAGGGACCCCGCTGGGAAATGAGGAAAAACACCCCGCACAGGGCGATCACCAGGAAGGGCACCGCCGTAAAGTAGTGGTAGATAAAGGTGAGCCTTGGCACCAGCACCCAGGGCAGGTACACGGAGCCGAACCCGCAGAGCACCACGCCGGCCCACTGACGGCGCTCTTTCCACCACAGCCACGCCGCCCCCGCCAGGGCGGGCAGGCCCGCCGCCCACAGCAGCGGGTTGCCAAAGGCGGAAATGGTGCTGTACCCCTCCTGGGTGTCCCCGGCGAAATACCAGATGGGCCGGATGTCCAGGGGCCACTCGTACCAGGGGGAGGCAAAGTAATGGGTGGCCTCCAGATGGGCGTGGTAGTTAAACATGGTGGTCTGGTAGTTCCAGAAGGCCCACCACAGCTTTCCCGCGTTGTGGGGCAGGGTGGTGACAGGCAGGAACGCCCCAAAATAGATGGCAAAGGGCAGCAGGAGAAAGAACAGGCAGCACCACAGGCACAGCTTCCCGAACTTCTGAAGGACCGGGGAAAGCTCCCCCTTGGCCCGCTGGGCCTCCCGGAAGGTGAAGTACAGCTTCCCGAAAAACAGCACCGCCAACCCCACCGCGCCGTAAACTGCCGTCCACTTGGAGGCAATCCCCAGGCCGGTGAAAAGCCCGCAGAGAAGCAGGGGAGGCAGCAGCCGCTTCCAGCTGTCCCGAAGCAGGTCCCGCTTCAAAAACACCACCATGGCGTCGTACATCAGCAGCAGGAAAAACACCGCGTAAGTGTCGATGGTGGCAATGCGGGTCTGGGTAAAGTGCATGAAGTCAAAGGCGAACAGCACCGTCCCTGCCGCCGCCAGCCTGGATTTCCCGAAAAGCCGCTTCAGCAGGTGGTAAAGCACCGGCAGCATCAACACCCCGAACAGAGCCCCCATGAACCGCCAGCCAAAGGGGTTCATGCCAAAGATCCGAATGCCCAGGGAGATGATCAGCTTCCCCAAAGTGGGGTGGGTGTTCTCGTAGGGCTCCAGTCCCAGAATGTGCTCGTAAGCGGTGCGGGCGTGGTAGATCTCGTCAAAGTAGGTGGAATTCTGGTAGGTGGCCTCCAGGGGCACCACTTTCTGCTCGTCGGTGAGAAGCTCCGCCCCCGGGCCTTCCCCGGTGACTTTCGCCACCACCGAGGCCCCGGCGTACTTCAGAGAGGCCTCGTTCAGGGTGACGCTGCCGTCCAGGGCGGTCAGCCGCACAAAGCGACCCGGGGTGGACAGGGAAAACCGCTTCCAGGCAAACACGCTGCCGTCGGTGAGAGCGCCGCAGTCTGTCCAGGTGACCCCGTCCTCACTGGTCTCCACCTGGACGTTCACCCCTACCCTGGCAGCGTAGTGGGAATCGTCCGGGGCAATGCCCGGCAGGTAGATGAGGGTGTCGCAGTCCCCGTCCGCAGTGAGCACCACCTGGTCTCCCTGGGCAGGCGTCCAGGAGGTGACGGCGGTCTGGGTATCCCCCAAATGGTAGAAGGCAAAGCAGGCGTACACCAGGGTAATCCCCGCCGCCAGGGCCCAGTCCCGTTTCCCAAACGGGCTTTTCCCAGGGGTCCGGTCCACCGGCGGGCTGGGCTGGGCAGCCTCTCCCAGCCGGATGTCCCCTCTGATAAACACCCGGAACCCCACCCATCCCAGGTAGCCGATGGCAGCCAGCTGGGCGGCGGAAAGGACCTTGACCGTCCAGGTATTGGGGTCGTAATTGCTCACGTACTTCTGGAACAGGTACAGCACATAGGCCACGTTGGCGTAGTTGACCGTGGAAAGCAGGGCATAGCCTCGCAGCATGCCCTTGTCCCCGGTGAACACAAAGGACAGGAGAGCAAACAGCAGCGCCGGGAACAGATAGCGCTCGTGCATCTTAACGGAGAAGGCGTACATCACCCCCATCAGCAGGGCGGGGCAGTAGAAGATCACATTTTTGTCCTTGGCGCGGAACACCAGCACCCCGCACAGCGCCGTGGCAAGAACAGGTCCGGCAAAGTCCCACAAATCCCCCGCAAGCCCAGAGGGCAGCGCCCTCCAGTTCCAGCCGATCAGGCTCCAGAAATTGTAGGCGTTCACCGAGTAGTAGCTGTAATAGTCCAGAGTTGCCTGGTACCGCTGGAACAGCCACAGGAAGTTGAACCCCTGGGTAAAGGGCAGCGCCACCAGCAGAACAGCCGCTGCGGTCACCGCCATGCCCAGCAGCAGCTTCTGCCAGTGGCCCCGCTTCAGAGTGACAAACAGGTACAGGGGGACAAACACCAGCATCTGGGGCTTGCAGGCAATGGAGATTCCCAGCAGCGCCGCCGCGGGGATGTACTTCTCCCGGTAGAACAGCAGCACCGACACCAGCAGAATGGCGGTGCAGAAGGAGTCCGCCTGGCCCCACTGGGAGGAGTTGAGAAACACCGCCGGGCAAAACAGGTAGGCCTCTCCCAGGAACAGGGCCCATTTCTCCCCCAGCTTCCGCCGGGCCAGAAGCAGCACCACCCCTCCGCAGAACAGGTCCGCGAAGATGGAGGGCAGCTTGAGCAGCAGCGAATAGGCGGGGGATTCCATAGCAATGCCCAGCCCCTGCCTCAGCTTGTCCAGCAGGGCCAGCACATACAGGTAGCCGGGGGGATAGTCCAGAAAAATGTCCTGGTGGTAGATCTCCCGGAAGCCCACCGTGTTGATAAGGTAGGCCCAGGACTTGAACGTGTCCACATCGGTGGTAAAGCCCTCCGAACAGTAGCCCAAAACCAGGCGGAGCACCAGGGCTGCCAGAAACAGCAGGGACGCTCCCCAGGCAAAGCGGTTCCCCTTCAGGGAGCTGCGGGAAAAGGTCTTTCCCGCCCAGAAAAACACCACGCCTCCAACAGCCAGTGCGGCCAGCGCGCCAACGCCCACGAAACCACTCCTTTCCAAAGGGTGCGGCAGCGCCGCCCCAAGGGTTTGTTTCCCCGCAAAAAAATCATTGACGGGGTAGAAAAATCATTGTAAGCTACGGTTATAAAAGTATACCGTTTCTCCCCGGAAAAAGCAAATGTTTCCGGGGTAAAGTCCAGAAAGGAAGAGTTGTATGAATGTAAAGCCTCACCACTTTCACGAGGACCCGGAAGTCCTCCATGTGGGGACCTGTCCCGACCGCAGCTATTATATCCCCTGGGCCGGGGAAAAAGAAGCCGAAAACGGCTGTTCCTCCCGGGTGATCTCCTTAAACGGCCTCTGGGCCTTCCAGTACTTCGACTCCTACCAGGACGCCGTAGACCCGGAGGATGGCCTCTCCTTCGACGAGGAGGACATGGACCAGATTCCTGTGCCCTCCTGCTGGCAGAACCACGGCTATGGCCGCCACATGTACACCAACATCCGCTACCCCTTCCCCTGCGATCCCCCCTACGTCCCCGAGGAGAATCCCTGCGGACTGTATCTGCGGCACATCCAGGTGGAGGACTCTGCCGCCTTCCGGTGGTACCTGAACTTCGAGGGGGTGGACTCCTGCTTCTACCTGTGGGTCAACGGGGAGTTCGCCGGGTACAGCCAGGTGTCCCATTCCACCTCCGAGTTTGACATCTCCCAGTTCCTGGTTCCGGGGGAAAACACCCTGGCGGTGCTGGTGCTCCAATGGTGCGACGGCAGCTACCTGGAAGACCAGGACAAGCTGCGCATGAGCGGCATTTTCCGGGACGTGTACCTGCTGGCAAGGCCGGAAAACCATGTGCGGGACTTCTTTGTGAAGCAGTCCTTCGCCCCGGACTTTTCCTGTGCCCAGGTGACGGTGGATCTGGAGCTTTCCGGGGAATGCCAGGTAAACGCCGTGCTCACTTCCCCCAACGGAGAACAGGTGGGGAGTGTCTCCTCCACCGGCGAGCCTTTGGTGTTTCAGGTCTCCGCCCCCGCGCTTTGGAACGCAGAACACCCCGCCCAGTACACCCTCACCCTTTCCACCGGGGAGGAAGTCCTCGTTCAAAAGGTGGGCCTGCGGAAGATCGAGGCAGTGGACGGCGTGATGCTCCTCAACGGGGTCCCCATCAAGTTCCGGGGCGTGAACCGCCACGACAGCGACCCGGTCACCGGGTACACCATCAGCCGCCAGCAGGCTCTCACCGACCTGGCCCTGATGAAGCGCCACAACATCAACGCCATCCGCACCAGCCACTACCCCAACGCCCCCTGGTTCCTGCAGCTGTGCTCCCAGTACGGCTTCTACGTCATCGCCGAGGCGGACATTGAAAGCCACGGCATGGCCACCAAACTGGGCGGATACGACCAGGAGCTCTACCCAGACGCCGCCGACGACCCCCAGTTCCAGAAGGCCATTCTGGACCGGGTGCAGCGCAGCGTAATCCGGGACAAGAACAACGCCGCCGCGGTGATCTGGTCCCTGGGCAACGAGAGCGGCTGGGGGGAAAACTTTGAGATCGCCGGCCGGTGGGTGAAGGAGTACGACCCCTCCCGGCTGCTCCACTACGAAAACTTCCTCACCTACCACAGCAGCCGGACCCCCGACCTGTCCATGATCGACCTGTACAGCCGGATGTACGCCTCCCTTTCGGACATTGAGAGCTATTTTAGCGGCGGTCCCCTGGACCAGAACCTTCCCGGCCGGAAACTTCCTTTTATCCTGTGCGAGTATATCCACGCCATGGGCAACGGCCCCGGGGACGCGGAGGACTACCAGCAGCTTATTGAGAAGTATCCCGGCTTCTGCGGCGGCTTTGTGTGGGAATGGTGCGACCACTCGGTGTACGGGGGCACCACCCCGGACAACCGGCCCATCTACCGCTACGGCGGGGACTTTGGGGAATTCCCCCACGACGGCAACTTCTGCATGGACGGCCTGGTGTACCCCGACCGCACCCCCCACACCGGCCTGTTGGAATACAAGAACGTGATCCGTCCCCTGCGGGTGCAGCGGGTGGAGGGCAGCACCTTCCGGCTCCACAACTGCCTGGACTTCACCAACGCTCAGGACTTCCTCACCCTTTCCTATGAAGTGTTCCAGGACGGGGAGACCCTGTTCGGCGGGAACCTGGAAGTGCCCAGCCTGCCTCCCCACGGCGAGGGGGAGATCACCCTGCCCCCCCTGCCTGAGGACGGCATTGCCACGGTGACCTTCTTCGCCGCTGCCAAGGAGGACGGCCCCTTCTACCAGGCGGGCCATGCCCTGGGCTTTGACGAGATCGTCCTCTCGGAGGAGCCCTTCTTCCTGGACGCCCCCGACGAAAGCGGAACTGTGGAGGTGGAAGCCGGTCCCCAGGAAGTGGTCTTTACAGGGGAGAACTTCCGCTATGTGTTCAACAACGCCACTGGCCTGTTCTCCTCCATGGTGTACAACCACCGGAACCTGCTGACCCGGCCCATGGAGTGGAACACCTTCCGGGCTCCCACGGACAACGACCAGTACATCAAGAAGGACTGGCTGGCGGCAGGCTATGACCGCCCCACCGTGCGGGTCTACACCGTGGAGCAGGAGGGCAGCACCCTTTCCTGCCGGCTGGGAATCGCCGCCGTGTCCGTAGCCAAGTTCCTGGAGGTGGAAGCGGTGTGGACCGTCAGCGCCAACGGCCGGGTGGACGTGAAGCTCCACTGCCGGCGGGACACCCGGTTCCCCTTCCTGCCCCGGTTTGGCCTGCGGCTGTTTTTGCCCCAGGAATTCGCCGGAGTGGAGTACTTCGCCTACGGCCCCTACGAGAGCTACCTGGACAAGCACCGGGCTTCCCGGCTGGGAGTCTACGCTCAGCGGGTGGACGCCATGCACGAGGATTACCTGATGCCCCAGGAGAACTCCTCCCACATGGGCTGCCGGTACGTCACCCTCACCGATGGCGCCTACGCCCTCACCGCCGCAGCGGAGCAGCCCTTCTCCTTCAACGTGTCCCCCTACACCCAGGAGGAACTGGCCGCCAAGGCTCACGACTATGAGCTGTTCCCCTGCGGGGAGACCGTGGTGTGCATCGACTACAAGATGAGCGGCGTGGGGTCCAACTCCTGCGGTCCCCAGCTGCTGCCTCAGTACCGCCTGGAGGAGGCCCAGTTCGACTTCGCCTTCTCCCTGCTGGTGGAATAAAGGGGGGCAGCGCGCTATGGATATTTCCCCTGCCGTGGTGTGGATGTTCGTTCTGGCCCTGGTGTGCACGCTGATTCTCCCTGTGGTGGTGCTCATCGTGCTGGGCGCCGCCAAAAAGATTGCCCTGCTGCCTTTGGGCCTGGGCTTTGCCTCCTTTTTCCTCTCCCAGGTGATCCTGCGGATTCCCCTGCTCCAGTGGTGCGCCGCACAGGAGTGGTACCAGACATTCGCCGCCTCCTCCCCGGCACTGCTGGGGCTGGTGCTGGCCTTCACCGCCGGGCTGTTTGAGGAGTCCGCCCGGCTGGGAGGCGTGTGCCTTTTGGGTCCCCGGAAGCCCGCCTATCCCGGCGGGCCCCCCAGGCCGGGACACCGCACCTGGAAAGGCGCCCTCTCCTTCGGGCTGGGCCACGCCTTCTGTGAAACCATGCTGTTGGTGGGCCTGTCCCACGTGAACAACCTGATTTTCTGCCTGCTTCTGGGTTTCGGGGAGGACAGCCTTTCCACCCTGCTGCCCCAGGACCAGCTGGACCTGGTGATGGCCCAGTTTGCCGCAGTGACCCCTTCCCTGATTCTGGCGGGGATTCTGGAGCGGGTGTCGGCCATTCTCTTCCACCTGTTTGCCACCGGGCTGGTGTTCCTGGCGGTCACTGCCAAGCGGTGGCTGCTCTACCCGGCGGCCATCCTCTGCCACACTCTGTTCAACTGCGTGGCTCTGCTGCCTCTGGACGTGTGGCCCATGGAGGGGCTCTTGTTCCTCCTGGCACTGGGCTGCGGGTTCCTTTTCTGGAAAAGCCGGAAATGGTTCCCGACCCCACAGAACATTTGACGTTCCCCAAACAAAAAGGTCCCCTCCATTTTGGAAGGGACCTTTTCCTGCTGCAATCAGGTCAGTCGCCCAGCAGGGCGTTGTAGATGCTGTCCACTTTGCCGTTCTTCAGGTACACCCGGGGCACCCGCTTGGACAGGCCGCAGACCACCTCGTAGTTGATGCTGCCCTCCAAAGCGGCCAGCTCGTCGGCGGTGATCTCCTCTTCCCCGTCCCGGCCGATAAGGGTGACCAGGTCTCCCACCTGGACCTGGGGGAGCGCGGTCACGTCCGCCATCAGCTGGTCCATGCAGATTCTTCCCAGAATGGGACAGCGCTTTCCGCCAATGAGCACCTGGGCCCCCTGGGTGGACAAAATGCGGGGATAGCCGTCGGCATAGCCCACGGGAACGGTGGCCACTTTCATCTCCCGGTCTGCGGTGAACACCCGGCCATAGCTGACGGTGGCCCCCGGCTTCACAGTCTTCACGTGGGACACCACCGACCGCAGGGAGAGCACCGGAGAAAGCTGGGGCCGGTTCCGCAAGGCCCCGGAGGGGTACAGCCCGTAGATGACAATCCCCGCCCGGACCATGTCCAAATGGGACAGGGGGTAGTCGAACACGGCGGCGGAGTTGGCGCAGTGGCGCACCTCAAAGGAAACACCCTCCCGCAGCAGGGACTCGATCATCTCCTTGAAGCAGCCGAACTGGCGCATGGTGAAGGAGTCCCCCTCCTTTCCCTCGTCGGACACGGCGAAATGGGTAAAGATCCCCTCGGGGTACAGCCCCGGCAGGGTGCAGGCGGTTTTCACCTCCTGCACCGTGGCCTCGTCCCGGCTGATGTCCTGGTAGTAGAAACCCAGACGGCTCATGCCCGTGTCGATCTTCACATGGACTTTCACCGTGACCCCGGCTTCCACCGCGCAGTGGGACAGCTCCCGGGCGTAGTCCAGGCTGTACAGGCACTGGGAAATGTTGTGTTTGGAAAGTGCGGCCGCCTCTTCCGGCGGGGTGTAGCCCAGCACCAGAATGGGCTGATTCAGCCCCGCCAGCCGCAGCTGCAAGGCCTCCTCCAGGTTGGACACGGCAAACCAGTCCGCCCCCAGAGACTCAAACTCCTGAGCCATGCGCACGGCCCCATGGCCGTAGGCGTCCGCCTTCACCACACAGCACACTTTGGCTTGGGGGTTGGCGGCCTGGCGCACCGCTTGAAAATCACGGGCCAGAGCGTCCAAGTCGATCTCCGCCCAGGTACGTCTTAAAATTTCTTTCACACAAGCTCACCTCCTGGGCGATGTGTTTCTCTCCTGCTCCGGCAGGAACGCGTCCCCGAGGGACACTCCGTCGGGGACGCTGTCTGTTTCTGCTATCCATTTTGGGAAAAGCGTTTTAGCCGCTTCCCGGAAATTATTTAAAATACTTCACGCCGCTTTCAAACAGCTGCTGGTCCTTCTCGCCGGGGGCGTTTTTATACAGGTTCACGCCCTTGCGCTCGGAGTGGCCCATCTTGCCCAGCACCCTGCCGTCGGGGCTGGTGATGCCCTCAATGGCGCACACAGAGCCGTTGGGGTTCCACAGGATGTCGCCGCTGACCGTGCCTTCGGGGTCCACATACTGGGTGGCGATCTGGCCGTTCTCGATCAGCTTCTTCAAAGCTTTTTCGTCGGCCACGAACCGGCCTTCGCCGTGGGACACAGGCACCGCGTGAATGTCGCCGGCGTGGACGCCCGCCATCCAGGGGGACTTGACGCTGGTGATCCGGGTGTACACCATGCGGCTGACATGGCGGCCCAGGGTGTTGAAGGTGAGGGTGGGATCGTCCTCACGAGGCTCGGTGATCTTACCGTAGGGCACCAGGCCCAGCTTGATCAGCGCCTGGAAGCCGTTGCAGATGCCCAGCATCAGGCCGTCCCGGGTCTCCAGCAGATCGGTGACCGCCTGGGCAATCTTGGGATTGCGGAAGGTGGTGGCGATGAACTTGCCAGAGCCCTCCGGCTCGTCGCCGCCGGAGAAGCCGCCGGGGATCATGATGATCTGAGCACGGCGGATGGCCTTCTCCATCCGGTCAATAGTCTCCTCAATATCCTTGGGTGACAGGTTCTTCACCACCAGGATCTCGGTCTCGGCGCCGGCCTTCTCAAAGGCGCGGGCAGAGTCCACTTCGCAGTTGGTGCCGGGGAACGCGGGGATGAACACCCGGGGACGGGCCACCTTAATGGCAGGGGCCTTGCCCTCACGCTGGGTGCACAGAGGCACATCGGCGGCCACGGGCACGGTCTCGGCCAGGTTGGGGAAGATCTTCTCCAGGGTTCCCATCCAGGCGGCGATAAGCTCGTCCAGGGAGATCTTCTCGCCGTCCAGCTTCACGTCCTCCTTGCTGGTGGTGTGGCCCAGCACCACAGGGGCCAGAGCGGGGTCGGCAGACAGGTCCGCCTCGCTGGAAAGCTCCACCACCAAAGCGCCCTCCTGGGGTGCGTAGAGAGTCTCCTGGGACAGGCCCTCGGCGAACCGGAAGCCGGTCTTGCTGCCAAAGCACATGCGCAGCACAGCGGCGGCAGCGCCGCCCTCCCGGACTACGCCGGCGGAGACAATGTCTCCCAGTTCCATATGGGTGAGCACAGCCCGATAGTAGGCCTTCAGGGCCTCCCAGTGGGGCATGCCCTCCTCCGTCTCAGGAATGGGCAGCAGCACCAGGGTGGAGCCGGGCTCCTTCACGCTGGCGGAAATGGTCTTGCTGGCTTTCGTCATGGACACGGCAAAGCTCACCAGGGTGGGCGGCACGTCCAGGTGCTCAAAGGAACCGGACATGCTGTCCTTGCCGCCAATGGCGGGCAACCCCATGCCCAGCTGGGCCTCCAAAGCCCCCAGCAGGGCGGCGGCAGGCTTGCCCCAGCGGGTGGGAACGTCGTGGAGCCGCTCGAAGTATTCCTGGAAGGTGAGCCGGGCCTTCAGGGGGTCGGCCCCCACAGCGGCCAGCTTGGAAAGGCTCTCCACCACGGCGTAGGCGGCGCCCATAAAGGGAGAATACCGGGCCACACCGGGGATGTAGCCGTAGCTCATGGCAGTGGCGTCGTCGGTCTCCCCATGCTCCAGGGGGATCTTGGCCACCATGGCCTCTTCCGGGGTGAGCTGGTACTTGCCGGCAAAGGGCATCAATACCGTGGCCGCGCCGATGCTGGAGTCGAACCGCTCGGACAGGCCCTTCTGGCAGCAGACCTCCAGCCGGGCCATGTTGGCCTTCAAAGCCTCCGTACCCTCTTTTCCGGAAAGGGCTTCCGGCACGGACTTCCGGTAGTCGCAGCCCTGGGGAGCGGAGATCTCCGCCTCCGCGTTCTGGGTGACGCCGTTGGTGTCCAGGAAGGCCCGGGACAGGTCCACCACCTGGTCGCCCCGCCACTCCATCCGCAGCCGGGGCTCTTGGGTGACCACGGCCACCACCTGGGCGTCCAGGTTCTCATTGGCAGCCTTTTTGCAAAATTCCTCCACGTCCTTGGGGTCCAGCACCACGGCCATGCGCTCCTGAGACTCGGAGATGGCCAGCTCGGTGCCGTCCAGGCCCTCGTACTTCTTGGGGACTTTATTCAGGTCGATTTTCAAACCGGGAGCCAGCTCGCCGATAGCCACGCACACGCCGCCGGCGCCGAAGTCGTTGCACCGCTTGATAAGCCGGGCAACAGAAGCGTCCCGGAACAGGCGCTGGATCTTGCGCTCGGTGGGCGGGTTGCCCTTCTGCACCTCGGCGCCGCACACCTCCACGGACTTCTCCGTGTGGGCCTTGCTGGAACCGGTGGCGCCGCCAATGCCGTCACGGCCGGTAGCGCCCCCCAGCAGGACAATCACGTCCCCGGGAACGGGCTCTTCCCGCTTCACGTTGGCCTTGGGAGAGGCGCCGATCACCGCGCCGATCTCCATGCGCTTGGCCACGTATCCGGGGTCGTACAGCTCGGTGACCTGGCCGGTGGCAAGGCCGATCTGGTTGCCGTAGGAGGAATAGCCTGCCGCAGCGCCGGTGGTGATCTTCCGGGAAGGCAGCTTGCCGTGAAGGGTCTTTTCAAAGGGCACAGTGGGGTCGCCGCTGCCGGTGACACGCATGGCCTGATACACATAGGCGCGGCCGGACAGGGGGTCCCGGATGGCGCCGCCCAGGCAGGTTGCCGCGCCGCCGAAGGGCTCAATCTCCGTGGGATGGTTGTGGGTCTCGTTCTTGAACTGGATCAGCCAGGTCTCGGTCTTGCCGTCGATGGTCACCGGGGCCTCGATAGAGCAGGCGTTGATCTCCTCGCTCACGTCCAAATCGGGCACCATGCCCTTTTTCCGCAGGTATTTCCCGCCGATGGTGGCCATGTCCATCAGGGACACGGGCTTGTCCTTGCCCTGGTACAGCTCCTCCCGCAGAGAGAGGTAATGCTTCAGGGCCGCCTCCACCGCCTGGCTCAGCCTGCCCTGCTGGATGTCAATCTTGTTCAGCCGGGTGAGGAAGGTGGTGTGGCGGCAGTGGTCGCTCCAGTAGGTGTCGATCACCCGCAGCTCCGTCACCGAGGGGTCCCGGTGCTCCTCGTCCCGGAAGTAGTCCCGGCAGAAAGCCAGGTCGGAAAGGGTCATGGCAAAGCCCATGGAATCGAAGTAGGCTTTCATCTGTTCCTCGTTCCAGCTGGTGAACCCGGTGACACGGGCCACGTCCGCAGGCTCTTCCACCTGCATCTCCAAAGTCTCCGGCTTCTCCATGGAAGCCACCCGGGATTCCACCGGGTTTACCAGGTACCCCTGGATCTTCTCAAACTCCTGGTCGCTGATCTCACCCTTCAGGCCGATGACCTTGGCGGAAAGCACCGCAGGCCGCTCCCCCTGGGTGAGCAGCTGCACGCACTGAGCGGCGGAGTCTGCCCGCTGGTCGTACTGGCCGGGCAGGTACTCTGTGGCAAACACCCGGTATTCCCCCGGCAGGGCAAAGTCCTCCCCATACACGCTGTCCATGGGGGGCTCGGAAAGGATGGTCCGGGCGGCGGCCTGGAACTGCTCCTGGCTCAGGCCGGACACGTCGTAACGGTTCAGAATGCGGACCTCTTCCAGCCCGCCGATCCCCAGGTTGCCTTTCAGGTCCGCAAGCATGTGCTGGGCCTCGATGTCGAACCCTTTTTTCTTCTCTACAAATACCCGTGTTACCATGACTTCATCCTTTCTCCAGCGGGAAGCTGGGCAAAGAGTTTCCTTTGATGAAACTGCCCCAAAGCAGTCATTCTAAAACATTCCCCATTCCTGGGACCAAAAAAACGCGGGCGGCGAGGGTTTCTTTCCCGCTCCGTTCCCGGGGTGAAACCCCGGTGCGCGGCTTGCGTCCAGGCTCAGCCTGGCGGCTTGGGAAGGACTTTCCCCCCAGCCATAACCGCGGGCGGCGAGGGTTTCTTCCCCGCTCCGTCCCCGGGGTGAAACCCCGGTGCGCGACTTGCGTCCAGGCTCAGCCTGGCGGCTTGGGAAGGACTTTCCCCCCAGCCATAACCGCGGGCGGCGAGGGTTTCTTCCCCGCTCCGTCCCTGGGGTGAAACCCCGGTGCGCGGCTTGCGTCCAGGCTCAGCCTGGCGGGCGCAGCTTGGCCCCTTGCGTGTACCATTGTAACACAAGGGGCCAAGTTTATAAAGCGTTAAATCAAAGTTTTCTGTTTTTACGGAACTTGCCCAGCTCCTGTGGGGAAACACTGCCCATATCGCCAATGGACAGCGCCACGGAATGCTTGATGGGCTTCCATTCGATGTTTCCAAACACCGCCATCAGCATGGCCAGACCAAAGCTGAACACAAAGAAGGGGAAGGTGAAGGAGTAGGCAATCTTCTTGGCCCGGGAACAGCGGATCCGCTTCCACTCGGTAATCAGGGTGAGAATGCCCATCAGATACATGGTGGCATAGGAATTGATGGCGGACGCGGTCAGAGACATGAAGAACACGCCCATTTCCCGACGGGCGGACGTGATGCCCACCACCAGCATGATGCCGTTGAGCACAATGCTTGCCACCGTAATGACCACCGCGGGAATGGCGCACATCAGCATGTCGTAGCAGGAGAAGCTGCCCTCGCTGATCATGGCCCGGGCCATGCTGCCGCCCCGCTTGGCCACCACCTGGAGGTAACCCTTCACCCAGCGGGACCGCTGAATGACAGACTGCTTGAAGCTCTGAGGCTGCTCGTCATAGAACACCGCGTCGTGGCAGTAGGCAATCTTCTTCCCGCGGGAAACCATGTCCGCGGTAAATTCCAAATCCTCGGTGAGAAGGAAGTAGTCCCAGCCGCCCAGCTCGTCCAGCAGGTCCTTGGCAAAGAGGAACCCGGTGCCGGAAATGTTGCAGCTGGTGCCCAGGAAGTCTCTGGGCTGGTTTAAGTACTCGGACTCCCGCAGAAACCACAGGCCATAGCCGGCGGTGATCCAGTTGTCCCCAAAGTTCTTGGTGTTCCGATACCCGGTGACCACCTGGTTGCCGTTGGAAAACACCTTGTTCATTTCGGTGATGTAGTGAGGGTCCAGCAGGTTGTCGGCGTCAAAGACAAAGAAGCCGTCGTACCGCTCCTGAGGATAGGTCTCCTCGATCCTCTCCAGGAGGAACCGCAGAGCGTACCCCTTGCCCACCTGCATTTTGTTCTGGCGCTGGAACACCCGCGCCCCATGGGCCGCGGCGATGGCCGCCGTGTCGTCGGTGCAGTTGTCCGCCACCACGTAGATATCCACCAGATCCGAGGGGTAATCCTGCCCCCGAATGCTCTCCACCAGCTGAGCTATAACCGAGCTCTCGTTCCGCGCGGCGATCAGCACCGCGTACCGGCACAGCTTCTGGGCGGTAAAGGTCCTGCGCTTGTTCAGCAAGCGGACCACGGCGAAAACAGCTTGATAGCAGTAGCAGGCCGCAAAGAGAGCGGCCATCAGGAAGTTGATCGTCGATAAGGTTTCCATAAATCTCTCCTCTCCCTGCCGGAAAAAGCAGACAAAGAACTTTTCCTTTCCTATGGGCCTACAAACGGCAAACCGTCTCCCAAAACCGCTGAGCAGACCGAAGATCCAAAAGCGGGGACAGGGCTGTGATCTGCCAAAAAAAGCCTTCTTTTTTCCCCACTGCCTATTGAGTGGTTCCAATTATAGCACACTTTAATCATATTGTGAACAATTGAATAACAACACGATGATTTTCTTAAGAAATTATTAATCTCAAGGGGCAAAACAAAAAAATTTTGTGAATTTGCAAATTGGGGCTTGCATTTTTCGGCAGAATCATGTAAACTAATCAGGCAGCAAAACAAATGGGCGCTTAGCTCAGCTGGCTAGAGCACCTGCTTGACGTGCAGGGGGTCAGCGGTTCAAGTCCGTTAGCGCCCACCAAGATGGCCGAACAAAAATGATGCCACCCCGAAAAAACCCCGGAATTCCGGGGTTTTTTCACGTTTTGAAGAGCAAAAAAAGGCCGTCACGGTGTGACGTTTTTGGATGATGCCACCGTCATCTGGAGGGATTCGAACCCACGTAAACACATTAAATAACCGAATAAGCACCAGGCAAAGGCCGGAATCGAAAGTATATTTTTCGACTCCGGCTTTTTTATTTCCCCTTCAAAAAAATTTTTTCAAACCCAGAGCGGAATCTGATAAAACAGGTCCCGCTCTTTTTTGTTATGAAAACCTTCCCTCATAAGGGCGCAACAACTCAGCCCGTCCAAGGACAGGCTGTCTGAACTT
>CALWCD010000004.1 GCA_944376265.1 uncultured Clostridia bacterium | reverse complement strand
ACGCCGGTGCCGCAGTCGTCGCCCATGTTGCCGAAGGCCATCATCTGCACGTTGACAGCGGTGCCCCAGGAATAGGGGATCTCGTTCATGCGGCGATACACGTTGGCGCGGGGGTTGTCCCAAGAACGGAACACAGCCTTCACAGCGCCCATGAGCTGCTCTTTGGGATCGGAGGGGAAGTCGGAACCGATCTTCTCCTTGTACTCAGCCTTGAACTGCTCGGCCAACTCCTTCAGGTCGTCGGCGGTCAGCTCGGTGTCCTGGGTGACGCCGCGGCTTTCCTTCATCTGGTCGATGAGCTCCTCAAAGTACTTCTTGCCAACTTCCATAACCACGTCGGAGTACATCTGGATGAATCTCCGATAGCAGTCATAGGCCCAGCGGGGATTGCCGGACTTCTTCGCCATAACCTCCACGACTTCCTCGTTGAGGCCCAGGTTCAGAATGGTGTCCATCATGCCGGGCATGGAAGCGCGGGCGCCGGAACGCACGGAGACCAGCAGGGGATTTTCCTTGTCACCGAACTTCTTGCCGGTGATCTCTTCCATCTTGCCCACATACTCCATGATCTGGGCCTGGATCTCATCGTTGATCTGGCGTCCGTCCTCGTAATACTGGGTGCAGGCTTCCGTGCTGATGGTGAAGCCCTGGGGAACGGGAAGGCCGAGCTTGGTCATTTCCGCAAGGTTCGCGCCTTTGCCGCCAAGAAGCTCACGCATGGACCCGTCGCCTTCGCTGAACAGATAGACATACTTGTAGCTCATTGGAATCTTACCTCCTAATAATGTTCAACCGGACGCTGGACCAAGTGGTCATGGCCCTTCCGGGTGACAGCAGAATGGAACTCTCCAGGCAGGGCAAAAAAGCCCCTTCGCTGGGTTTCCTATTGAGAATTATAGCAAAGTCTTTTGCAAAATTCCATAGCAAAATGGAAGAAAACCAAATATTTTTTACAACTTTTGGGCGGACAGGCTTTTTTTCCGCACAATGGGAACGGAGGCTTGCAAAACGAGAAAAACTCTGGCATAATAAACTGTGTATACGCAGAACGCGAAGGCGGGTCGGAAGCTCCGGCCCGCCCTGTTGTCGCGCCTGCCGGTCAGGCCATTTTGCAGATTAGTGGAGGTACATCCCATGCTTCGTCTTTTTCAAAAAAACAACCCCGTTTCCGGCCCTGTGGAATTTCTCCTGGTGGGGCTGGGAAATCCGGGGAAACAATACGAGAACACCCGGCACAACGCGGGCTTTATGGCAGTGGAGCGAATTGCCGAAAAGCACCATACGGAGATCAAGCGGCTGAAATTCAAAGGGCTGGTGGGGGAATGCTCCCTGGCCGGGAAGAAGGTGCTGCTGCTGAAACCCTCCACGTTTATGAACCTCAGCGGCCAGTCGGTGAAAGAGGCCATGACCTTCTACAAGCTGCCCCCGGAGCGGGTGATCGTGCTCTATGACGACATCAACCTGGAGCCGGGCAAGCTGCGCATTCGCCGCAAGGGAAGCGACGGCGGCCACAACGGCATGAAGAATATCATCTACCTTTCCGGCTCGGACCAGTTCCCCCGCATCCGCCTGGGCGTGGGGAAAAAGCCCCATCCCGACTACAACCTGGCAGACTGGGTCCTCTCCCGCTTCACTCCTCAGGAGCAGAAAGACCTTTCCCTTGCCCTGGACAACGCGGCAGCGGCAGTGGAACTGATGGTGGCCGGGAATACGGACAAGGCCATGAACCTATATAATAGCTGACAGCAGATTCATTGTGGAAGGAGAACGTCTATGAAAGCCATTCGCGGCGCGTTGGAGCGCTGGCCGGACTATATCCGCTTGGAACAGGCGCTGGGCAATGGGGCGATGCCCATGGTGGCAACCGGGCTTTCCGGAGTGCACAAATGCTGCGTTCTGGCTGCCCTGTGCCAGAAAACAGGCCGCCGGGCCCTGGTCCTTGCCGCCGACGAAGCGGAGGCCCAGCGCTTTTCCGAGGACCTTGCCGCTTTGGGAATGCGACCCGCCTCCTATCCCCTGCGGGATTTCAACTTCCGTGATACCACCGGCACTTCCCACGAGTACGAGCGGCTGCGGCTGGAAGCGCTTTCCAAGCTGCAAAGCGGCAGCTGCGACTGCATTGTGGCCTGCGCGGACGCCGCTCTGCAGTACACCATGGGCCCCAAGGAGCTGGAAAAGCGTCTGTTCCCTGTGGAGGCAGGCGCCCAAATGGAAATGGACGACCTGCTGAAAGCCCTGGTCAACTGCGGCTACACCCGGGAGGACCAGATCGAGGGGCCGGGACAGTTCAGCCACCGGGGCGGGATCGTGGACTTTTTCTCCCCCAGCGACACGGCCCCTGTGCGTGCGGAATTTTGGGGAGACGAGATCGATTCCCTCTCCTACTTTGATATTGAGAACCAGCGCCGGACTGACCCTGTGGAGAAGGTCACCCTGGCCCCCTGCGTGGAAGTGATTCCCGAAAAGCCTGCCGTTCTTGCCCAGAAGATTGAGAAACTGGCCTCCTCCCTCCGGGGGAAAACGGCCCCCAAGGCCAAAGAAATCCTCCACAGCGAGGCGGACAAACTGAAAAACGGCCTGCGCATTGGGTCCCTGGACAAATTCATTTCCCTGGTCTATCCGGAAACCGCCACCCTGTTTGACTATTTCCCGCCGGAAAACAGTCTGCTGGTGTTCTCCGAGGGGAACAAGCTGAAGGAGCGGATGCGCTCCACCCTGTGGCAGTGGGGCGAGGACCTGAAAGGCTACCTTTCCGACGGGCTTCTCTGCAAGGGCCTGGACCGGTACAGCGAGGACTGGGAATACGCTTTGGGGAAAGCGGAAAGCACCCCCACCCTGTTCACAGACCTGTTTGCCCGGGGCACCTATGAGATCCCCGTTAAAACCCTGGCGAATATGACCGCCAAGCAGCTCTCCCCCTGGGGCGGCGGCGTGCAGCTCCTGGTTGAGGACTTGCAGCCCCTGCTGGACCAAGGGCGCGCCTGCGTGGTGCTGGCAGGCACGGAACGGGCAGGCGCCGCATTGGCGGAGGACCTAAAGCAGGCCGGTCTCCCCGCTGCCTGGCTGGATACCGCATCCACTGCCGCGCCCGGCACGGTCACCGTCACCTTGGGCTCCCTCTCCGCCGGCTTCGAGCTGCCGGAAGCAAACTTTGCCCTCATCACCCACGGCCGCATGACGGAAGTGAAGCGGAAGCGGGTAAAGCGGGACAAAAACTCCAAGGAAATCTCCAGTCTGTCGGAGCTCTCCCCCGGGGACTACGTGGTCCATGCCACTCACGGCATCGGCGTGTTCGAGGGAATCCACAAGCTGGAGATGAACGGCGTCACCAAGGACTACATCAAGGTGCGCTACGCCAAAAACGACACCCTCTACGTGCCGGTGACCCAGCTGGACCTGGTGTCCAAATACATCGGCCCGCGGGAGGACTCGGCGGTAAAGCTGAACCGCCTGGGCGGCGCCGACTGGCAGCGGCAGAAGGCCAAGGTCCGCACCGCCGTGAAGGACATCGCCAAGGAGCTGATCCAACTTTACGCCCAGCGAATGCAGCAGAAGGGCTTCCCCTTCCCTCCCGACGGGGAGTGGCAGCACGATTTCGAGTCCCACTTCGAGTTTGACGAAACCGAGGACCAGCTGCGGTGCATCAACGAGATCAAGGACGACATGGAGCGGGACGTGCCCATGGACCGGCTGCTCTGCGGGGATGTGGGCTTCGGCAAAACAGAGGTGGCCCTGCGGGCGGCCTTCAAGTGCGTCACCGCCGGGAAGCAGTGCGCCATTTTGGTGCCCACCACCATTCTGGCCTGGCAGCACTACCAGACCATCCTTCGCCGGATGGAGGGCTTTCCCGTGGACGTGGAACTGCTCTCCCGGTTCCGCACCCCCAAGCAGCAGGACGAAATCCTCCGCCGGGTGAAGCGGGGCAGCGTGGACCTGGTGGTGGGCACTCACCGGCTGGTGTCCAAGGACGTGAAATTCCACGACCTGGGCCTGGTGATCATCGACGAGGAGCAGCGCTTCGGCGTGGCACAGAAGGAAAAGCTGAAGCAGATGTGCCAGAGCGCCGATGTGCTCACCCTGTCGGCCACCCCCATCCCCCGCACCCTGAACATGGCCCTCTCCGGCATCCGGGACATGTCGGTGATCGAGGAGGCGCCCCATGACCGCCATCCCGTGCAGACCTATGTGCTGGAGTACGATCCCGGGGTCATTGCCGACGCCATCCGCCGGGAACTGCGCCGGGGAGGCCAGGTGTATTACCTTCATAACGACGTGGCTTCCATCCAGAGCACCGTCAGCCGCATTCAGCAGCGGGTGCCGGAGGCCCGCATCGGGGTGGGCCACGGCAAAATGACCGAGGAGGAGCTCTCCGAGGTGTGGCGGCAGCTTCTGGACCACGAGATCGACGTGCTGGTGTGCACCACCATCATCGAGACCGGCGTGGACGTACCCTCCGCCAACACCCTCATCATTGAGAACGCCGACCGGATGGGCCTGTCCCAGCTCCACCAGCTCCGGGGACGGGTAGGGCGCAGCAGCCGAAGGGCCTACGCCTACCTGACCTACACCCCCAACAAGGCGCTGTCCGAGATCGCCCAGAAACGGCTTTCCGCCATTCGGGAATTCACCGAGTTCGGCTCGGGCTTCAAGATCGCCATGCGGGACTTGGAGATCCGGGGCGCGGGCAACGTGCTGGGCGGGGAGCAGCACGGCCACATGGAGGCCGTGGGCTACGACATGTATGTGAAGCTTTTGAACGAGGCAGTCTCCCTGATGAAGGGGGAGGAGCCTGTCCGTCCTGTGGACCAGGACTGCCTGGTGGATATGCAGGTGCAGGCGCATATCCCGGAGAGCTACATCGACAGCTTGAACCTGCGCCTGGACGTGTACCGGCGCATCGCCGAAGTGGAGACCCAGGAGGACGCCATGGACGTGATGGACGAACTCATCGACCGGTTTGGAGAGCCCCCCGCGGCGGTAAAGGGACTGCTGGACATCGCCATGCTCCGCAACGCCGCCGCCCGGCTGGGGATTACCGAGGTAAAGCAGCAGGGGGATTCCCTGCTGGTCTACAAGGAGAAGTTCGACATGCAGCAGGTGGCTCCCCTGATCAAAGCTCTGGGCGGCCGGGTGCTGCTGAGCGCCGGGAGCAAGCCCTACATCAGCGTAAAAATGGCGGGGGCTCCCCCCACACAGGCCCTGGGAGAGATCCTTGCCGCCATGCAGGATACCACCCCCTCCCCCTGAGCGGCTGTTTACAAATTCCGTGTAGACAAACCGGGAAAAGTGGGGTATAATGTTTGTCGTTCTTTTCAACAAATCATTTATTTTGAAAGGCTGATCACCCATGAGAAACATTTGGAAGCGCATCGCGGCTGCCACCCTGGCCCTGGCCATGTGCCTGAGCTTTGCCGGCTGCTATGATGAGAATAAAACCTGGGCTGCCCGCCAGGGCGAGGACGAACTGCCCATCGGCGCCTACATCTACTACCTGTACAGCGCCTACATTGAGGCCGCGGACCAGGTGGACTCCGAGACCGCCGTGCTGGACGCGGAGATCGAGGGTCAGGACGCCCAGCAGTGGATCAAGGACCTGGCACTGAACTATGTCCAGGCATACTATTACATTGGGGACAAATTTGACGAATACGGTCTGGAGCTTACGGAGGAAGACCAGGAGAACGTGGAAAACACCGCGGTCAGCTTCTGGACCTACTACGGCTCCTCCCTGGAGGACATGGGCATTTCCCAGGATTCCTTCGAGAAGGCCTATGCCCTGTACGGTGAGAAATTCCAGCGGGTGATGAAGGCCATGTACGGGGAAGGCGGCGAGCTGGCCCTGGAGGACGGCGTCCTGGAGGAATACTACTGCGGCGCCTACACCAGCTATGAGTACTTCTCCGCTCCCCTGACCACCACCGACGAGGACGGGGAAAGCGTGGACCTGACCGACGAGGAGAAGGCAGACCTGAAGGAGACCTTTGAGGGCTACGTGAAAAAGATCAACGCGGGCGACCTGACCATGAGCGAAGCCGCGGATGAGTACGCTGAGGAAAGCGGCACGGATTCCTCCTTTATGACCCCTGTCTGCGTCAAGTCCGAAAACATGTCCACGGAAGTGTTCGATGCGCTGAATTCCGTGAAGGAAGGCGAAGCCGCCTTTGTGGAAAGCACTTCCGGCTATCTGGTGGTGCGGAAGCTTTCCGTCAAGGACTATTACGACGAATACATCGCCGGCGACGAGGACCAGCTCTTCTCCCTGCTCACGGAGTTGAAGGGCGAGGAGTACAGCGACTACGTGCTGGAGCAGGCCGCTTCCGTGGAGGGTGTGGAACTGAACCAGTCCGCCATGGACAGCGTAAAGGTCTCCTCTCTGGTGGACGACAACAACCGCAACGGAACCTCCTCCGCGGAGGAAACGGAGTCCTCCCCTTCCAGTGAGGGAAGCTCCGACAGCGAGGATACTTCCGAAACGGAATAAACAGCAACATACAGAAAACAGCAGAGACTGCGATGACATTTCACGGCAGTTTCTGCTGTTTTTCTTTTTTCCAGAAGGCCCCCTTCCCGGATGGGGGAAAGTTTTTTTGATATCCTATAAAAAACCGTGTTTTATCCAATTTATTTTTGACAATAACACATCCATCCTGTATAATAAGACTATTGTTTTTTTACAACGACAGGCTTCTTTTCCCACAAGTGAAGGATTGTCGTTCACAACAGGGGAGGTGGAATACTTGGCTAAAGAAACCATGCGAGCCGTGAACCAGGCGGAACAAAACGCCAGCGACACGGTCCAGCAGGCAAAAGACGAAGGCGAAGCCCTGCGCCGGGAAGCAGCTGCCAAAGGCGAGCAGCTGGTCCACGCCGCAGTAAAGGAAGCAAAAAAACGGGCCGAAATCCTCTACGGCGTTGCAAAAGCCGACGGCGAAAAGCGGAAGGCTGCCATTCAGCGGGAAGCGGTAGAGGAGCAGGAACGATTGCGGGCGCAAGCTCAGTCCCGTCAAGGGCAGGTAGCCCGAGAGGCGGAGCGGATCGTTCTGGGCCATCCCAGAAGGAGGTGAGAGCGTGGCCATCGTACCAATGAAACGCTTGGAACTCTATGGCCTGAAGCGGGAGCGCAAGGCCATTCTGGAGTTTTTGCAGCTTCGGGGCGTGGTGGAGGTCCACACACCGAAAGAGGCCGACACCCTCTTTTCCAGGACAGATACCTCCCAGGCCAGCCTGGAATTCGAGCAGAACGTTCAAATCCCGGAACAGGCCGTGAAGCTGCTGGATGAATACGCTCCCGTAAAAACAAGCATGTTCGCCTCTCTGGAGGGCCGTCCCCCTGTTTCCCAAAAAGAGTATGACAACCTTTGGAAAAAGGCTCCCGCTCTTCTGGGGAAAGGCAGAGAGATCATTGACCTGGGAAAGCGGATCGCCGACGACTCCGCCCAGATCCTTCGGTTGGAAGCCCAGCTGGAAAGCCTGAAGCCCTGGCTGTCTCTGGACATTCCCCTGGACTCCAAAGGCACAGCCCACAGCCGCATTTTTGCCGGGACTTTGCCTGAGGACCTGGACGAGCCCGCGCTGAAGAACCGGCTGGCCCAGCTTCTGCCCAAGATTCCCGGAGTGGAGGTGGAGGTGCTCAGCCACCAGCCCCAGCAGACCTGTCTGTTCTGCCTGTGCCACAAGCAGGACGCAGCCCCTGTGGAGGAGGCTCTTCGGTCCCTGGGATTCACCTATCCGGCCTTTTCCTCTGACCTGCCCCCCGCCCAGCAGGCGGAACAGATCAAGCAGGAGATCCACCAACTGGACCAGGACCGGGAGGACGCCAAGAAGGACATCATTTCCCGGGCAAACCAGCGGCGGGAGCTGCTCCTGGCCGCTGACTACTACCATGTCCGGGCGGAAAAATACAGGATTCTGGGCGGGCTGTGGCAAAGCCCCCACGTGTTCTTCCTCACGGGCTACCTTCCCGCTGAGGACGCGCCCCAGCTGCTTTCCGACCTGGAAAACAGGTTTACCCTCTCCGCGGAGGTTGTGGACCCGGACCCTGAGGAGGATGTCCCAGTCAAGCTGAAAAACGGGTTCTTTACGGCGCCCATGGAATCGGTGGTGGCGGGGTACAGCCTTCCCGGCAAAAACGAGATCGACCCTTCTTCCGTGATGGCGCTGCTGTACTACATTCTCTTCGGCCTGATGCTCTCCGACGCGGCCTACGGCCTGCTGATCGTGCTGGGCTGCGGGCTGGCGCTGCTGAAGTTCCCCAACATGGAACGCTCTCTGCGCAAGTCCCTGCGGATGTTCTTCTTCTGCGGCATTTCCACCACAGTGTGGGGCGTGCTTTTTGGAAGCTACTTCGGCGACGCCATTCCGGTGATCGCCCGAACCTTCTTCAACACGGAGATCACCATTCCCGCCCTGTGGTTTACCCCCTTGGACGATCCCATGCGGCTGCTGCTCTTTTCCTTTGCCCTGGGCATCGTTCACCTGTTCACAGGACTGGGGGTGCAGTTCTACCAGCTTGCCCGGCGAAAAAAATACGCCGACGCCCTCTATGACGTGGTGTTCTGGTATCTGCTGGTAGGGGGGCTTATTGTGCTGCTGCTCTCCACGGAAATGTTTGTCACCATGGTGAACCTGCCCTTCCGCATTCCTGGAATCGTGGGCACCGTGGCGGGGATTTTGGCCGGTGTGGGCGCGGTAGGCATTGTGTGCACCGCTGGCCGGGAGTCCCGCAATCCCTTTAAACGGCTGCTGAAAGGCCTGTATGGCTTGTACAACGTCTCAGGCTATTTAAGCGATATACTGTCCTACTCCCGGCTGCTGGCTCTGGGACTGGCCACCGGCGTCATCGCCACGGTGTTCAACCAGATGGGCAGCATGCTGGGCGGAGGCGTGTTGGGCGCCATTTTCTTCACCGTGGTGTTCCTCATCGGCCACACCATGAACCTGGCCATCAATGTGCTGGGAGCCTATGTGCACACCAACCGGCTGCAGTATGTGGAGTTCTTTGGAAAGTTCTACGAAGGCGGCGGACGGGCCTACGAGCCCTTTGCCGCTCACACAAGACATTTTCAGATCAAGGAGGAAAAATAACATGGATTGGAACACTATGGGTATTGTATTCGCTCTGCTGGGAGCAGTGTTGGCAACGTTTTTGGCGGGCATCGGCTCCGCTGTGGGCGTAGGCATGGCAGGCCAGGCGGCCGCCGGTGTAGTGACGGAGGACCCCTCCCTGTTCGGCAAGGCGCTGGTGCTCCAGCTGCTTCCCGGCACCCAGGGCATCTACGGCCTGCTTATCGGCTTTATCACCCTGACCCAGATCGGCATTCTGGGCGGCGACCCCAACATCAGCCTGGCAAAGGGCCTGCTGTACCTGGCTGGCTGCCTGCCCATTGCCATTGTGGGTCTCATCTCTGCCAAGTGGCAGGCTAAGACCTCTGTGGCCAGCATCGCGCTGCTGGCAAAGAAGCCCGACCAGTTCGGCAAGGCCATGATCCTCCCCGCCATGGTGGAGACTTACGCCGTGCTGGCCCTGCTGGTCTCCATCCTTTCCATCTTCAGCATCGGCGGACTGGCCATTTAACGCCCCGCCCCATTTTTGGAAAGGAGGGGAACCCATGACAGGACTGGAAGCCATTTTGGCACAGATCCGGACGGACGCGGAAAAACAAAAGGAAGAACTGCTTGCCGCGGCAAAGCAGGACGCTCAGGAGTGCCTGGAGAAAGCGCAGCGGGAAGCCGACCGGCAGTCCAAGGCCATTCTGGAAGAGGCCCAGGCCCAGGCGGACGCCATCCGGGAACGGGCGGAATCCGCGGCATTGCTGGAAAAACGCGACCAGCTGCTTCGCTGCAAACAACAGTTGATCCGGGAAGCCCTGGACAACGTGTGCTCCTCTTTGGAGGAGGCTCCCGTGGAGGAGTATTTCGCCATCCTTCTGGAATTGGCGGTTCGTTCCGCCCTTCCCGGAGAGGGCACCCTGTACCTGAACGCCCAAGACTTGGCCCGGATGCCCAAGAATTTCCAGCAGGAGCTGGACCGGGAAACGCCCCAGGGGAAGATCACCGTCTCCCCCACTCCCCGGGAGCTGGAAAGCGGGTTTGTGCTGGTATACGGCCCCATAGAGATGGACTGCACCTTCCCTGCCCTGTTCCGAAGCGCTTACGACCAGCTTCGGGATGCCGCCGGGGCCATCCTGTTCTCCCAAGCGTAAGGCGGGAAAGGAGAAGCCCATGAGTGAAGAATATATCTACGCGGTGGCGCGGGTGCGTTCCCGGGAGGCGTCCCTGCTGGGAAGAACCGACCTGGAACGGCTCATGTCCTGCCCCGACGAGAAGGAGTGCCTTCGGGTGCTTCGTGACAAGGGCTGGGGCAGCGGGGACAGCGCAAACTCCCCGGAAGAGCTGCTGGCTGCCGAGGAGGAAAAAACTTGGGACTTCCTGTGGGAACTGACCAAGGACACCGCCCCCTTTGCACCGCTGCTGCTTCCCATTGACGGGAACAACATCAAGGCCGCCATCAAGTGTGCCGCCACAGAGACGGAACCCAGAGGGATATTCCTTCCCGGGGGCCAGTGGGAACCGGAAGAGGTGCTCCGCATGGCTCGGGAACGTGATTTTTCCCGCCTCTCCCCCGCTTTGGCCCAGGCGGCCGAGAAAGCCAGCCAGGCGCTGCTCCAGACAGGAGACAGCCAGCTGTGCGACGTGCTCATCGACCGGGCTTGCCTGGAGGAGATCCTCCGCCAGGGCCGGGAAAGCGGCCTCCCGGTGCTGGAGCGTTACGGCGAATGGACTGTGGCGACCGCCAATATCCAGACCGCGGCCCGAGCCTGCAAGGCGCAGAAAAACCGGCAGTTTTTAGAGCTGGCGCTGGCGCCCTGCCAGAGTTTGGACGTGAACGCTTTGGCGGAGGCCGCCCAGCGGGGCATGGAGAAGCTGCTGGAATACCTGAACACAACCCCCTACGCCGAAGGAGAGGCTCTGCTCCAGCGTTCCGCCTCTGCTTTCGAAAAGTGGCGGGATGACCGGGCCATGGCGCTGATCCAAGGCGAAAAGGGTGAATACTTTACAGCAGGCCCGCTGTTTGCCTACGCTGTGGCAAGAAGGCGGGAAATCGACACGGTGCGGATCATCCTGTCCGGCAAGCGAAACGGCCTGGAGGATGACAGGCTCCGGGAAAGACTGAGGGAAACCTATGTATAAGATCGCGGTACTGGGGGACCGGGACAGCATCTACGGCTTTGGGGCCTTAGGGCTGGAGGTGCTCCCCATTGAAGAGGCGGAAACAGGAGCCAAAACCCTGCGCCGTCTGGCGGAGGAGGACTACGCCGTGCTCTACGTGACGGAAGCCCTCTGCGCCCAGATCCCTCAGGAGCTGGAGCGGCTGCGGGAGCGGCCCCTCCCCGCCGTGGTGCCCATCCCCGGCCTTTCCGGCAACACGGGCATGGGAATGGCCATGGTGAAGCGCTCTGTGGAGCAGGCCGTGGGCTCTGATATTCTGGCCAATGAATCCTGAAAGAAGCGGGTGAATCATAAAAATGAGTAAAGGCACCATCAAAAAAGTGGCCGGTCCTCTGGTGATCGCAAAAGACATGCGCAACGCCAACATGTTCGACGTGGTGCGTGTCAGCGAACGCCGGCTGATCGGCGAGATCATAGAAATGCACGGGGACGAGGCCTCCATTCAGGTCTACGAGGAGACCTCCGGCCTGGGCCCCGGCGCGCCGGTGGAATCCACCGGGGAACCCATGAGCGTGGAACTGGGACCCGGTTTGATCGGCAGCATCTACGACGGCATTCAGCGTCCCCTGGACGACATCATGAAGATTTCCGGCAACAACCTGAGCCGGGGCGTGGAAGTGCCCGCCCTGAAGCGTGACCCCAAGTGGACCTTCGTCCCCTCCGTAAGCCAGGGGGACAGCGTGGCTGCCGGCGACGTGATCGGCACCGTGCAGGAAACGGAGATCGTCACCCACAAGATCATGGTCCCGCCGGGGATCCTGGGCAAGGTAAAAACCATTCAGGGCGGCGACTTTACCGTGACCGAGACCGTGGCCACGGTGGAAACCCCCAACGGCCGGGAGGTTCCCCTTTCCCTGATGCAGCGCTGGCCGGTGCGCCGGGGCCGTCCCTACCAGAAAAAGCTTTCCCCCGATATGCCCTTGGTGACAGGGCAGCGAGTCATTGACACCTTCTTCCCCCTGGCCAAGGGCGGCGTGGCAGCCGTGCCAGGTCCCTTTGGCAGCGGCAAGACCGTGGTACAGCACCAGCTGGCCAAGTGGGCGGAAGCGGACATTGTGGTGTACATCGGCTGCGGCGAGCGGGGCAACGAGATGACCGACGTGCTCAACGAGTTCCCCGAGCTGCAGGACCCCAAAACAGGCTACTCCCTGATGAAGCGCACGGTGCTCATCGCCAACACCTCCGACATGCCTGTGGCCGCCCGCGAGGCGTCCATTTACACCGGCATCACCATTGCGGAATACTTCCGGGACATGGGGTATTCTGTGGCTTTGATGGCTGACTCCACCTCCCGCTGGGCCGAGGCTCTCCGCGAAATGTCCGGCCGTCTGGAAGAGATGCCCGGCGAGGAAGGCTACCCCGCTTACCTGGGCAGCCGTCTGGCCCAGTTCTACGAACGGGCTGGACGTGTGGTCACCCTGGGAAGCGAAAACCGGGAAGGCGCCCTGTCCGTAATCGGGGCCGTGTCCCCTCCCGGCGGCGATATTTCCGAGCCTGTCTCCCAGGCCACCCTTCGCATTGTGAAGGTGTTCTGGGGGCTGGATTCCTCCCTGGCGTACAAGCGCCACTTCCCCGCGGTCAACTGGCTGACCAGTTACTCCCTGTATCTGGACACCCTGGAAAACTGGTTCACCGGCAGTGTGGCCCCGGACTGGGAGACCCTTCGCGCCAAACTGATGGGGCTGCTCCAGGACGAGGCGGAGCTGGAAGAGATTGTGCAGCTGGTGGGCATGGACGCTCTGTCCGCCCCGGACCGGCTGAAGCTGGAAGCCGCCCGGTCTATCCGCGAGGACTTCCTGCACCAGAACGCCTTTGACGAGGTGGACACCTACACGCCCCTTGTCAAACAGCACGCCATGATGCAGCTGATCCTTGCCTACTATGAAAAGAGTTTGGAAGCCCTGAAGCAGGGAGTGGACATTGCCGCGCTGGTGGCCCTGCCTGTACGGGAGCAGATCGGCCGCTTTAAATACACCCTGCCCGACCAGGTGGAGGAAGAGTACCAGAAGGTGCTTTCTCAGCTGGAGAAAGAATTGGCGGACGCACGCCAGGCAAAGGAGGACTTGTGATGCCAAAGGAATATCGAACCATCCAAGAGGTGGCAGGCCCTCTGATGCTGGTAAAGGGCGTAGAAAACGTAGCCTATGACGAGCTGGCTGAGATCGAGCTGTTCAACGGGGAAAAGCGCCGCTGCAAAGTGCTGGAAATCAACGAGGGCAACGCCCTGGTGCAGCTTTTTGAAAGCTCCACAGGCATCAACCTGGAGAGCAGCAAAGTGCGCTTCCTGGGCCGGAGCATGGAGCTGGGCGTCAGCGAGGACATGCTGGGCCGTGTGTTTGACGGTTTGGGCCGTCCCATTGACGGGGGCCCGGAAATCCTGCCGGAACGGCGGGATGACATCAACGGCCTGCCCATGAACCCCGCCGCCCGGAACTATCCCCAGGAATTTATCCAGACCGGTGTTTCCGCCATTGACGGCCTGAACACCCTGGTCCGCGGGCAGAAGCTGCCCATCTTTTCCGCCAGCGGCCTCCCCCACGCCCAGCTTGCCGCCCAGATTGCCCGGCAGGCCAAGGTGCGGGGCACCACCGAACCCTTCGTGGTGGTGTTCGCCGCCATGGGCATCACCTTCGAGGAATCCGACTTCTTTGTGAAAAGCTTCCAGGAGACCGGAGCTATTGACCGCACGGTGCTGTTTGTGAACCTGGCAAACGACCCTGCTGTGGAACGGATCGCCACCCCCCGCATGGCCCTCACCGCTGCGGAGTACCTGGCCTTCGAGAAAAACATGCACGTGCTGGTCATCCTCACCGACATCACCAACTATGCCGACGCCCTGCGGGAAGTCTCTGCCGCCCGGAAGGAAGTTCCCGGACGCCGCGGCTATCCCGGCTACATGTACACGGACTTGGCGTCCCTGTACGAACGGGCAGGCCGACAGAAGGGAAAGAACGGCTCCATCACCCTGATCCCCATCCTGACCATGCCTGAGGACGACAAGACCCATCCCATCCCCGACTTGACCGGGTACATCACCGAGGGGCAGATCATCCTCAGCCGGGAACTGTACCGGAAGAACATCGCGCCCCCCATTGACGTGCTGCCCTCCCTGTCCCGTTTGAAGGACAAGGGCATCGGCGAAGGCAAGACTCGTTTGGACCACGCCAGCACCATGAACCAGCTGTTCGCGGCCTACGCTCGAGGCAAGGAGGCCAAGGAGCTGATGGTGGTTCTGGGCGAAGCGGCCTTGACGGACATTGACAAGCTGTACGCACAGTTCGCCGACGCCTTTGAAAAAGAGTACGTCTCCCAGGGCTACCATGCGGACCGGTCCATTGAGGAGACGCTGGACCTGGGCTGGAAACTGCTGAAGATCCTTCCCAGAAGCGAGCTGAAGCGTATCAGCAACAAGCTGCTGGACGAGTATTACGGAAAGGTGGAATGACCTGTGGCGGAGCGTTTGCAGGTGAACCCCACCCGCATGGAGCTGACGCGGCTGAAGAAAAAGCTGGCCACCGCCACCCGAGGGCACAAGCTGCTTAAGGACAAGCGGGACGAGCTGATGCGTCTGTTCCTGGAGCGGGTGCGGGAAAACAGGCGGCTGCGCAAACAGGTGGAGGCGGGCATCTTGGCGGCAAACAAGGACTTTATGCTGGCCCGTGCCGCCATGCAGGACCCTGTCTTGAACACCGCTCTGCTGGCCCCCAAACAGAAGGTCTCTTTGGAGAGCACCACGGAAAACGTGATGAGCGTGGAAGTGCCCAAGTTCACTTTCCACACCCGCACTCCCCAGGAGAGCGACATGTTTTCCTACGGCTTTGCCTTTACCTCCGGCGACCTGGACGACGCTATTGAGTCCCTGGCGGCTGTCTTCCCCGCTATGCTCCGGCTGGCGGAAAGTGAGAAAGCCTGCCAGCTGATGGCCTCTGAAATTGAGAAGACCCGGCGCCGGGTCAACGCCCTGGAGCATGTGATGATCCCCCAGCTGCAGGAGACCATCCGCTACATCACCATGAAGCTGGACGAGAACGAACGTTCCACCCAGGTGCGGCTGATGAAGGTGAAGGACATGATGCTGCAGGAGGCCCATGGGTACGAAAGCCTGTAAGATGGAATTTAACGAGAAGAGTTGTCCCTTTAGGGCAACTCTTTTTTTGTGGATTTTTGGTGGTTTGCTTTTGATTTCTTAGGTTTTTTATGATATAATTTGTCAAAATAGTGCCCTTTTGAAGGGCTTGGGAGGGATTCTAAATGCTGGATTTGCTGAACTATCTGGAGATACCTCTGCCGGAAGATATTGAGAAGGCAAAATGGTGCGGCGATTTTGACCGTGCCCAACGACTGATCCGGCGGCGGATGGAAAGCGGCAAGCTGCCCTTTGCCCTGGAAAAACGTCTGGAATTGGAACAGGAGATTTTGAAACGGCTCCCGGAGGACTACTGTTTCTCCGAGGAAGAGGGACTTGCCCTGATCCAGAAGCACATTCCGGAGTTCACTCTGGCGGAACTGCGGGAGCTGGAGGACGCAGGCGCTATTGAATGGATTTACATTCAGGGGAAGCCTCACTTCTGCCACAGCTTTTACGACACTTTGGAAAAGGTCTATCCCTGCATCGCAAAACGCGCGGGACTGGCGCCGGTGGAAGAGTCTCCGGAAAAACAGCTTTTGAACGATGTGATCCGGGAAATGCAGGAACAGGGATTCGCTGCGCGGCGCATCCGTCTCCGGGCAAGCTTTCAAATTAAGGAAGAAGCTTTCCGCCCCGGAGAGACAATCCGTGTCCACCTGCCGGTTCCAGCTCAGGCGGTCAACATGCGGAATATCCGGATTCTCAGCCATTATCCAAAGGAGGCCGTCTTGGCTTCGGAATCTGCCGGCCAGCGCACCATCTTCTTCTCCTGCGCCCCCATGGAAAACAAGCCTTTCACAGTGGAATACGAGTATGAATCCCATGTGGATTACAAACAGCCGGATCCCGATAAGGTTTCGCCTCTTCAGCCAGACTTTGACACTCAGGAACAGGCTCCACAAATTCGGTTCACCCCCTTCCTTCGGGCTTTGTGCAAGGAGCTTTCGGCCGGAGAGACCAACCCCTTAAAACTGGCCAGGCGTTTTTACGACTATTGCACCACGGTGGTGACCTATTCCTATATGCGGGAATATTTTACCATCACCCAAATCCCGGAATATGCCGGCTTGAATCAAAAGGGGGACTGCGGCGTTCAGGCACTGCTGTTCATCACCCTGTGCCGCTGTGCTGGCATTCCCGCCAGGTGGCAGTCGGGACTCTATGTAACTCCCTATTATCAGGGATGCCACGATTGGGCACAATTCTATGTAGCGCCTTACGGATGGCTATTTGCAGATCCCTCCTTTGGAGGAAGTGCGTACCGGGCCGGAAACGCTCTGCGCCACAATCATTACTTCGGGAATCTCGACCCCTTCCGCATGGCGGCAAATTCCCAGTTCCAATGGGAGTTTGATCCGCCCAAAACACAGTTCCGGTGTGATCCCTACGACAACCAGCGCGGGGAAGGCGAATATGCCGACCATGGCTTGACTGGCCGGGATTTCATCCCCCAATGGGAGCTGCTTTCTTTGGAAAAACTGAATTGAAAAAGGGCGGTCACCGAACCACTTCGGTGCCGCCCTTTTCAGATGCCAGTGGGAAACCTCTTACTCCTGGGAGAACTGATCCTTGCCTACGCCGCACAGGGGGCAGACCCAATCCTCAGGGAGATCTTCAAATTTGGTGCCGGGAGCAATGCCGTTATCAGGATCGCCCACCTCGGGATCGTAGCGGTAGCCGCACACGTCGCACACATACACTTCCATGGATTTGTTCCTCCTTCGTTTTTTAGGCGGCAAGCCCATTTTTCATTTGGAGTCTGCCGCCTTTCACCCACATAATATTCCACTTTCTTCCGGTTATTATTCCCAATTAGAACTATTTGCCGGTCTCACACAGGAAATTTTCGATTTTCCTTTTTCACCACATTGCACGCAAAGGTTTTCTGTGATATTCTTTTTATGGGTATTTCGTTTAGCGTTCCACCAGCAGTGCCAGCAGATGGGGCGGCCGATTCTGAAAGCGCAGTGCCTCGGTTTTTTCCTCTAGGGTGCAGGAAACCAGCAGCTTCAGTTCTGTCTCTCCCTTGGGGAGATCCACAACGCACAGCAGGGCGTCCACCCGGTTTGTTCCCGCTGTGCCCACCCACACGTCCACCCCTTCCCCATCCATGGCGGCGGTGCCTTCCAAATAGCCGTAGTCCAGGGGGTAAATCCAGTGGGGAAACCGGGGGTGGGCCGAGCCTTTGGGCCGGTCGATGACCAGGCCATGGGAGGCTGTGAGCTGGTCTATCCCCTCCCAGAACAAGAGATCGTATTCCATACAGCGCCTTCCTTTCATTTTTTTACAGTATAACACAATCACATCCGGGCTGTCCAACAGCGGCAGCCAGAAAGGAGCATTCTATGAAACTTTCCTTCCGTTGGTATGGCGAGGACGACAAAGTCACCCTGGAACAGATCCGGCAGATTCCCGGCATGGAATCTGTGGTCACAGCGGTGTACGACGTGCCTGTGGGTGAAGTGTGGAGCCGGGAGAGCATTTCCCGGCTGAAAGAACTGACCCAGCAGGCCGGGCTTAAATTTCAGGTGATTGAAAGCGTGCCTGTCCATGAGGACATCAAGCTGGGGAAACCCAGCCGGGACCGGTACATTCAAAACTACTGCGAGAACATCCGCCGGCTGGCCGAGGCAGGAATCCAGTGTATCTGCTACAACTTTATGCCGGTGTTTGACTGGACCCGCACACAGCTGGACCACCCTCTGGCTGACGGCTCCACCTCCCTGGTGTACTACCAGGAGCAGGTGGAACAGGTGGACCCCTTGAAAAGCGACAGCGACCTGACCCTTCCCGGATGGGACGCTAGCTATTCCCGGGAAGAGCTGCGGGACGTGGTGGCCCAGTACCAGGCTTTGACAGAAGAGGACCTGTGGGCCAACCTGAAGTATTTCCTGGAGGGGATTATCCCCACCGCAGCGGAGTGCGGCGTGAATATGGCCATCCACCAGGACGACCCCTGCTGGAGCATTTTCGGCCTTCCCAGGATTATCACCTGCGAAGAAAACCTGGACCGGTTCCTGAAGCTGGTAGACGATCCCCACAACGGCCTGACCCTGTGCTGCGGCTCTCTGGGATGCTCCCCCAAAAACGATGTGGTAAAGCTGGCCGCCAAATACGCCAAGATGGGCCGCATCCACTTTGTGCACCTGCGGAACGTGCAGATCCTCCCCAACGGCTTCGAGGAGCGGGCCCACCTGAGCCAGTGCGGCTCCCTGGACATGTACGGCATTGTCAAAGCGTTGGTGGAAAACGGTTTCGATGGCTACGTGCGGCCTGACCACGGACGGATGATCTGGGGCGAAACCGGCCGGGCCGGATACGGCCTGTATGACCGGGCCTTGGGGGCGGCATACATCAACGGCCTGTTTGAGGCGGCCGAGAAAGAGTATGCTGCTCATGGGTGACCTATACATCCGGGATTTGGAGCCGGAGGACTACCCCTACTATGACCGCTGGGAGCGTGGGCTCCACCAGCTTCATGTGGACGCCAGGCCGGACCTGTTCCAACCCTTGGAACACCCGGTTCCCTTGGAGCAGTACCTGGCAGAACTAAGGGATGACCACGAGGTCCGTCTGTTGGCCTTGGTGGACAGCATCCCGGCCGGGATCTGCTCCCTCTCTCTTTGGGAAGCGCCCAAAAGCCCCCTGCTCCGGGGAGAAAAGGGGCTATATGTGGTCGATTTGTTTGTGGACCCGGCCTTCCGCCACCGGGGGATCGCCAAGGCGCTGTTGGAGGAAGGAATCCGACGTGGTCAAGCCTTTGGAGCCAAACGGCTCAGCCTGACAGTCTGGCCTTTCAATCAGGCAGCCATTTCCTTCTACGAAAGCCTGGGGCTTTCCACCCGCAATCTCACCTTGGAAAAAGATCTGTGAAAGCGCTTTTTTGGCTTTCCGATTTTTCAATTCAGTCAATTTAGGAGGAATTCAAGATGAAACTCGGTATCATTGCCCGGCCCGAACCGGAAAGTTTCGATCACGCCAAAGAACTGGGACTGGACTTTCTGGAATTTGACTGCAACCCAGCAGACTATTTCGGCAAACCCGTCCAGGAACTGCTGGCTTCCAAAGAATCCCTGAAAGAAGCCAGCCAGCGCACCGGCATTGAAGTGGGCGCCGTGGGACGGTGGGCCAGCCCCATTCTGGATGAAAAAGGCGACGTTGTACCCGCCGAGTGGAATGAAGTGGTGGGTGTAATGGACTTTGGCCAGTTCCTGGGGGCCAAGTACTACCTGTGCAGCGTCAACTATGTGAAAGAGCTTTCCTACTATCAAAACATCACTGCCGCCATCAAGGTGCTCAAGCAGATCGTGGCCGCCGCCAAGGAGCGCGGCATGGAATGCGCCATTGTCAACTGCATGATGGGCAACAACTACATCCGCACCCCCGAACAGTGGAAGCTGGTCCTCAGCGAAGTTCCCGGCCTGGGCATCAAGTATGACCCCTCCCACAGCTTTGTCCACGGCGGCCCTCAGGGCGCCTACATGGAGGAAGGCATGGAGTGGGGCAGCCAGTTCAAGTATGTGCACATCAAGGGTGTCATTCAGACGGGCCCCTCCAAGGAGCCGGAGCACTGGGCCTACTGGCAGCTGCTCAAAGCCCATCCCGAACTGAAAGAGATCTTCTCCGCCGATTCCCCACAGCGGAACAATTCCTATGACAACCCTCCCGCCGGCATCGACTCCATCAACTGGCGCGCCTTCTTTGCCATCCTGTACAAGTACGGCTACGACGGCTACCTGGCCATTGAGCCCCACTCCCCCACTTGGATGGGCGAAAAGGGCGAAAAAGGCGTGAAGCACACCATCAAGTACATCCGTGACCTGATGTTTTAAGGCTAAATCACCACTTTCACAAAAAAGCACCGGAATTTCCCGGTGCTTTTTCTGTTCATTTCTGGAAACCAGCCACCAAAGCGGCTTTCAAAGCTGCCTTTTCCTCCCGGGGAAGGAAGGCCGCTTCCGCGCTGTGGATCAGTGCGGCCCGGCGCTCCTCCTCCCTCATTCCCGCAGCCTGAAGAAGGCGGAATTCCTCTGCCAAAGTGGTGCGGGAAACGGTCATGTTGTCCGTGTTGACAGTCACACAAAGCCCCTGCCGCAAATAGTCCCTCAAGGGAAAATGGGCCAGATCCGCCACAGCCTTTGTCTGGAGATTGCTTGTGGGGCACAGCTCCAAAGGCACCGAATGCTCCCGCAGATAGCCGATAAGGTTGGGATCCTCCTGAGAGCGGACGCCGTGGCCAATACGGACAGCTCCCAGCTCCAGGGCCTTCCAAACACTTTCCGGGCCCAGGGCTTCTCCCGCATGGAGGGTAAAGGGAACTCCCAGGGAACGTGCGTAACGAAACAGTTCCTCGTACAGGTCCGTGGGATAGAGCGCCTCCGCTCCCGCCAAGTCCAGGGCGCACACACCCTTCCCCAGAAACCGTGCAGCCACTTCCACGGTTTCCCTGTTTGCTTTCTCCTCCCCGCCCCGCATGCAGCAGAGTATGAGCTGAGCAGAAAAGGACCAACCGTCCCCCCGTTTTTTCGGAAGGCCGGCAATAGCCGCTTCCACCGCCTGCATCTGGTCCAGCCCTCTCTGGGTGTGCTGGGAAGGGGCGAAGCGGATCTCCGCGTAGAGAAGCCCTTGGGCTTCCAGCCTGCGGCACAGGTCCTTTACCGACATTGTCAGTGCTTCCCCCGTTTGGAGCACTGCTACCGGCAGCTGAAAACACCGGAGGTAGTCGTTCAAGCTGGAGCAGTGGGCTGGAACGGAAAGGAACGGTTCCAAAGCCTGGCCTTCCGCCGGCAGAGGGACATTCTGAGCCTTTGCCAATTCTTCCACAAGGCTTGGGGAAAGGGACCCGTCCAGGTGTAAATGAAGGTCGATCATTGGAGCACCTCCCACATGGATTTGATCCCATTATACCATAGGACCCAAAGGAATGCCATCCATGAGGTGTTTCTTTTCCCCACCATGAAGCCCTTCATCCCAGCAGCTTTACGGAAAGCACGGAGAAAACCAGCGCCGCTGCGTCTCCCAAAAGGGCGGCAGGAAGAGTGTGCCCCAGCCGTTTGTAGCCGCAGGAGCCAAAGTACACCGCCACCGCGTAGAAGGTGGTTTCAGTGGAGGAGGAGAGCACAGAGGCGATTTTTCCCGCCGGACTGTCCGGGCCGAACTTCTGAAGAAGCGTTAGCGTGTAGGCAGAGGCCCCGCTTCCGGAAATGGGACGGAGCAATGCCAGGGGAAGAAGTTCCGGGTCTACGCCCATCCCCTGAGCGAGAGGCGCAAGCAGGCCGGCGAGAAGGTCCAGCAGCCCCGAAGCGCGGACCATGGTCACCGCAACAATCAGGCCGATCAGGGTGGGCAGCAGCCTCAGAGAGGTTTCCAGCCCCTCCCTGGCGCCTGTCAGAAACACGTCCAGTACCTCCACTCCTTTTACAAACCCGAACAGCAGGATGACCCCCACCATCACCGGAAGGGCGGCTGCCCCTACCTGTTCCACAGCGACCTCCTTTCCAGCAGCTTACAGGCGGTCATGCACACCGCCAAAGACGCCGCGGAAGTGATCCACACCTGGGGAAGAATGGAAAAGGGGACCGCGCTGCCGCAGCTGGCCCGCATGGCCGCCATGTTCAGGGGGATGAGCTGCAGGGACGCGGTGTTCATTACCACGAACAGGATCATCCCCTTGGTGGGCCTGTCGGTGGGATTGCGCTGGGCCATGGACTTCATAGCGGCAAGTCCCAAAGGAGTGGCCGCGTTCCCCAGACCCAACAGATTCGCGGAAAGATTCAGCGAGATTTTCCCCTGGATCTCCTGGTCGTCACGGTATTCCGGGAACAGCCTGCCGATCACCGGAGCCAGCGCCCGGGCGATCAGCAGGCTTAAACCGCTTTCCTCGGCGATTTTCAAAAAGCCCAGCCAGGCGCACATGCTCCCCAGCAGAAACAGGGAAAGCTCCACCGCCGTCTGGGCTCCGTCCATCAAAGCGGCGGAAAGGTCTCCCAGGCGGCCATTGCACAAGGCGCAGACCACGCTCAGGACAATCATGCCGAACCAGATGGAATTTAACATGGTTTCTCCCCTCCTTTTCCAAGAGTTGAACTTGACTTTGGAATGAAAAAAGTTTATCGTAAGAATGTACCTTTCCTTCCGGGAAGGATACCCACAAAAGAAAGGACTTTGGCATATGCTGTTTGGCGAAAAGATTCTGGATTACTGGGACGACATTCTGAAAGACCTGGCCACCGTTGTGGCCATTCCCTCTGTGGCCCAGCCTCAGGAAGGGGAACACCCCTATGGGGACCAGTGCGCCCGTGTGATCGACACGGTGGTGGCCATGGCGGAAGGCTACGGCCTGAAGGCGAAAAACGTGGGCTACCATGCCGCCCACGCGGAATACGGCGAAGGCGAAGGCAACGCGGTGGTCATGGCCCACCTGGACGTGGTCCCTGCCGGCGAGGGCTGGGACACCGATCCCTACACCATGGTCATCGATGACAACTTGGCCTTTGGCCGCGGCGTCTCCGACAACAAGGGCCCTGCCATTGTGGCCCTCCACTGCCTTCGCGCCCTGAAAGACGCAGGCGTCAAGGGGAACCGGAAGCTGCGGGTCATCTTCGGCTCCGCCGAGGAGATCGGCATGGAGGACATGCCCCACTACTTCGAGAGCGAGCAGAAACCCGACATGGGCTTCACTCCCGACGCTTCCTACGGCATCTGCCACTGCGAAAAGGGCCATATGGGCTTCAAGGTGCTCTCCGAGAACACCTCCGCTGTGGTGAAATCCTTTGTGTCCGGCACCGTGTCCAACGCGGTTCCCTTCAAGGCAGAGTGCAGCCTGAAGTGTGGCCCGGAACAAGTGGAAAAGCTTCTGGCTAAAGCGAAAAAAGAAAAGGGCATGTTTGACATCACTCCCACCGCCGACGGCGCCGATGTGGTCTGCCACGGCAAGGCCGCTCACGCCTCCACCCCCTGGCAGGGCGTCAACGCCGCCTCCCACCTGGTGGAGCTGCTGGTCAAAGTATTCTCCAAGGAACAGCTGGGCAGCTTTTTCTGGTTTATCCATGAGAAGATCGGCCTGTGCACTGACGGCGAACTGATCGGCGTAAAGATGAGCGACGAGCCCAGCGGCCCTCTCACCTTCAACCTGGGTCTGGTGAACGTGGACGAAGCCCAGTGCAGCCTGACCGTGGACATCCGCTATCCCGCCACTAAAGACGGCAAGGAGATCTCCTCTATTTTGAAGGAGCAGGTGGAATCCAGCGGCGTCACCTTTGAGCTGCTCTCCGATGCCGCTCCCCTGTATCTGCCCAAGGAAAGCCAGCTGGTCACTCTGCTCTCCGGCGCGTACAAGGACATCACCGGCGAGGAGTGCGACATCTTCTCCATGGGCGGCGGCACCTATGCCCGGCAGATGTTCGGCAAGGGCGTGGCCTTCGGCGCCGGCTTTAAGGACCAGGCCGACAGCCGGGCTCACCAGTGCAACGAATTCCTGGACCTGCGCCGGTTCAAGCTCCACGCGGAAATCTGCCTGGAGGCCATGTACCGGATGCTCACTGCGGAGTAAGCTTATGACACAGTACAGCCAAGTCACCCCTCAGGAGATCTTCCAAAACCAGGAGCTGCGCTGCTATATTCTTCGGGGGAACGACTGCCTGGGGGCCATCGGCTTTACGGAGCACGGTCTGGCTCACGCCAAGCGCAGCAGCGACACCGCCCGGGAGATCCTCACCGCTTTGGGCTACCCGGAGCGCGACTGCCAGCTGGCCGCCATTGCCGGTTACATGCACGACATCGGCAATTCCATCAACCGGGTGGACCACGCCCACAGCGGGGCTCTCATGGCCTTTACTCTGTTGAACAAGCTGAACATGCCCCCGGAAGAAATCGGGCTGGTGTGTTCCGCCATCGGCCACCACGATGAGAAGACCGCGTTTCCGGTGAATCCCCTGGCCGCTGCTTTGATCCTCTCAGACAAAAGCGACGTACGCCGTTCCCGGGTGCGGAAGGACGCGGTGCTGGAAGCGGACATCCACGACCGGGTAAACTACGCGGTGGAGGAATCTCACCTGGAGATCGACGCGGAGAAAAAGCTCTGTATCTTTCATATTGAGATCGCCACGGAAATATGCCCGGTGATGGAGTATTTCGAGATCTTCCTGGAGCGCATGGTACTGTGCAGAAAGGCCGCTCAAACCCTGGGCCTACAGTTTGAGCTGATTATCAACGGCACCAGACTGCTGTAATCGCACAAGCATACGCAAGGGCTCTCAGCTGACGCTGGGAGCCCTTTTTGCGCTTGCGTTCTTTTTTTATTCGGCCTCTACCACCACTTTGATGGATTCCTCGCTCATCTGCATGGCGATGGCCTGGGGAAGCTGATCCAATGTGAAACGGTGGGTGACAATGGGACCAAAGTCCACCTTTCCGCTGTTGATCAGCGCCACAGCCCGGGCATGGGTATCCGGGTTGACAAAGGAACCCTTGATGGTGAGCTCCTTCTTGTACACGTCAAAGAGGGGAAGCTGGAAGGTGGAGTCCACCTTCGGCACGCTGAACAGCAGGATGGTGGCCCCTTTGGCGGCGAACTGAAAGGCGCTCTTCACTGCGGCCACGTTTCCCACACACTCGATGACCACCTGGGCTCCCTCCCCCATTTCCCGGGAAAAGAGCTGGTCCCATCCAGGCTGGGTGGGGTCGATGGCAGCGTCGGCCCCCAGTTGGAGTCCCACCTGACGGCGCTTCTCGTTGGGTTCGCTGAGAAGAATCCTGGCGGCGCCGGACAGCTTTGCCAGCTGAACCATGATAAGCCCAATGGCGCCTCCGCCCACCACGCACACTTTCTGGCCAGGCCGGATACCCGCCAGGTCAATGCCGTGGACACAGCAGGCCAAAGGCTCCGCCATGGCGGCAGCTTCCCAGGGCACCTGAGGGTCCAGCTTGAACGCCTGGCTGGCAGGGATTTGGCTGTACTGGGCAAATCCCCCGTCCCGGGTGACGCCGATGGCTTCCATGTGCAGGCACAGCTGTTTCCTGCCGTTTTGGCAGGGGCCGCAGCGGCCGCAGTAAATATTGGGATCTACGGTCACATGGTCCCCCACGGAGAAACCGGACATCCCCTCCCCCACTTCCACCACCTGGGCGGAATACTCATGTCCCAGCACTACAGGAGGACACACATCTGCGGAGCCCGGTTCCCCGTGGTAGATATGCACATCTGTCCCGCAGACGCCGCACACGCGATTGCGCAGCACAAGCTCTCCCGGACCTGCATGGGGCTGGGGCAGCTCTGTCACTTCAAAGGTCTTGTTTCCCAAAAAACGGGCAGCTTTCATAGAAAAATTCCTCCCTTTTCAAGCGTTGTCTTTCTGCCTTTTTCATACACCAAAAATACAGGTTTGTCAAGACGGCAGAAAAAAAGCCCCGACTGGAGATGAAACGACCATCTCCAGCACAGGGCTTTTCTCCGGGAAGGTTTGAATTGTCCCGTAAAAATCTTACAGGTTATGAACGTGCGTCATAGGCCTCCTGGTAGATCTCCAGCATTTGATCCACTCCCTTTACACTCAATTCGTTGAGGTAATGACCTTTCTTCCCCTTAAATCTACCCGAGAAAGAGGGTAGGCCATAAGAGTGGTAAAGATAATGTTCAAAAATGTCCCAACCACGGTATAGAAAATGGTGTTCCGATAGCCCAGCCACACATCTCCGTACTGAAATACTTCGATGTATGCCTCCAGTGTAGGCTCAACGGGGATGATTCCCACTTCTCCTGCCTGAACTGCTCTCCCGGAGCTGAAAGAGGAAGCCACCACATTGAGCAAAGGAATTAAGACAATTAACAAGGCGAACAAAGCCACCAGAAAATTGACCGTATCAAAAACCCGATCAGAGGCAGTACCCCGAATTTTGTGGTTTCTCGTTTTTGCTATTCTCGTCACCATAAGGATTCTTCCCCCACCTTTCTCGCCAGAATATTAGTGCCAATAATCAATACCATGCCGATTAGCGATTGGAATAGACCGATAGCGGTGGGATAGGAATAGTTTGCAATGGGAGATGCCAAACCAATCTTGTACACATAGGTGTCGATCACCTCGGAAGCACTGATATTCAGGCTGTTCTGCATCAGGTAGATCTTTTCAAAACCCGTAGTAAGCACACTTCCCATATTCATAATCAACAGGATGATGATCGTGGACTTGATGCTTGGAAGATCGATGCTCCACACCCGGCGAAGCTTTGTAGCGCCGTCAATGATGGCTGCTTCGTGAAGGGTTGGATCCACACTGGACAAGGTGGCAACGTAGATAATGGCGTTGTACCCCGTAAACTGCCAAATACCGGACCAGACATACACGTGCTTGAAAAGCCCGGGACTGGACATAAATTGGATCTGCTCCAGCCCTAGGGACTTTAGAGCCATGTTCACAGGTCCGAAATCCACTGCCAGAAGGTTTGTCAGAATGCTGACCATGACGGTAGTGGAAATAAAATAGGGTGCGTAGGTGACAGTTTGTACCAGCTTTTTAAATCGGAGGTTTTGCAGGTAGTTGAGCACAAGAGCCAGAATCACAGGAAACACCATCCCAGCAACCAGCCCGTAGATACTTAGAGTGAGAGCATGGTACCCTGGTGACAACACTCTCTTTGGGGAAGACGACCTTTCTTTCAGTTTGTCCGAAATCTCCAACACCACCGAAGAAAGCAGCTTTCTGTTCAACGGCCATCAGGTAAACAGCGTGTCCTCCAATTATCTCGACTGGACCTACTATTCGGTAATCCCCCAAGAAACCATTTACCGGGAGCTGCATCAAGTGCGAAATATCATTGCCGCCGCAACCGGTGTGATGGTGCTTTTGGGCCTGTTTCTCTGTTACCTGCTGACAAAAAGAAACTCCAAGCCCTTGCGGCTGATGATTCGTGCCTTGACCACCGTATACGACCATGGGCGGTTTGACCCGGAGGACGACTTTAAATTTATCGAGAATGCCGTCAGCGCTTTGGTGGCTTCCAACACAGCCATTCACCAAAAGGAAAAGGACATGAAGGGAAAATTGGATCGTGAAGTTCTCTGGAGACTGTTTCTGGGGGAGGGTACTCAAACTGCTGCTTTTCAAGAGGAACTGCGGAACAGCTCCATTCAGCTGGAAGATCACCGCTTTATCACTGGATACCTTCATGTTCATGGGCTGGAAAATACACGCCAGGCCGCATTTTTCACTGAGAATTCTCTGTATAACCTTCTGGAAAACCTGTGTCCAGAATCGGACAGCCAGGTTTTCCCCATGATCATCGATCGAAGCAACCTGGTTTTCCTTGCAGTCTGCCAGAACATGACACCGGAGGAAGCATTTTCCAGAGAACTTTCTCAGCAGCTGGAGGCTCTGGGAGAAAGAATTGAGCGAGAGACGGAATGTCATCTGGATTTCTTCCTCAGCGAGCCTATGCGGCTTCCGGACACAGTACAGAAAGGTTACCAGCGGTGTAAGGATCTGGCGCTGCGGGTGGTAAAAAACAGCAGTCAATTTGTGTACACCGTGGAAGATCTTCCACGCTTTCAGCAAATTTATCGGTATTCCATCGATCAGGAACTGCGTTTGACCCAGCTGCTCCAATATGGAACGCCGGAGGAATTGCGGGAGTTCCTAAGGGAGCTGTATGAACAGAATTTAGAAAGGCAGCGCCTCTCCGATGGAATGAAAAAAAGCTTTTTTGCCGCTGTTTAAAACAGCGTTGTTCGGAGTTTGGCTCCTTTTCATCTGGAGAGCGGCAACGCCTCTCTTCTGTTGGCTCAGGACCCCCCTTCCACGGAAGTAGAACTCACCCAATACCTGCTCTCCCTCCAGAAAGCAGCCCAACAGGCTCTTCGAGTTAATGCTGCAAAAGATCAAGAGGAGAAAAAGCAGGCCATTCTCTCCTATCTGAAAACACATTATGACAACCCCAATCTCATGATTTACGACTTGTGCCGTGAATTTCACTCCAGCGAGTCTTCCCTGAATAAATTTTTCCACGACATCCTTGGACGATCTTTTTCAGACCTTTTGGAATCCATCCGCATGGAGGCTGCCTGTGGACTTTTACGGCAAGGTGACCTGACCATTAAAGCCGTTGCAGACCAAACCGGCTACGCCAGTGACGCTTCATTCCGCAGAGCATTCAAGCGTGTTATGGGGATCTCTCCCAGCGACTATATTCGCTCAAGACGAGGGAATCCGCCGGAAGAAGCATCCCAGGACAGCCGGAACAGGACTCCAGGCGAACCATAAAAAAAGACAGACCGCTCCCCGTTCTGGTTCGCGGTCTGCCCTGAAGATTGGGGAAAGAAACGCTCTTTCAAAACGAACCTTCCCGTCTCAAAATAGAAAAGTGGGCTGTTGCCTTTGGCAACAGCCCACTTTTGGGTTGATTCAACGTGGTTTATTTCTGGAGCATCCCAATGGCGTCGGAAATGGTCTTCTCCATGGCTTCTCTGCCGTATTTGTCCACGTCGGCCTTGTTCTTGTCGCCGTGGGTCAGGCAGCCGGCGCCGCCGATGCAGCCGCCGATACAGGCCATGCCCTCGATGAAGTTGGCGGGCAGCACGTTCTTGGACGCCTTCAGCAGAGCCATACGGCAAGCCTCGATTCCGTCGCAGGAAATGGCCTTCAGCTCGAAGGACTGGTCCAGACCCTGTTCCTTCAGGGCCTGCTTCACAGCGTCCGCCAAACCGCCGCTGCGGGCGAAGATGCGGCCGTAGTAGGAAGCGTTATCCAGCACGCCCTCTTCCAGAGACTTAAGGTCGATGTCCCGGCTGTCAAACAGGGCTTGCAGTTCCTCGAAGGTGATAACGCTGTCAATATAGGGACGCACTTTCTCCTTCTGGAATTCCATCTTCTTAGCGGTGCAGGGCCCAATGAAGACCACCTTGGCGCCGGGCGTGGTCTCCTTGATATACTTGGCGATGGTGGCTGCGGGAGACAGGTTGTGAGAGATGTGCTCCTTCAGCTGGGGATATTGCTTCTCAATGTAATCCACAAAGGCGGGGCAGCAGGAACTGGTCAGGAATCCTTTCTCCGCAAGTTCCGCGGCCTCTGCGTAAGCCACCATATCGGCGCCCAGGGCGGCCTCCACCACGTGGAAGAAGCCCAGCTCCTGGATACCGGTGATCACCTGGCCCAGCTTGGCATAGCTGAACTGGCTGGAAATGGAGGGAGCTACCACCGCGTAAAGCTTGTAATCCTCGTTGTGGTTGCTCTTCTTGATCAGATCCACCACGTCCAGAATGAAGGACTTGTCCACAATGGCGCCGAAGGGGCACTGGTACACGCAGGCGCCGCAGGAAATGCAGGTCTCGTTGTCAATGGAGGCAGCGCCGTTTTCATCCATGCTGATGGCCTTGATTTTGCAAGCATTCTCACAGGGACGCTTCTGGTTGACAATGGCGCTGTAAGGGCACACTTTGGCGCACTGGCCGCACTCCACGCACTTGGACTTGTCGATGTGAGCATGAAGATGCTCGTCAAAGGTGATGGCTCCCACCCGGCAGGCATCCTCGCACCGGTGGGCAATACAGCCCCGGCAGGCGTCGCTTACATTGTAGCCGGACATGGGACACTCATCGCAGGCAATGTCAATGACCTCGATGACGTTGGGGTTTTCCTTGTCGCCGCCCAGGGCCATGCGGATACGCTCCCCCACAATGGCCCGCTCTTTGTAGATGCAGCACCGCATGGTGGGCTTTTCCTTTACAATCAGCTTGGGGATCTCCGTGTAGGCATCCATCAGCCGGTCCTCAAACGCGTACCGGGCCACCTCGCGGAGCACCTTGTATTTGAGATACTGAACCTGGGTGTCAAATTTTCTGTCCTTAATGGGCTTTGTGGCCATTATTCATGTACCTTCCTTTCTGGCAGGATGTCTTTTAGAAGTAGCTCACTTTAATGCGCTTGCCCATCTTTTTCAGGCACTCGCTCAGTTCTTCCACCAAGCGCATCTTGATGTTGAAGTTGATGGGAAGATTGGGGTTCTGGTGGGCGGGGTTGATGGCCCGACCTACAAAGAAGTTGATGTCGGTGGCCTCCTCAAAAAGCATCCGGGAAATGAGAGAGGCGCCGTCCCGCTTGTAGCCCCACTGGGTGTACGAGGTGTTGTCCGTAATCACGTCTTTCGCGTACTCCAGCACCTTGCTGATGGTGATCACGCCCTCGGTGACCAGGTCCACGCCCTCGATCTTGGCAGTGGGCGGGATCTCCGGGTCCAGGTAATCCAGATCGGCGATCATGGGCTTCTTCAAAAACTCCGAGGTAATGGTGGAGGTGGTGCCGCCGCACACAATGTGCTTGCCCTCCTTGGAGAAGAACAGGGACAACATCTTGTTGGTGTCCTTCCGGTCGGAAGGCGGGCCGATCATCAGGTTCACCTGAGAGCGGTCCCGGACCTTCACCACGCACACGGTGGTGTCGTCTCCCGGATGGCCGCCGTACAGATGGTTGCACTCCTCCAGCAGGATGGAGGCATAGGTCTTGGCGGTGTAGCTCTGGTCGTACATCATCTCCAAAAACTCGATGATGTCCTTCCGCTCCCAGCCAAAGTTCAGGGAATCCCCCACGCCGGCATGGATGGCGCCGTCGCTCATGGTGAACAGGAAATCGTTCTCCTGAAGGCTGATCTTGGATTTGTAGATCATCTTCCCCTCAATTTCCGTTCCGGTCTTGGGGATTTCAACAAACTTGCCATCCCGAATCAGGATCAGCAGAGGGTTGTCATACTGGATGATCTCCGCCTCTTCGTTTTCGATGATGTGAATGATGGTAAAGGTGGAATAGGCCACGCCCCGCACAGCGCAGACCGGCAGTGTGGAGGCAATGGTGGAAACGCAGTCTTCCAGGCGCATATTGGCCGCCATCATCGTGGAGATGATCTTGGAGGTCAAGGAAGAGAGAATATTCGCCTTTACGCCGCTTCCCATTCCGTCGGCCAGAACGATGACGGTGGAGTTTTCTCCCTGCTCGACGATCTCAACACGGTCGCCGCAGAGCTGCTCCCCCCACTTGTTCAGGCTCAAATATCCGATGTCAGTGCAAAGGTTATTCATCTGCCAGAGAATCCTTCAGGTTCGTCAGCGCGATCTTGGTCTCCGCAGTGGTCTCGCCCAACAGGGAGGCGATCTCCTGCACCACGCGCATCTGCTTTTCGATGACCCGGTCCGTCACCTCAATGGTGTGCTGGCTGATCTTTTCCTTGTTCATGCGCTCGCGCTCTTCCTCAGTCACGTCACGCATGATGCACATTACAATGTGGTAGCTCTTGTCGTAGATGACGCTCTGCTCCACATAGCGCTTGTACTCGGTGAGATAGACTTTTTCGTCCCGCACGCTCTTGCCGGTCTGCATTACATCCAGGAACACCTTGGGATCCAGCACCCGGATGACCTGGTCTCCCAGCACATCGGAGGAGTGGCGGATGTTCATGATACGGCAGGCGGCGGAGTTGATCTGCTGCACCTCCAGGTCCTCGTTGAGCACGATAATGCCGTTGGGGGTGTTGTTGATGATGGTGTCGGAGAAGCTTTCCGCCTTTTCCTTCAGGAAGGGCAGGCACATGTTGATGTTGGCCTTCCCCTGGTACACGGCGATGGCCTTCTCCCGGCAGGTGTTGTAGCCGCAGGCGCCGCAGTTGAGCTCCTGGTCAGGGGTGTTCTTGCCCATCTTCCGCAGGATCTCCTCGATCTCCTTCTCGCCGGGCATCTGGCGGTGAAGCCCGATGAACCGGTGGTCCTTGATCAGGTCGGCGGCAGCGGGCTGGGCCACAGCGTAGTCCTTCTTGCCGGCGTAGCGGTTTACCGCAATGGTATCGGAAATGGGACGGCGCTGCTCACGCTCCATGGCGGGGCCGCCAATACAGCTGCCCGCGCAGATGGACATTTCGATGAAGCACTTCTTCAACCGGCCTTCCTTGATGTCATCCAAGGCGGCGATGCAGTTGTCAATGCCGTCCACCACCATGTAAGTATAGTCGGGGGAATCACAGTTCATGGTGCGGAGAATGCCGCCGGACGTGGGGAACAGCCGTGCCCGGCTTTCGTCCAGATGGTCCTCCCCCTTCTCCACCGTGATCTTCTCCTGGCGGAACCAGTCGGAAAGTTCCTCGAAGGTGAGGACGCAGTCGGCGTAGCCGGGATACTCGTCCGCTTCTGCCTTTTTGGAGATGCAGGGTCCGATGAACACCACTTTGGCGCCGGGATTCTCCTGCTTGAGCTTCTGGCAGTGAGCCTGCATGGGAGAAAGCACCGTGGCCAGATAAGGCAGGGCCTCGGGATGGTACTTTTCAATGAGCAGGTTGACGGAGTGGCAGCAGGAGGAAATGATCACTTCCTGTTTTCCCTCCCGGATGATGTTCTCGTACTGGGTCTTGACCATGGAGGCGCCGATAGCGGTCTCCTCCACACCGGCAAAGCCCAGCTGCTTCAGGGCCTTCTCCATGGTGGCGATGGTGGCTCCCGGGTAGTTTGCCACAAAGGAGGGCGCCAGGCTCACATACACCGGGCCGCTCTTCAGCAGAGAGATGGCCCCGGGCACATCGTTGCGGATCTCCTTGGCGTTTTGGGGACATACCACAAAGCACTGGCCGCACAGAATGCATTCATCGTTGACGATCTGCGCCTGGCCTGTGGAATACTTGATGGACTTCACAGGGCAATGGCGAATACATTTATAACAGTTTACGCAGTTGGATTTTTTCAGTTTCAAATATTCAGCCATGTGGGAACAACCTTTCACTTAACAAAATAACGTTCCTGGCACGGCAAGCTCCATCAATGGCAATTCATTGATGGAGCTTCCTGCGTTGTAGGGTTTATTGAACTTTGGAAAGGATCTCGTTATCGAAGAAATCCTTGGTGGTCTCAGGAGACAGGGAATACAGCTTGTCGTCCAGAGTGACGTTGACGCCGTTGACGCAGTTGCCCATGCAGAAGGTACCGCCCAGCTCCACCTTGTCCTCCAGGTGGTTTTCCTTCACCAGATACTGCAGCTGCTCCACGATCTGGCGGGAACCTTTCAGATGACATGAACTTCCAATGCAAATGGTGACTTTCATGGATTTCATCCTCCTAAAATGGTAAAAGTTCATTTCTCATATAGAAAGAGGCCGCGCCATGCTCCCCGGCATGGCGCGGAGTCTCTTTCAGATCACTTATTCACTTTTCACGCACAGCTCAAAGCGGCTTATTCGTACTCCACCACGTTGACCCAGTGCATCAGGAACTCACGCTCTTCGGGCTTGCCCTTCACGGACTGAGAGGCAGCCACAATGGGAAGCCACTTCTGCACGTACTGCTTGGCAGTGTCGGTCTTCTTGCAGAACAGGTTCAGGTACTTCTCAGCGGTCTCAATGTCGCCGCCCAGCCAGAACAGCAGGTAGGTGCGGGCGGCATCGGCGCTGGCGTTGCCCTGGGTGGCATGAGCCCAGTCCAGAACGGAATAGCTTTCCCCATCGGGAGAAATGACCACGTTGGTGGGGTTGAAGTCACCATGGCACAGCTTGTTGTGGTTGGGCATGGAAGCCAGACGGGAGTCCAACTCGTAGCGGGTGGTGGCGTCCAGACCAGTCTGGGCGATCTTCCGCTTCATCTTTTCCTTCAGACGGTTGAGCATGGGGCAGGTCTTGGACTGGACCTCGATCTGGATGTCCACAAAGCGCTCCAGAAGCTCATCTTTCTTGTCGGGATTCTCGGCCATCAGCTGAGCAATGGTCTTGCCCTCGGCATAGTCGGTGACAATGGCCCACTTGCCGTCGATCTTGGTGACCTCTTCCACACCGGGAATGGGCAGGCCGGTCTCTTCGACACGGGCAATGTTCAGAGCCTCGTTGAGGATGTCAGCTTTGGAATAGCCTTCGTCGAACACCTTAATAACATACTGACCGTCCCGATAGATGGTCTTGGAAGTCCGAACTGCGATTACCTTTTCCAGTTTCATGGTAAAAACTCCTCCGTTTTATTACTTGCCGTAGTAGCACTTCAGATAGATTTCTTTGATCTCGCTCATCAGGGGATATCTGGGGTTGGCGCCGGTGCACTGGTCGTTGAAGGCGTTCTCCACCATTTCGTCCAGAGTGTCCAGGAAGTACTTCTCGTCCACGCCGTAATCCTTGATGGTCTTCTTGATGCCGATCTTTTCCTTCAGATCTTCCAGAGCCTGGATGAAGTTCTCGAAGACTTCGTCATCGGTCTTGCCCTGGATACCGGCAAAGCGGGCGGCCTCCACATAGCGGGCCTTGGCATGAGGATACTGATACTGAGAGAAGGTGCCCATCTTGGTGGGAACTTCCGCGGCGTTGTAACGGATCACGTCGGTGAGGATCAGAGCGTTGGCAACACCGTGGGGCAGGTGATGGTAAGCGCCCAGCTTGTGAGCCATGGAGTGGTTCACGCCCAGGAAGGCGTTGGCGAAGGCCATACCGGCCATGCAGGAAGCCTCGGCCATGCGCTCACGGGCGATGGGATCGTTGGCGCCGTTCTCGTAGGCGGAGGGCAGGTAATCGAACACCGTCTTGATGGCCTTCAGAGCCAGGCCATCGGTGAAGGGAGTGGCCATAATGGACACATAAGCCTCGATGGCGTGGGTCATAACGTCGATACCGGAAGCGCTGGTCAGGCCCTTGGGCTGAGTCATCATGTTGTCAGCGTCCACAATGGCCATAGTGGGCAGCAGCTCGTAGTCAGCCAGAGGCCACTTGGTGCCGGTCTTCTCATCGGTGATGATGGCGAAGGGAGTGACTTCGGAACCGGTACCGGAAGAGGTGGGGATAGCCACCATCATGGCCTTCTCGCCCATCTTGGGGAACTTGTAGATACGCTTCCGGATATCCATGAAGTCCATGGACATGGACTGGAAGTCGGCATCGGGATGCTCGTACAGCACCCACATGATCTTGGCAGCGTCCATGGGAGAACCGCCGCCCAGAGCGATGATCACGTCGGGCTCGAAGTCGCGGATCTGCTTCACGCCTTCCATAGCGCAGCCCAGGGTGGGATCGGGAGCCACATCGTAGAAGCAGGCGTACTGAATGCCCAGCTCGTCCAGCTTATCGGTGACGTTCTTGGTGAAGCCACTCTTGAACAGGAAGGAGTCGGTGACGATAAACGCCTTCTTGCGATTGTATTCCGTCTTCAGCTCATCCAGAGCCACGGGCATGCAGCCCTTCTTGAAATAGACCTTCTCAGGCGTTCTGAACCACAGCATGTTCTCTCTCCTCTCGGCAACCGTCTTGATATTGATCAGGTGCTTGACGCCCACGTTCTCGGAAACGGAGTTGCCGCCCCAGGAACCGCAGCCCAGCGTAAGGGAGGGAGCCAGCTTGAAGTTGTACAGGTCGCCGATACCGCCCTGGGAAGAGGGGGTGTTGACCAGGATGCGGCAGGTCTTCATGGCAGCCTGATGCTTGGCCATCTTTTCCTTCTCGGCAACGTTGATATACAGGGAGGAGGTGTGGCCGTAACCGCCGTCGGCGATCAGGTGCTCGGCCTTCTCAATGGCCTCGTCAAAGGTCTTGGCCTTGTACATGGCCAGCACGGGAGACAGCTTCTCGTGAGCGAACTCCTCGGAGATGTCCACGCTCTCCACTTCGCCGATGATGATCTTGGTGGTCTCGGGCACGTCCACGCCAGCCAGGGCGGCGATGGTGTGGGCCTTCTGGCCAACGATCTTGGCGTTCAGGGCGCCGTTGATGATGATGGTCTTACGGACCTTCTCGGTCTCGGTCTTGTTGAGGAAGTAGCAGCCGCGCTTGATGAACTCATCCTTCACAGCCTTGTAGACGTTCTCCAGAACGATCACGGACTGCTCGGAAGCGCAGATCATGCCGTTGTCGAAGGTCTTGGAATGGATGATGGAGTTGACAGCCAGGACCACATCGGCGGTGTCGTCGATGATGGCAGGAGTGTTGCCGGCGCCCACGCCCAGAGCGGGAGTGCCGGAGGAGTAGGCAGCCTTCACCATGCCGGGGCCGCCGGTGGCCAGAATGATGTCAGCCTCGGCCATCAGGGTGTTGGTCAGCTCCAGGGAAGGAATGTCGATCCAGCCGATCAGCCCTTCGGGAGCGCCGGCCTTCACAGCGGCTTCCAGAACCACCTTGGCAGCCTCGATGGTGCACTTCTTGGCACGGGGATGGGGGCTGATGATGATGCCGTTGCGGGTCTTCAGGGAGATCAGGGTCTTAAAGATGGCGGTGGAAGTGGGGTTGGTGGTGGGGATGACAGCGCCAACCACGCCAATGGGCTCAGCGATCTTCTTGGTGCCGTAGGCCTTGTCTTCCTCAATGACACCGCAGGTCTTGGTGTTCTTGTAGGCGTTGTAGATATACTCGGCGGCATAGTGGTTTTTGATGACCTTGTCCTCCACAACGCCCATGCCGGTCTCCTCCACGGCCATCTTGGCCAGGGGGATACGCTGCAGGTTGGCAGCCATGGCGGCGGCGCGGAAGATCTTGTCTACCTGCTCCTGGGTATAGGTGGCGTAGATCTTCTGCGCCTCGCGCACCCGGGCAAGCATTCTCTCGAATGTTTCCGCGTTTTCCACAATTTCATAAGTCGTTTTCGTGTTCATGAAATGATCCATCCTTTTTTATTTATTTTGTGCTGAATCTTTCCTTTAAATGGTTGGACAAGAGGGCGAGAGACACGGCCATGTTTTCGTTCTGCACCAGAATTCCTTCCGGCACGTCCAGATGGACGTTTGAGAAATTCCACACAGCCAGAATCCCGCTTTTGATCAACAGACTGCACACCGCCTGAGCGTGCTCTCCCGGCACCGTGATAATGCCGATGCGCACCTTCATTCTCCGGCAAAGGCTTTCCAGCCGGTCCATGGGAAGAATCATCTTCCCCCCCACTTCTGTATTGACCGTAAAGGGGTCTGTGTCGAACCCGGCCAGAATGTTGAGCCCATACTGCACGAAGCCGCCGTAGGCCAACAGCGCCTTGCCCAACTGGCCGGCGCCCACCAGAACGGCGTCCTGGGCATTGTCGTAGCCCAGAAAATCTTCCAGCTCGCGGATGAGATCTTCCCGCACATAGCCCACCTTTGGCCTGCCCGAGCTGCTGATGGAGGCAAGATCCTTTCTCACCACCACATGGTTCACGTTCAGCGCTTCTGCTATTGCTGTTGCCGAGATGAATTTGGGAGCGTCTCGCAAACTCTTCAAATAGCTGAGATACGTGGGAAGCCGTTGTAGAGTCTGCTTGGAAACGCTGGGGCTCGGCACTCTCCTCACCTCTTTCCCCTAACTTTGACAATATTTTAACAGAATCCCGTGACCTTGTAAATTGGTAGGAGTGATATATCGATATTGAATTAGCGATTTAATTTGTACACTTTGCCTTTGCTGGAAAAGCCACGGGAAAAATGGGTTAAGACTCCTGAAATAGCGCTGCAAAGCCCACAAATTTTAAGCAGTTTCCCAGAATTGCTCGACTCTATTTTAGTATATTCCTGTTATGAAAGCAAGAGGAAATTCAAAAAAGAACGGACAGTTCCCGGATTTTTCCGAAAACTGCCCGTTGATGGAAAAAATTAACCAAACCGCTTTTTTTGCGCAGTTTGAAAGAATTCCCAGGAACAAAGCCCCTCCTTTTGCCAGCGGCAGCCGCCGCAGACGGAAAGCCACTGCTGTTCCCCCACGCCTCCCAGCAAAAACCCCATTTGGGAATAGGTGAGTTCCTGGCCGGGCGAAAGGCCCACGGCTTCCAATGCCGCCCTGTCCCGGCGCAGCACGTCCTCCGTGCCCAAGGCGCAGCCCTTCTCCACCCTATGGGGGCAGGCGCCGCAGAGCACATCCCCTTCACAGCACAGAACAAAGGGTTCCCCCGCTTCCAGCCGGGACAAGGTCTGCCACATGCGGTCGGTGAAGGCTTGATCGTAACCCGCAGCCCTGAAACAAAGTGGTGCAGAACAGGTGGTGCCCCCGCAGCCGCATCATGCCTCCCGCACCAGCCTTGACTTCTTCAGGCTGTACAGAACGGCCTGTGCCGCAAAGTACCCCACCACAACGGAGATCACGTCCTTCACCAGGTAGGGAACGCACGCCACCAGAAACGCCTGGGGCAGCGAGGTGGACATCACCACTGAAAACTGCAGGGCGCCGCAAAGGTCACAGACCAGCAGACCAGCCACTCCCAAGAGCAGGGAAAGCCACTTGCTGTGGAACCTGGTCCCCAGGCCGCAGCAAAGGCTCATGAGGAAGAACCCCCAAAGGAACCCGCCCGTAACACCCAGAAAGGCCCCCACGCCTCCGCCGAATCCGGCAAACACGGGAAGACCCACAGCTCCTATGGCAAGGTACACCGCCAGCGCGGCCCCGCCCATGCCCAGGCCCAGGGTGTAACCGCACAGGGCAACGGCAAATGTCTGCAAAGTCACCGGGACGCCTGTGGGCAGTGGGATGGAAATCTGGGACAGCACCGCCATCACCGCGGCAAACACAGCCACCATCACCATTTTCTGCACTTTATTCCTACATTGAATCCTCATTGCTGGTTCTCTCCTTTCCCCAGCCTGCAAAGGCTATTCCTCTCCCCTGCGCAGCTGTTCCAAAAAATCTTTTTTGATGTCCACCTCACCGGCGGAAAACAGCTTTTCCTCTCCATCCGGCAGACGGACCTGAAGCCTGGCCTGGTCGTCCACCCCCAGCACCAAGCCCTCTTGAAGCCGGTCCCCCTGAGTAAAGGTGACTTCCAGCCCCGTCAAAAGGGAACGCTCCTGGTAGGACTTCATAAAGGGGCGCTGGGTCAGGTGCTCATAAAACCCGAAAAATCGGTTGATGATCTCCGCCGCCAACCTGGTCCGAACCCCGGCGGGAACCTCCTCGTAATACAGAGCGCCCGCCACGTCCCGGATCTCCGGGGGGAACCCTCCGGGGGGGTCCTGAATGTTCACACCGATACCCACTATGGCATAGTGGAGCCCGTTGTTCTCGAAGTCCACAGCGGCTTCCGTAAGAATGCCGCAGACCTTGCGGCCTTGGAGATACACGTCGTTGACCCACTTGATCATGGCATGGCGTCCGGTGACGGCTTCCACGGCTTCCGCCACCGCCACCGCCGCGGCTGTGGTCACAGAAAGGGACTCCTCCGCGGAGAATTTAGGCCGCAGCAGCATGCTGATGTAGATACCGGTGCCCTTGGGGGACACAAAGGTTCTGCCCAAACGGCCCCTGCCCTGGGTCTGCTGCTGGGCGATGAGAGTCATGCCCTCCGCGCCGCCCTGCTCGGCAATGGATTTCAGCACCGTGTTGGTGGAGGAAACGGACTCCCGCACGTCGATGGCGCACCCTCTGGCGGGCCCGGTAAGAAGGCGCCGCACCGACTGGGGGCACAGCACATTGCTGGAGGACACCAGCCGGTAGCCCCGGTTGGTCCCCGCCTCAATCTCGTATCCCGCCTCCTTCAGCTTTCCCACGGCTTTCCACACGGAATTTCGGGTGATCCCCAGCTTTTCCGCCATTTCCTCCCCGGAGACAGGACCTTCCGCATTCTCCAGGAACTCCAAAACATCCTCTGTAATGGCCATACCGGTCCTCCTTTGTTTCGCGCGCTGTCCTCAATGTAGCACGGCGCGGCTGTATTGTCAACCTGATATTGCAGTGCAGGGTGACAATTCGCCTGCAAAAAAGGGAACGCCCCAGGTCAAGACGTTCCCTTTCCAGTTGTCTGTGCGGCGATTCAGTTGCCCGGCTTAAAGCTGTCCTTCAGCTTTACAGACCGGTTGAACACCAGTGCGCCGGGGGCGCTGTCCTTGCTGTCCACGCAGAAATAGCCCTGGCGCAGGAACTGATAGTTTTCCCCGGGCTTGGCGTTTTCCAAAGCCCGCTCCACTTTGCAGCCCTTCAACACCTTCAGGGATTCCGGGTTCAGGTAGTCCAGGAAGTTGCCTTCGTCCGGGTTGGCCACAGTGAACAGGTTGTCGTACAGGCGGATCTCCGCGTCCAGCGCGTCGCCGGCGTTCACCCAGTGAATGGTGGCGCCCTTTACCTTTCGGCCGTCGGCAGGGTTGCCGCCCCGGCTCTCAGGGTCGTACTCCGCCAAAATCTCCACCACCTTGCCGGACTCGTCCTTGACACAGCCGGTGCAGCGGATGAGATAGGCTCCTTTCAGGCGGCACTCGGGGCCGTTGGGATACAGGCGCTTATACTTGGGGATGGGCTCCTCCAGGAAGTCCTCCCGCTCCACATACACGGTGCGGGAGAAGCTGACAGGCCGGGTGCCCTCTTCCGGCTTGTTGGGATTGTTCTCCACGTCGAACAGCTCTGTCTCCCCTTCCGGGTAATTGGTGATGGTCAGCTTCACAGGGTCCAGCACAGCCATAGCCCGGCGGGCGTTCAGGTTCAGGTCCTCCCGCAGGCAGTACTCCAAGAAGGCGTACTCCACTGTGGAGTTCACCTTGGACACACCGTTGCGCTCGCTGAAATTCCGAATGGAGGCGGGGGTGTAGCCCCGGCGGCGCAGGCCGCAGAGGGTGGGCATCCGGGGGTCGTCCCAGCCGTCCACATAACCCTCTTCCACCAGGGTGCGCAGCTTCCGCTTGCTCATCACCGTGTTGTTGATGCCCAGCCGGGCGAACTCGATCTGGCGGGGCTTGGAGGGCAGAGTCACATTCTGGATGACCCAGTCGTAGAAGGGACGGTGGTCCTCAAACTCCAGGGAGCACAGGGAGTGAGTGATGCACTCCATGGCGTCCTCAAAGGGGTGGGCGTAGTCGTACATGGGGTAGATGCACCACTTGTCCCCGGTGCGGTGATGCTTGGAGTGGTTGATCCGGTAGATGACCGGGTCCCGCATGTTGAAGTTGCCGGAAGCCAGGTCGATTTTGGCCCGGAGAGTCATACGGCCATCGGGAAACTCCCCGGCCCGCATGCGGCGGAACAGGTCCAAGCTCTCCTCCTTGGGACGGTCCCGGTAGGGACTGGTGGCGGGGGTGGTCAGGTCGCCCCGCATCTCCTTCATCTGCTCGGGGGTCAGCTCACACACGTAGGCAAGGCCTTTCTCAATGAGCTCCTCCGCCCCCTTGTACATGGCCTCGAAGTAGTCGGAAGCGTAGTAGAACCGGTCGTCCCAGTCGTAGCCCAGCCAGTGGATGTCCTCCTTGATGGCGTCCACGTACTCCACGTCCTCTTTGGTGGGGTTGGTGTCGTCCATCCGCAGGTTGCAGATGCCGCCGAAACGCTGAGCAGTGCCGAAGTCGATGTAAATGGCCTTGGCGTGACCGATGTGCAGGTAGCCGTTGGGCTCGGGTGGGAAACGGGTGTGGACCTGCATCCCCTCGGTGCGGCCGCCGGGGCCCATGTCCTCTTTCACAAACTCGTCGATGAAGTTGGTGGAAACCACTTCGTCAAAATTTACTTTTTCACTCATGTTGTTCACGGTTCCTTTCTAAGGGATTACGTTTTGGATGGGTATCTTCACCAGGTTCAGCCCTGGAGTTTGGCAAGGCCCAGCTTCAGGCGGCGGAGAGCTTCCTCCCGGCCCAGCAGGGCCAGGATCTCCATGGCGCCGCCGGGGGTGACCAGAGTGCCTGCGGCGGCAATGCGCACAGGCCACAGCAAAGTGCCGTTCTTCACTTCCAGCTTGGCGGCCAAGCCGATCAAAGTCTCGTGGATGTCATTCAGCTCCCAGGAAGGGAGCTGCTCCAGAGCCTCCAGGGCCGCTTCCAGCATTTTGGGGCAGTTCTCCAGGGTGGTCTTGCTCTTCTTGTTGACGAAGAAGTCCACGGGATAGTCAGGCAGTTCCCGCAGGAAACCCAGCAGGCCGGGAATCTCCGTGAACTTGGAGATGCGGGCGGGCAGAATGGAGTAGAGCACGCTCCATGGCTTCTCCTCCTCCCCAAACACCTCTTTGTAATAGGGCATGGCGTGGGAGGTGAACTCCTCCTCCCCCATGGCCTTGATATACTCGCCGTTGAACCAGCTGAGTTTGTCGTAGTCGAACACAGCAGGGGACTTGCTGATGCCGTCAATGGAGAACGCCTTCACCAGCTCCTCCAGGGAGAAGATCTCCTGGTTGTCCTTGGGGCACCAGCCCAGCAGGGCAATGTAGTTGGTGATGACAGGAGCCAGATAGCCTTCCTCCAGCAGCCCTTCGAAGCTGGTGGAACCGTGGCGCTTGGAAAGCTTGGACACGCTGCCGTCCTCGTTCTTGCCCATGATCAGGGGCAGATGGACGTAGGTGGGGATCTCCCAGCCGAAGGCCTCGTACAGCAGGTTGTACTTGGGGGTGGAGGTGAGGTACTCGCAGCCCCGGACCACATGGGTAATGTTCATCAGGTGGTCGTCGATGACGTTGGCGAAGTTGTAGGTGGGATAGCCGTCCGCCTTCAGCAGCACCTGGTCCTCAATCTCCTTGTTCTCAATGGTGATGGAGCCGAACACCGCGTCCTGGAAGGTGGTGGACCCAGTGAGGGGCACTTTCTGGCGGATCACATAGGGCGTACCCGCATCCAGCAGCCGCTGAACCTCCTCCTGAGGCAGGTCCCGGCAGTGGCGGTCGTACCCGCCGATGCCCTCCTGGTTGTGGAGGGATTCCAGCCGCTCCTTGGTGCAGAAGCAGTAGTAGGCCTTCCCCTCCCGAACCAGCTGTTCGGCATAGGGCTTGTACAGATCCTTCCGCTGGCTCTGGACATAGGGGCCGTATTCCCCGCCCAGGTCGGGACCCTCATCGTGCCGCAGGCCCACCTGCTCCAGGGTTTTGTAGATCACGTCCTCAGCGCCTTCCACCAGGCGCTCCCGGTCGGTGTCCTCAATGCGGAGGACAAAGGTTCCTCCCTGAGACTTGGCCACCAGGTACTCGTACAGCGCCGTGCGCAGGTTGCCCACATGCATAAACCCTGTGGGGCTGGGGGCAAATCTGGTTCTGACTGTTGCCATATGCTACCTCTCCTTATCGCTTCCCGGGCCGCGGAAAGCCCGTTAATTCCCTGAACGGTCCTTTGCAAGCCCCGCCCGCAGGGGGCTTTTTCGCTAATGAATGCTATTATAGCGCAAAGAAGGTGGGTTTGGCAATAAAAAGGGACAAAATTCTGGGAAGATTTCAGTTGTCCCCCAGCGCTTTGCGGTAGAGGACGTATTCTTCCAGGCAGAGGTCCTTTTCCTCCATTTCCCGGGCATGGTCCCTGCCCACATAGCGGTAGTGCCAGCTCTCCTCCTCCACGCCGGTAACCTTTGTCTTGGCCCCTTTGTAACGCTGCACAAACCCGTATTTCCAGGCGTTCGCTTCCAGCCAGCGGGAAGCCTTTGTGTCTGCAAACCCGGGGCTCACGTCGTTAAAGTCCACCGCCAGACCCGTTTCGTGCTCGCTGTGCCCGGGCTGGGCCAGGGTCTTCAAGGCGTCGGCCAGGGCTTCCTCCTCCCCCATGCCCGCCTCCCGGTTCTCCCGGACGGCCTGGTCCAGCAGCGCCTGCTGCCGCTCCCGGCTCCGATAGCCCGAAGCCACCCACAGCCAAACACCCTCCTCCTCCCCATCGTGAAGCATGCGGGAAAGGTCTTCTCCCATGCGCCGGTCCACCACCTGGTCATCCACCAGGAAAGGGAGGAATTCCCACGTCTCCGGCAAAGGGACCTCTCCGTTCACCAGCACCAGCAGGGGATCGGAAAGCTGCTGATATCCCTGGAACATTCCCTGGTCCGGCTGGGCGTTGGCCAGGGCCGCGTCCTTGGCAATCTCCTCTGCCTCCCGCTGTCCGGAGACACTTCCCCCAAAATTGCACAGCAGCGCCACCGCCGTGCACAGGGCAATCATGGCGCCGGCCACCCCCGCGCTGGACTTTTGATTGACCATGGCAAAACCACTCCTTCTTAAAAAAGCTCTTGATTATTTTCCCCAAGTGGCGCATAGTTAATAATGCGCCCCCTGGAAAAAGGGAGCGGCTGGGCAACTTGAGGAAATCGTTTCCAGAAGGAGGCTTTTGATATGACTCATATCTATGTCTATGGCGAGCGGGAAGCCATGAAAAACTATGCCAATGCCTTGGAGGAAAGCGGCGTCCAGGGGATTTTCACCCGGGATCTGGACCTGACGAAAGACTGCGGCGGCCTGCTGCTCCCCGGCGGCGGGGACATCGACCCGGCCCGGTACGGCCAGGCTCCTGCCGGCAGCGAAGAGCCCAACCTGCAACGAGACGCCGCGGAACTTCAGCTGGTGAGGGAATTCGTTGACCGGGGCAGGCCCATTCTGGGCATCTGCCGGGGCGTTCAGATGATCAACGTGGCGCTGGGCGGCGACTTGATACAGGACATTCCCACAGCCCAAGACCACCGTCACGACCCGGTCACCGGGGACAAAGTGCACCATGTCACCGCCGGAGAGGACAGCTTTCTCGCCCCTCTGTACGGCACGGAATTCTCCGTGAACAGCTCTCACCATCAGGCGCTGGGACGAATCGCACCCGGGCTGCGGGTGGCCGCCCGTTCCCGGGAGGACGGGGTGGTGGAAGCGGTGGAATGGCCGGAAAAAGCCATTTACGGCGTCCAGTGGCACCCGGAGCGGATGGCTTTCGCCCTGCGCCGGGAGGACACCGTGGACGGCAGGCTCATCTTTGACTTTTTCCTGAATCTGTGCGGGAAGCACTGACAAAAAACCTCCTCAGACCGATACCCGAAGATGGGCCGGTTTGAGGAGGTTTCCAATTTGAAAAGCGGCACGACAAAAAAACGGACCTCACCATGGTGAAGTCCGTTTTCTTACTTGGTGCGCGAGACGGGACTTGAACCCGTACGTCGTAGACACACGCACCTCAAACGTGCCTGTCTGCCAGTTCCAGCACTCGCGCATAACCAACGTTGGATATTATAGCATCCAGTCCGCCGGTTGTCAAGCAGAGATTTTCCAGGAAACTGAAAACATTTCCCGGGAAATCCACTTTCACACAGGGTAGCCCGCAAGCCTGGCATAGAAGCCGAAACCTGCGGGTCCGCTCCCGAAGAGGGCTTCTTACAAGTAACAGAAATAGACGGTGGTGTGGAGGACGGGGTCACGATAGGAAGTGTACACGCCGCTTCCGGTGATGATGGAGTTCTGTCCCACCACGTTCTCCGGGCAGATGCTGCCGTTTTCCAACAGGTACCGGGCATTTTCAATGGTGCGGGCATCCGGCGTCTTGTGGATGGAACCGTCCCAGGTGGGAGCGTACTGGCCGGGTTGGTAGATCACCTCCCGGATGGTGTCGGGGTAGTAGCTGCTGTTCACCCGGTTGAGCACCACGCTGCCCACCATCCGCTGGACCCAGTCCGGAATCCAGGTGCAGCCCACCTCGGCGTAGATCACTCTCGCCAGCAGATCCAGGTCCTCTTCCGTGTAAGCAGGCTTTTGAGCCTCCTCTATGGCCTGGAGGATCTCCTTGGCGCTGGAGTACTGTTCAAAAAAGTGGGTTTCCTCCAGCTCCAGGTCCAGGTCCCGAATCTTCAAATTCCGCTGCTGCTCGTAGATGGCCCCCACCTGCAGGGCATAGGAACCCCCGTCCTTCAGGGTGCGCTGGATGGCGGCAGTGTAGTCCACATCCGGGTCGTAGCCGGTCACCTGGATGTGGTCCGAAACACCCGCTGCAGAGGCGGCGGTTCCGGAAAGCAGCAGTAAACAGACAAGTGCAAATGCCAACAATCGTTTCATAAGTCAATCTCCTTGCGTCGTTTTTATGGTGGTACATCCCTATGGGACAGGCCGGAAAAATATGACTTCCAGCCCACAGGGACCCATCATAGCACCGCGCAGGGAAAAAGCCTGTCAGAAACAGGCGGCAAAACCGTTCACTCCTCCAAGGTGAACAGCCAGGCGCAGGAACAGGTTTCATCGGTGACCTCCGGGTAACAGCTGACGCACCGGCAGGTGATCCGGTCGTCGATCTCCCTGGCAAACCCGGCGTACTCGATAAGCCCCACCGGTTTGCAGGGGTGGAGCTCCATGCCCTTCCGGGATCTGGCACGCTGGACGCGGCATTCCAGGGTGCGGTACAGCAGGGTGTTGCCGTTCAGGATCGTCTCGTCCCGGTTCAGGTTGGCGTAGAAACGGAAGGAAAGGGCCTGGCGCAGGCCCTCCAGGCCGGGGTGTTCCGAAAGCCCCAGGAAGGCCTTGATCCGCCTGGCCTCGATGACGGTAAACCGCTTCCAGGCCTCCCCGTCGTGGTACATAGCCTCCTCCATGCCCCGCTTCCTCTCCACCGACTGGAACCATACCCCGTCCATGGCCAGCCAGTTTTTCGAGTAGAGGGAGATGAGCTCCAGAAGCTGCTCCCGGGAAAGACTTTCCAGGCTCTCCCCCGGCCTCATACCAGCTTCACCATGACAAAGTCGTCCATCACGTAGCCGTTGCCGATGTCCGACTCCACCCACTCCACGGTCTTGTAGCCGTAGTGCTCGTACACCTGGGCGGCATGGGTGTTCTTCTTGTTCACCGTTAGGCGGATCTTGGACAGGCCCTCCTGTTTGGTCTGCTCCTCCACCAGCTGGAACATGGCTTTCACAACCCCCTGATGACGGTGCTTTGCCAGGAGGTACACCTTGCTCAGGTACATCTCCTCCTCCCCCTGGTACCGGGGGGCAAAGCCCACAAATCCGGCGTACTGGCCCTGAAGCTTTGCCAGGTAATACCGGTAGTTCTGGCGGGCCATCTGGTCCTTCACCGCGTGGTCGGACTGGAACTTGTCGATCATGTAGTCGGTCTGGCCCTCGGGCAGAAGGGAGTCGAAGGTCTCGTGCCACACCTCCTGGGCAATAGAGCAGAGGGTGTCGATCTGCTCCTGGGTCTCCACACGTTCCAATGTGATGTCTTTCATGAGAATTCTTCCTTTCCTAATTCCTGTCAGGTTCTCAGCGCTCGCTGTAATTGCCCAGGAAAGAGAACCGGGGCAGCTCGTCGCAGAGGGCGCAGATCAGATTCAGCGTGGCCGGCTGGTGGATGTTGCCGGTAAAATCCAGGTAAAAGTCGTACTCGAAATTCTTTCCCGGCAGGGGACGGGACTCGATTTTGGTCAGGTTCAGCCCCGCCATGGCAAACCGCTGGAGCACGCTGGAGAGGGACCCGGTCTCGTGGGGCAGGGCAAAACACAGGCTGATCTTGTTGGCGTCCTGGGGCAGAATGGCCTCCCGTGAGATGATCACGAACCGGGTGGTGTTCTCCGCCTCGTTCTGGATGTTCTCCTCCACAATGGTAAGGCTGTACTCCTTGGCTGCCTCCTTAGAACAGATGGCGGCCACGCCGGCAGGGCATTCCTGGGCCACATGCCGGGCAGCGGCGGCGGTGTTGGACCACTCCAGGGCTTTCAGGCCGTGGGCCTCCAGATAGTCCCCGCACTGGGACAATGCCTGGGGATGGGAGGCCGCGGCGGTGATTTTCCCCGTGTCCTTCCCCACTGCCAGACAGTGTTCCACCTTCACGTCCACCGCTCCCACAATGTAAAACCGGTAGGCGAGGATGAGATCGTAGACGCCCGTGACAGAACCGGCGGCGGAATTTTCCACCGGCAGCACCCCGAAGTCCGCCTTTCCCTGGCGCACGTCCTCAAAGACCTGCTTCCAGGTGGGTTCGAATTCAGGCTGGATGTCCCCGAAAAAGCTGAGGGCGGCCTTGTGAGAAAAGGCCCCCGGCACCCCCTGGCACATGACCCGGGCGCCTTCCGTCAGCAAGGTGCGGGCGGCAGCAGCTTCCAGCTCCCGGATCGGCCCGCCGCTCTGCAGCAGGCTGTGCTGCTTTGCCCGGCTGATGGCCATAATGGAGCTGTACAGCGCGGCGGCGGCGTCCCCGTCCTCGCCCCCACGGCCCCGGACCTTGTCCAGGATGGCCTGTTCCCGCTCCGGGCTGAACACGGGCATGCCCGCCTCCCCTTTCAGCTGGGCCACCCGCTGAGAGCAGTTCATGCGGCGCAAAAACAGGGGGAGCAGTTCCCCGTCGATCTGGTCGATTTCCTCCCGGAGCTTTCCCAGCCGGGCCTGGTATTCCCTTGATTCCACTAGACGATTCTTCCTTTCTGAAAGCCCCGGGGCCAGGCCTCAGGGCGAAATGGGCGCGTTACAGCAGGCCGCTTTCCGCCAGCAGCTCCAGCACCGCCACACAGGCGGCGGCTTCCACCGCCGCGGCAGCCCTGGGCACGATGCAGGGGTCGTGGCGGCCGTGGATCACCAGCTTGGCGTTCCGACCGGTGGTCAGGTCCACGGTGTCCTGCTCCCGGGAGATGGAGGGAGTGGGCTTGAACGCAGTCCGGAACACCAGAGGCATTCCATTGGTGATGCCCCCCAGAATCCCCCCGGACCGGTTGGCGCGGGTGCGGACCTTCCCCTCTTGGTCATAATAGAAGGGGTCGTTGTTCTGGCTTCCCCGCAGCTGAGCGGCTGCGAAGCCGGCGCCGAACTCTATCCCCTTCATGGCGGGAATGCCAAAGGCCAGGGAGGCGATCAGGTTTTCCGCGCCCCCGAACATGGGGTTTCCCGCTCCCACCGGCAGCCCGGTGACCATGCATTCCACCGTGCCGCCCACGCTGTCCTGATCCATGCGGGCGGCCTCTACCACTGCCCGCATCTCCTCCCGTTTCGCCGGGTCGATCACCGGGAAATACTCCCCGGAAAGCCGCTCCATCAGTTGGGGAGAGACGTTTACCGGATCGAAGGGGGCGTCCCTCACCTCTCCGATAGAGGCCACATGGGAGGCCACCAGAATTCCCCGGCGGGCAAGCATCTGCCTTGCCAGGGCCCCGGCAAACACCAGCGGTGCGGTGAGCCTTCCGGAAAAATGGCCCCCTCCCCGCACGTCGTGGCGGTTGCCGTATTTCACATAGGCGGTGTAGTCCGCGTGGCCGGGACGGGGCAGCACCCGCAGGTTTTCGTAGTCCTTGGAGCGTTGGTTGGTATTTTCAATGATGGCGCACAAAGGCGCCCCTGTGGTGACCCCGTCCAGGAGCCCGCAGAGCACCCGGGGCTGGTCCGCCTCTTTCCGGCGGGTGGCGGTGGGGTCTTGGCCGGGAGCCCGGCGGGCCATCTGGGCCAGCACCGCCTCCCAGTCCACGGCTTCCCCGGCGGGCAAGCCGTCCAGGTTCACCCCGATGGCTTCCGTGTGGCTTCCCCCGAAAATGGATAACTTGATGCGCTCACCCCAGGTCGAGGACATGGGCAGACCCTCCTAACGCTGTAAAATCTTGGAAAAAGCCCGGATAGGACTTGCGAATGCTGTGGGCGTCGGTAACCATAAGCGGCTCTCGGGCCCGCAAAGCAGCCGCGGCCATGGCCATGACCACCCGGTGGTCGTTCTTCCCCTGGACCAGGCCGCCCCGCAGCCAGGGCACCCCTTGGATCACCAGGCCGTCGGGGGAAGACTCCACTCTGGCCCCCACCGCGTTGAGGGCCTCCGCCATAGCGGCCAGCCGGTCGCTTTCCTTCAGGCGCAGTCGCTGGGCGTTGACAATGCGGGTCTCTCCCCGGCTGAGGGCGGCGCACACCGACAAAGCTGGCACCATGTCCGGGATCTGGGAAGCGTCAATGGTGAACCCCTGCAATCCCCCAAAGGGTTCTGCCGCCTGGGGATTCCAGGCGGAAAGAGACTCTCCGTGCCAGGACACCCTCAGGCCGAACTTGCGGAACAGTTCCACACAGGCCTTGTCCCCCTGGAGGGAATCGGGCCGCAGCCCCTGAATTTCCACAGGAGCCCCGGTGGGAGAAAGGGCCGCCATGCACAGGAAGAACGCCGCCTGGGACCAGTCGCCCTCCACCTGGCAGTCCCGGGGGACGAACCGCTGGCCGCCGGGCACCTTCCACCCATGAGGAGTCTCCTGGATCTCCACCCCATAGTCCCGCAGGGTGGCGATGGTAAGGTCCACGTAGCCTTTCGACTCCAGGTGGGAGGTGAGAACAATCTCGCTGTCCCCTTCCAGCAGGGGAAGGGCCAGCAGCAGCCCTGTGATGAACTGAGAACTCACGTCCCCGGGCAGGCGGTACACGCCCCATTTCAGCCTGCCGGAAATCTCCAAGGGCAGGCCGCCTTGGGAACGGAACTCCACCCCGTGGGCGGGCAGCAGCTCCCCGTAGATGCCCAGAGGCCGCTGGGGCAGCCGGCCCCTTCCCAGAAACCGGGCGGAGGCTCCCAGCGCCGCCGCAATGGGGATGAGGAACCGCAGGGTGGAACCGGACTCCCCACAGTCGATCACCGCGTTCTGGCGGCCCAGGGCGGAAGCGTCCAGGGTGAGGACGCCCGTTTCCTCGTCAAACCGGGTTTGGACCCCCAGGGCATTTACCGCAGCCACGGTTGCCTTGATGTCCTCGCTGAGATCCACATGGGAGAGGACGCAGGTCCCCCGGGAGAGGGCGGCACACAGCACATGACGGTGGGCCACGCTTTTGCTGGGAGGAATGCGGACGCATCCTCCGGTAAATTCATTCTGGTACATCACTTGGGCCACAGGGCACCCTCCTTTACAACAGTTCTTTCAACGCTTCCCGGGTCATGGGACGGATAACGCTTTCCCCTATTTTGGACAGGAGGATCACCCGCAGGGTGGCGCCATCGCTTTTCTTGTCCAAGGCGGTGGCATCCACCACCTGTTCCCAGGAAAATTCGTCCTGGGTGGGCAGGCCGTACCGCTTGAGCACCTCCAGGACACGGTCCGCCGTTCCCTCCGGGGTGACGCCTAACCGCTCTCCCACACGGCACGCCCAGACCATCCCAATGCCCACCGCCTCCCCGTGGGTCAGGTCTTGGAAGTTGTGCAGCTTCTCCAGGGCGTGGCCGAAGGTGTGGCCGAAATTCAAAATCATCCGCCGGCCGGTATCCCGGGTGTCCTCCTCCACCAGCTCTTTCTTGCACCGGACGCACCGGGCAAGCAGGTCCTCCAAATCCTCCAAGGCCTTCCCCTCCTCCAGAGCCTGGAACAGGGGCTCGTCGGCGATGCAGCCGTATTTGATCACTTCCCCCATGCCGTCCCGGAAAAAGTGGTCCGGCAGGGTCTTCAGCGTCTCAGGATCGGTGAGCACCGCCGCGGGCTGGTGGAAGGCCCCCACCAGGTTCTTGCCGAAGGGCAGGTCCACGCCGGTTTTCCCCCCCACGCTGGCATCCACCTGGGAAAGCAGAGTGGTGGGAACTTGGATAAATTCCATGCCCCGCAGGAACGTGGCCGCCGCGAAGCCGCCCATATCCCCGGTGACCCCGCCCCCCAGGGTGACGATGAAATCCGTGCGGGTAAACCCGTTCTCGGAAAGGGCCCGGTACATCTCGCACACCGTGGAGATCTGCTTGGAGCCCTCCCCGGCCGGGAACACAAACCGGCTTACCGGAAAGCCGGCCCTCTCCAGAGAGGCCTGCACCCGCTCCCCATACAGGGGGAACACATTGCTGTCGCTGATGAGCATGGCCTTGGAGCCGGGCTTGCGGGTCTCCAAAGCCAGTTCACCCACCCGGTCCAGCAGGCCGTTTTCAATGACGACGCTGTAAGGCCGCGCCGTCTGCACTTCCAGTCTCATGGGAACCATCCTTTCTCTCAGGCGGCGGGCTCAGCCCACCTCCCGCTTGATCTGCGCCGCTTTCTTCAGGAGCCCTCTCAGCTCCTCCTCGTCCGCCTGGTCCACCGCGTCCCGGAACCGTTCCAAATTCTGCAGAAGCTCGTCCAGCTCTTCCACCAAGCATGAACGGTTGTCCAAAAACAAGCGGGTCCACAACTCGTCGTTGATGTTGGCCACTCGGGACACATCCCGGTAGCTGCCCGCGGAAAATCCCTGATGCTCCCTGCACCGGGGGCTGAGCACATAGGCGCAGGCCAGCACATGGGGCACCTGGGAGGTGTAGGCAATGTTGCGGTCGTGCTCCTGAGGAGTTACCTTCACCACCCGGCCAAAGCCCATTTGCCGGGCCAGGTTTTCCACGGTATCCACCGCTTCAGGGGAGGCTTTTCCCGGCACAAATATATAGGAAGCCCCCACAAAGATGCTGGGGTCGCTGGCGGCAAACCCGCTCTGCTCCTTCCCCGCCATGGGGTGGCCCGCCACAAACTGGTAGGCTGCGCCCTGGGAAAGCTCCTCCATAGCGGCGCAGATCTCCCCCTTAATGCCGCAGGCGTCCGTGAGGACACAGCCTGGCTTCAGCCTTCCGCCGTACTCTCGGACAAACTCCAGAATAGCTTCCGGATAGATGGCCAGATACACCAGGTCCGCCCGCTCCAGGTCGGAAGGGGCCGCCTTCCCGTCGATGGCCCCACAGGAGCAGGCATCCAGAAGCACGTCCTGGTTCACGTCCATGCCCAGCACCCGGTGGGAGGTATTCTGTTTGATCGCCTTCGCAAGGGACCCTCCGATAAGCCCCAAGCCCACAATGACAATCTCCATGGCGCTTACAGGCTGTGCACCAGGCCGGAAACCTTGGTCACCTTCTTGGCCAGGGCATCGAACTGGGCGGGAGTGATGGACTGGGCGCCGTCGCACAGGGCGTGGCTGGGGTCGTTGTGGACCTCGATGATCAGGCCGTCGGCGCCGATGGCGGCAGCCGCAAGAGCCAGAGGCTCGATGAGCCAATTGATGCCGGAAGCGTGGCTGGGGTCCACGATGACAGGCAGGTGGGACAGCTTCTTGATCACCGGCACCGCGGAGATGTCCAACGTGTTCCGGGTGAAGGTCTCGTAGGTGCGGATGCCCCGCTCGCAGAGGATGACCTGCTCGTTGCCCTCGGCCATGATGTACTCGGCGCTCATGAGCAGCTCCTCGATGGTGTTGGCCAGGCCGCGCTTGAGGAGGATGGGCTTGTTCAGCTTGCCCAGCTGTTTCAAAAGCTCGAAGTTCTGCATGTTCCGGGCGCCCACCTGGATGATGTCCACATCCTCGAACAGGGGCAGGTGGTCAATGCTCATGATCTCGGTGACAATAGGCAGGCCCGTTTTCTTTTTGGCCTCGGAGAGCAGTTCCAGGCCCTCTGCCTTCATGCCCTGGAAGGCGTAGGGAGAGGTGCGGGGCTTGAAGGCGCCGCCCCGCAGGAAGGTGGCTCCGGATTTCTTCACGCTTTCCGCCACGCCGCAGATCTGCTCCTCGCTCTCCACGGAGCAGGGGCCGGCGATGAGGGCCAAGCTGCCGTCGCCGATCTTCTGGCCGCCGGGCAGGGTGATAACCGTGTTGTCCGGGTGGAATTTCCGGTTTGCCTTCTTGTAGGGCTCCTGCACCCGCTTGACGCTCTCCACAAAATCCTGGGCGGCGATGTACTCGCTGTCAATGGCGGTGGTGTCGCCGATCAGGCCCAGCACGGTGCTGTGGGTGCCTACCCAGGTGTTTACCTGCACGTCGTAGTTGCTGGTGAGCTTTTCCACAAAGCTGTCGACCAGCTCCTGCTTCTGGTTGGGTTTCAGTACGATGATCATATGGATTCCTTCCTTTCAAAGCGCATAAAAAAGGCGGGGCCCAACGGCTCCGCCAACTTTACAGCATGTTTTCCCGAATGGCGCTCTGTCCTGGTGAGAGAACCGCCCGACCCCTGAGGGACCCCGCGCGTTCCGGAGAGACAACCCATGTCTCCCCCAGGCAGCCGCCTTCATGCTATGAGCAACCGCAGCCGTTGTTATTTTTCCACGCGAAAAAAGCCTGGGCCGTAAATCGCAGGCTCAAGCTGAGATAGTAGCTAAATCGTTTTTCGCTGTGGGAAACCATACCGTCTGTGTTCCTTCCGCATTCTATCTCGGGTTTTGAATAATGTTACTCCAGAACCGCCGGTTTGTCAAGGATTTTTTGCTTCAACTCCCAAAAGCGGTAAAGCGCAGGTCACTGAAACCGCTGGGCCACCCGCTTTGCCACTACCACCGCGGGAGCGCCCCCATCGATGACCAGGTCCGCCGCGGCCCGGTACAGGGGGCAGCGCTTCTCCCACAGCTGGGCGATAAATTCCCGCCGGTCCGGCCTCTGGAGCAGGGGCCGCTTCTTGTCGTTTTTCAAACGCTCCTGCAGGGCGGCCACAGGCACGTCCAGAAAGAGGATCTTCCCCCCGTGGGCGTGGAAGCTGTCCACATTTTTCTGGGAAAGCACGGTGCCTCCCCCGCTGGCGATAACCAGCCCCTTCTTTGCTGCCACCTCTTCCACCGCCTGGGCCTCTCTGGCGCGAAAGCCCTCTTCCCCCTCTTGGGCGAAGATTTCCTTTACGGTCATGCCGGTCCGCTGCTCAATATAGTTGTCCAGGTCGCAGAACTGGCGGTCCAGCAGTTTGGCCACCCGTTTTCCCACACTGGTTTTGCCGCAGCCCATAAACCCGCAGAGAATGATGTTCCCTGTCAGGGGCGCTTTGGAGGCGGGCCTGGCCGCCCTGCGCCGGCGGGGCCGCCTGGCGGGCTTTTTCGTTCCTGTGTCGTTCATGGTCATTCTCCCTTCCCTGCTTCCGTTCCCGGGAAAAGCCGGGCCATTTCCTTTTGGGCGTCGGTGCAAAGGAGCTCCAGGTCCTGCTGCTGAAAGGACGTGCCATACCAGATTTCATGGGCGGCCACCGCCTGATACACCAGCATCTCCATGCCGCCCACCACCACGGCTCCCTGCTCATTTGCCAAGCGGAGCAGTTGGGTCTCCGCGGGATTGTACACCGCGTCGAACACGGCGGTGCAGCTTTTCACCACCTCTTCGGAAACAGGGCTCACTCCCCCATGGGGGAACATGCCCACACTGGTGGCGTTGAGCAGCAGGTCGTAAGAAGCCTTCTCGCTCTCCAGCTGGGGGTAGGTCACCGCCCGGACAGAGAAGTTTCCGTCCCCCAAAAACCGGGCATAGTCCAGAAGCTCCTCCCCCAGTCTCCGAGCTTTTTCCAGGCTGCCCTCCCGGCAGGCGATGGTCAGGCTAGAACCGGAAGCCTGCTGCGCCAGTTCAAAGGCCAGGGCCCGGGCAGCGCCTCCATTCCCCAGGAGCAGTACACGCCCGCCCAGGGATACCCCGTGGTTTTCCAGCGCCTTGCGGCAGCCAGGGCCGTCGGTGGTGTAGCCGATAAGCTTCTCCCCCACCCGCTGGACGGTATTCACGGAACCAAACCGGCGGGCCTTTTCTTCCAGCTCGTCTAAAAAGGGAAGAATGGCGCTTTTGTGGGGGATGGTGATGTTGAAGCAATCCAGGCGGCGCAGGTCTTCCATGGCAGCGGGCAGGTCCGGCACGTCCCGGACCTGGTAGGTAAAGGGGATGCCTTCCAGCTGGAACAGCCGGCGGTGGATAAAGGGCGACATGGTGTGGCCGATGGGGTGGCCGATGACAGCCGCGTTTTGGACTTGCATAGGGGTCTTCCTTTCCTGGAATCTCCAAAAATTTTCAATTCCTAGTTGACAAAGCAGAACTGACTCAATACAATGTACTTGAAAGATACAGCCGGGGCGCCGGGCACCGGACCTTTAGGATTGTATCATAAAACGACGGGTTTTGTCCATATCTTGAATACCCGTGGCCCCCAAACATTCCAGAAGAAAAATTTAGGAGGAACTAACAATGGTGTTTGAAAAAGTCAAGTCGATTCTTAGCGAGCAGTTTGATGTGGAGGAAGATTCCATTACCGCGGAAACCACGCTTGCGGACGACCTGGGCGCGGATTCCCTGGACGTTGTGGACTTGCTGATGTCCATCGAAGATGAGTTTGAGGTGGAAATCCCCGACGAAGAGGTGGAAAACATCAAGACCGTGGGCGCTTTGGTGGAGTACATCGAAGGCCATACCAAGGTATAAGCTTCCTTAAAAGCTGCATGCGAGTTTGCCCGGGCCTGTGCCCGGGCTTTTTTCTGCCTTTCTTCTATGGGAACACCTCTTTTTCCTTGCAAAAAACCAACCGCCCATATATAATGGACAAAGACATGAAATCTGCCCGAAAGGACTTGTTTTGTATGGCACAACAAAAAAAGATGGTGGAGGACATCACCTCCATGGACGAGGACTTTTCCCAGTGGTATACCGACGTGGTGAAAAAAGCCCAGCTGATGGACTATTCCAGCGTGAAAGGCTGCATGGTCATCGAGCCTTACGGCTACGCCATATGGGAGAACATCCAGCACGACTTGGACGCCCGCTTCAAGAAGGTGGGGGTCCAGAATGTGTATATGCCCCTGCTGATTCCCGAAAGTCTGCTCCAGAAGGAAAAGGACCACATTGAGGGCTTTGCCCCCGAGTGCGCTGTGGTCACCCAGGGCGGCGGCGAGGAGCTTACGGAAAAGCTGTTCATCCGCCCCACCAGCGAGACCCTGTTCTGCGAGCACTACCAGAAGATTATCCAGTCTTATCGCGACCTGCCCAAGCTGTACAATCAGTGGTGCTCTGTGCTGCGGTGGGAAAAGACCACCCGCCCCTTCCTACGCTCTTCCGAGTTCCTGTGGCAGGAGGGCCACACCATGCATGAAACCGCCCAGGAAGCCCGGGAGTTCACGCTGACCATGCTGAAGGTCTATGAGGACTTCTACCGGGAAACTCTGGCTATCCCCGCGGTGGTGGGCCAGAAAACCGAGAAGGAAAAGTTCGCCGGCGCCGAGGAGACCTACACCATTGAGCCCATGATGCACAACGGCGTGGCCCTCCAGGGCGGCACCAGCCACTTCTTCGGAGACCACTTCGCAAAGCTGTTTGAGATCACCTTCACCGGCCGTGACAACAAGCTCCAGACCCCCTTCCAGACTTCCTGGGGCGTTTCCACCCGGATGATCGGCGCGGTCATCATGGTCCACGGCGACAACAACGGCCTGGTGCTGCCCCCCAAGATCGCCCCCATCCAGGTGGTGATCGTCCCCGTGGCCCAGCACAAGCCTGGCGTTCTGGAAAAGGCCCGGGAGCTGTACGAGCAGCTCTCCAAGAAGTACCGGGTGAAGCTGGACGACAGCGACAACTCCCCCGGCTGGAAGTTCGCCCAGTACGAGATGCAGGGCGTGCCTCTGCGGCTGGAGATCGGCCCCAAGGACATTGAGCAGAACCAGTGCGTGCTGGTGCGCCGTGACAACCGGGAGAAGCAGTTCCTGTCTCTGGACAACCTGGAGGAGGCTGTGGAGACCTCTCTCTCCGCCCTCCACGACGCCATGTACCAGCGGGCCCTGGAAAATCTGCAGCAGAAGACCTTCACCGCCACCACCTACGAGGAATTCCTGGACACCGCCGAGAACCATCCCGGGTTCATCAAGGCCATGTGGTGCGGCGACAGCGCCTGCGAGGACAAGATCAAGGAGGACACCGGCGGCGTGAAATCCCGGTGCATCCCCTTTGAGGAAGAGCACCTTTCCGACGTGTGCGTCTGCTGCGGAAAGCCCGCCAAGCACATGGTCTACTGGGGAAAGCAGTACTGATCCATTCCCATTTTTTGGGCGCTGCCCTTCTTGCGTTTTTCCCAAAAAATTGCCATGAAGAAATCCAATTCTTAAGGGAAAGTCTCTTTACATTTTGCAGAACCTGTACTACAATATTCTCGTAAAATAACACACGCGTTTTGTGTGTGGAACATATTAGGAGGAGATCCCAATGGCAAAATTGAAGATCGGCTTTATCGGCTGCGGCGGCATCGCCAACCAGAAGCACTTCCCCGGTATGGCTCAGCAGACCGAGTACGTGGACATGGTTGCCTTCTGCGACCTGATCCCCGAGCGCGCTGAGAAAGCTGCCAAGCAGTACGGTACTCCCGATGCGAAGGTGTACACCGATTATCACGAGCTGCTGGCTGACCCCACCATCGACGCCGTTCATGTGCTGACCCCCAACGTGGCTCACTGTGAGATCACCGTGGCCGCTCTGGAAGCCGGCAAGCATGTTCTGTGCGAGAAGCCCATGGCTGCCACTCCCGCCGACGCCCAGAAAATGCTGGACGCCCGGGACCGCACCGGCAAGCTGCTGACCATCGGCTATCAGTATCGTCATTTCCCCGTGAACCAGGTTGCCAAGGCTGTTGTGGACGAAGGCTGGCTGGGCGATATCTACTACGCGGAAGCCACCTACCTGCGCCGCCGGGGCGTTCCCACCTGGGGCGTGTTCACCGACAAGTCCAAGCAGGGCGGCGGTCCTCTGATCGACATCGGCACCCATGCCCTGGATCTGACCCTGTTCCTGATGAACAACTACGACGTGGACTACGTGGTGGGCACTTCCTTTGAGAAGCTGGGCACCCTGCTGGATCCTGAGTATCAGGGCCAGGTCAACCGCCGCGGCGAGCAGGATTCCTGGAACAACAAGACCTACGATGTGGAAGATTCCGCTGTGGGCATGATCAAGATGAAGAACGGCGCTGTTATCAACCTGCGCGCTTCCTGGGCCATCAACATGACTCCCGAGTCCGGCGCCAACGGCGAGGCTCACACCATGCTGGCCGGCACCAAGGGCGGTCTGGACACCCTGTCCGACCAGGTTCGCCTGAACCATGTGGTGGGCCATCAGCCCGCTATCACCATGGTGGGCAACAAGATCCCCTCCTACATCCCCGGCTTCAGCCAGGGCCCCGCTCCCGTTTCCAAGGAGCATGAGATCTGGGTCAAGGCTCTGCGGGGCGAGGGTGAGCTGTTCGTCACCGCTGACCAGGCCTTCGTGGTCACCAAGATCCTGGACGCTATCTATCAGTCCTCCAAGACCGGCAAGCCTGTCTACTTCTAAGAAGCAGCCTTCCCGGCAACATGAATGCACAAGAGAGCTCTCCGTGGAAACGCGGAGAGCTTTTTTGTGAGATTTCCACCTTTCTCCAAAACGCAGGTGTAACACTTTTCTCCCCCACCCGTCTAATTGATGAACGCGAAAGGAGGGGAATGTATGACAGACCTTGTACGGAAGTCAAAACGCGGGGACAAAGAAGCCTTTGCCCTGCTCATGGACCTGCACAGGAACCTGCTCTACAACACGGCCTTGCTGACCCTTCGTCAGGAGGACGACGCCCTGGACGCCATTCAGGACACCATCCTGGCCTGCTGGGAAAAGCTTCCCAGCCTGGAAAAGGACAAGTATTTCAAAACTTGGCTGGTACGCATTCTGCTGAACAAGTGCTATGACATTCAGCGGCGGCAAAGCCACTTTTCCTACGGGGACACCGTGCCGGAACATGAAGAGGAGCCTGACTGGGACACGGCCATGGACGTGCGCAGAACCATGAGAAAACTGGGAAACCAGGATCAGCTGATTTTGTCCCTGTATTACTACGATGACTTCACCGTGCGTCAGATTGCCCAGACGCTTTCTCTTTCGGAAGGTGCCGTCCGGACCAGGCTCACCCGCAGCCGGGACCGGTTTAAAAAACTGTATTGTCAGGAGAAAGGAGAAGCGCTATGAAAAACGACACGATGCTTTTGGAGCAGCTTCGCCAGGAAGTGCCCCGGAGAAACCTGTCCCCCAAAGCCACCCAACGCTTTGAGGACACCTACCGCATGCTGGGAGTCCAGCAGGAAGCCCCTGTCCGCCGATGCCGCCACAAAGCCCTGTGGGTTGCCGCCACTGCCGCCTGCCTGTGCTGTGGGATGATGTTCGGTGTCAATGCCGCCTTCCCCGCTTTTGCGGAGAGCCTGCCCTGGGTTGGGAGCTTTTTCGAGGCGCTCAACGGAAACAACTTCTCCGCCGCGGCTTCCCAAAAGAACGCCCACGGCGCTTTCTTGGACACCTATGACGTTCAGGACGTGAACGTCACCGCCGGCAGCGCTGACGGTACCATCGAACTGAACATCTCCCAAGGATTCAGCGACGGAGAGATGCTCTCCTTCACGCTGGACGTTACCCTCCCACAGGAGCTAGCTGACAAATACGCCTATATTGGGCCCCATGAGGACGCTGTGTTTTCCATAAACGGTACTGCGGCCACACCCAGCTCCAGCATAGCTTTGAATTCTCAGAGCAACGGGCATTTTTCAGGAGTATTCACATTCCCCCTTTCGGAAACGCTTTCCGATGGCGACCAGATCTCCGTGGATGTTTCCATCCCCACTCTGTACGGGTATCCCTACACAAAAGACTATGAGACCAAGGGACAGATTGAGGACATTTCTGGAGTTGATCTCCAGACCAGCTTCACCGTGAATGTGGACACCAGCAACAATCTGAACGCCGCCATTGACAGCGACAGCAGCAACGGTGCACAGGTACAATCGATTGATGTCTCCCCCACCAGAACGCTTGTCACCGTATCTCTTCCTGATTGGGGCAGAACAGACCCCCGGATGTACACAATGGAGGGTTTGGATGTTCGGTTCAACCTGGAAGAATCTTATGAACAAGGTAAATTCAGACCGGCAAGTGAGGAAACTTCCCAGACTTGCACCTTGTATTTTGACGGTGTGCCGGCAGGGACCGATCAAGTTGTGCTGCGGTTTTATCAGAATATCCAGGAAGGCGAAGTCCTTGCGGAGTTCACCATCAATCTGAGCGACCAGACGGCTGTCCCCTCTACCACTTATCAAGATGGAGGAGTGTTGGATCTGGACGGACCCTTCCTTTACTATCTCATTTCCTGGGCAAAAGAAGGGGAGCCTTTCACTTCCCCCGACAGCGGTTCTATGGAGCTGACGTCTGTTTCCTACACTAAGGGGAAAAGGTTCGGGATCCGTGTGCATACCCAGGACGGTTACCGCCCGATCGAAGCTGCTGTATACACAGCGGAAGGAACCTTGTTAGGTACTACGGTCTCCAAAGAAGAGCCTCCCACAGGAATGGGCAACGGATTCTACGACGAGAACTGCTATTTCTGGGGAAACTGGGGAGACATCCGCCAGTACAGCCTGTATGTCATCCCAGACATCAACTATCTGCCCGCTTGGGGCGAAACGGTCACAGTAGTGATTACCGACAGCGCCTCCGGCGAGGAGCTGATCCGCCAGGACGTTCAGCTGAACAACCGTTACGTTGAATAAACTTTCAGCATAAAACTTCATGCCGCATGAGATGCTCGCACCACGATGAATGAAAACCAGGTGCAGCGGGTAAGGCGGCATGGTA
>CALWCD010000003.1 GCA_944376265.1 uncultured Clostridia bacterium | reverse complement strand
TAGGTGACCATGTTGTCCCGCAGGTAGTCAAAGCCCATCTCGTTGTTGGTGCCGTAGGTGATGTCGCAGGCGTAGGCCGCCTTTTTCTCCTTGGAGGACATGCCGTTCATAGCAAGGCCCACAGTAAGCCCCATAAAGTTGAACACCCGGGCCATCATCTCTCCCTGGTACTTGGCCAGGTACTCGTTGACGGTGACCACGTGGACGCCTTTGCCGGTGAGGGCGTTCAGGTAGGCGGGCAGGGCCAGGGTGAAGGTCTTGCCTTCACCGGTCTTCATCTCGCTGATGCGGCCCTGGTGCAGAATGATGCCGCCCTGAATCTGCACGGGGAACAGCCGGATGGACAGCACCCGGTCCATGGCCTCCCGGCAGGCGGCGAAGGCTTCTGTCAAAATGTCGTCCAGGGACTCTCCCCGTTCCAGCCGCTCTTTGAACAGGCCGGTCTGGGCCTTCAGTTCCTCGTCGCTCATGGCCTTGTATGTGTCTTCCAGCTTCAGCACCCGGTCCACCAGGGGCTGGATGCGCTTTAATTCTCGTTTGCTGTAATTGCCAAACAGCTTCGTCAAAATGTTGTTCGCCATAACTGTATCATGCCTTTCTTCCAGGGGAGGCTTTCCCCCTTCCATACAAAAAACAAAAAAGGTCCGGCCGCAGGTACGCGGCCCATGGTGGATGGTTCCTGCATCCCGGCGGACGGTGCATCCCCGGGGACAGAGCGCCCCTGCTCCCGCCCTGGGAAAGCCCCTGGGCGGCGGCGCCCGCGTTCGCACATTCGGTTGTTATTATACCATGGCAGGGTGCCCCATTGCAAGGAAAGCCACAGTTTATTTACAATTTCAGGGACTTCTTTGACCCAGCCCCTTTTCTTTCCCCGAAAAATTTGTTATAATAGCTTGCATTTTGAATTATGTTACGAGATAGGATGTGTGGTATGCAAGCGCAGGAAACCCGACAAAACAAAATGGGCACGGCTCCCGTTCTGCCCCTGATCTTCTCCATGTCCCTGCCGGCCATGTTTTCCATGCTGGTGCAGGCGTTGTACAATGTGGTGGACAGCTACTTCGTGGCCCAGGTCAGTGAAAAGGGGCTGGCCGCCGTCTCTCTGGCCTTCCCCTTACAGAACCTGCTCATCTCCTTCGCGGTGGGCACCGCTGTGGGCGTCACCTCTCTCATCTCCCGCCGGCTGGGGCAGGGGCTTCAGCAGGAGGCCAACTCCGCCGCGGTCCACGGCATTCTGCTGGGGATCTGCACCTGGGTGCTGTTCGCCGTTTACGGGGCGTTTTTCTCCGCCCCCTTCTTCCGGCTCTTTGAGACCGACCCGGAGATCATCCAAATGGGAAGCGCCTACATCTCCATCTGCTACGTGTTCTCCTTCGGCGTGTTCGTGGAGGTCACCTTGGAGAAGATCCTCCAGGCCACGGGCAACATGCTGTGGCCCATGGTGTTCCAGCTCATCGGCGCGGTCACCAACATCATTCTGGACCCCATCATGATTTTCGGCCTGCTGGGCTTCCCCGCCATGGGGGTGGCCGGCGCGGCCATCGCTACGGTCACCGGCCAGATCCTGGCCATGGTGGTGGCCATTCTGGTCATCACCTTCCGGGACCATGACGTGACCATCACCTTCCGGGGTTTCAAGCCCAGCGGGAAGATCATCAAGGACATCTACATTGTGGGCGTGCCCTCCATTGTGATGCAGTCCATCGGCACCGTGATGACCATGGCCATCAACGGCATTCTGTCCTCCTTCTCCACCGCGGCCTACACCGTGTTCGGGCTGTACTTCAAGCTCCAGTCCTTCGTGTTTATGCCGGTGTTCGGCCTGAACCAGGGCCTGCTCCCCATTCTGGGCTACAACTACGGCGCCCGGAACAAGCGCCGGCTCACCTTTGCCTTCCGCTGCGGCTGCGTCATCGCCCTGGTGATTATGGCGGTGGGCATGACTGTGTTCCTGCTGTTCCCCCAGTGGCTGCTGGGCATTTTCAACGCCTCCCAGGAGCTGCTGGAGATTGGCATCCCCGCCCTGCGGATCATCTGCACCTGCTTCCTGTTCGCGGCCCTGGGCATTGTGACCTCCACCCTGTTCCAGGCGGTGGGCAGAGGGGTGTACAGCCTGATCGTCTCCCTGATGCGCCAGCTGGTGGTGCTGGTGCCTGTGGCCTGGCTGCTGGCCCAGTTCACCCAGCAGGTGGGGTACGTGTGGTGGGCCTTCCCCATTGCGGAATGCTTCTCCCTGGCCGTGAGCATTGTGCTGTTCCTGCGGCTGTACCGCCAGGAGATCCAGCACCTGGAAACCGCCAAAGAGCGGTAAGCTTTCCAAACAACCGAAAAGGATCGCCGGCTTTGCGCCAGCGATCCTTTTTTTACGCCTCTTGCTCCGGAGCCAGGGGCAGCTCTACCGTAAAGAGGGAGCCCTCTCCCGGCCGGCTTTCCACCCGGGCCTCTCCCCCGTGGGCCTGGGCGATCCACTTCACCATGGAAAGCCCCAGGCCGCTGCTGTCCCCGCTGCGGGAGGGGTCCGCCTGGTAGAACCTGTTCCAGATCTTGGGCAGGTCCTCCGGGGCAATGCCCATGCCATCGTCCTTCACCGCAAGCACCGCCCGACCGTCATGCTCTTTTAGGCTCATCCAGATATGGCCCCCCTCCCGGCCATAGGTGACGGCGTTGCGCAGCAGGTTCTCCCACAGCCGCAGCAGCAGCGTCTGGTCGGCGGTGACAAACAGCCCCGGCTGAATATCCTGGGAAAGGGTGATATCTTTCCGGGCCGCCACCGGGGCGAATTCCTCCCCTTCCAGCAGGCTCAGCTCCGAAAGGTCCAGCCGCTCCAGGGAAAGCCGCTCCCGGCCCTGGTCCGCCCGGGACAACAGCAGCAGCTGGGAAACCATGTCCGCCATGGACCGCACTTTGCGGGAAACCACTTCCACCTCCCGGCGGCTTTCCGGGGAGAGGTCCTCCCGTTCCAATAGGGACTCGCACTGCATCAGGGCCACAGCCAGGGGGGTGCGCAGCTCGTGGGCCACGTCGCTGGTAAACTGCTTTTCCCGCTCCCAGGCCTCCTGCAAGGCGTCCAGCAAACTGTCGAAGGTCTGGGCCAGGGTGTAAATCTCGTCCCGGCCCTCTCCCAGCATCACCCGCTTGGACAGGTCCCGCTCCTGCCGGATGTTCCTCACCGTCCGGGTAATCCGAGCCACCGGCCCCAGAGCCCGCCGGCTGAGCAGATACCCGCACAGGGCGGTGAGGGCCACGATCAGGGGGGAGAGGATCAGGGCCAGCCGCAGGGTGAACCGGAAGTCACGTTCCGCGTCGCTGATGGACGCCACCCCTCGGAGCACCAGGTCCCCGTACCCCTCCACGGGAAATTGAAGGTCCAGCACGTAAAAGGAGGTTTCCCCGGCGGTGACGGTGCGCAGCTCCCCGTCGGAAAAGGCCAGGTCGTAGGCAAAGCCATAGGGCAGCTTCCCGTAGAGGAGCTGGCTGCTGCCCGGGTCGTACACGGAGAGGTACACCCCGTTTTCCAGGGCCAGCAGCTCCGAGTCGAACTCCAGCCTTCCCTTTTCGTACTCCACATCCTCCACCGACCGGGACACCCGTTCCTCCAGGGTGTTCTGCACGTTGGAGAGAATCTCCTGGGAGCTGACGGAAAACAGCACCCCCAACAGCCCGCACACCACCAAGGTGGTCAGGCCGGTGTGGAGCAGCACCAGCCTGGTTTTCAGTGAAAGTCTCTTCATGGCTCCCCGTCCTTCAGCACATAGCCGTGGCCCCGGACCGTGTGAATGTACTTGTTCTCCCGGCCCTCGTCCAGTTTTTTCCGCAGGTAGCGAATGTACACGTCGATCACGTTGGAGCCGCCGGAAAAGTCGTAGTCCCACACGTGGCGCTCCAGTTTTTCACGGCTCAGGACAATCCCCGCGTTCTGCATCATGTACCGCAGCAGGGAGAACTCCTTGGAGGAAAGCCTTATCTCCTCCCCCTTTCGGAACACCTGCCGTGTGTTCAGGTGAAGCTCCAGCTCCCCCACCTTCAGCACGCTGGTCTTTTCCCCCTGGGGCTTGCGCAGCAGCACCCGAAGCCTGGCCAGAAGCTCCTCGAAGGCGAAGGGCTTGATCAGGTAGTCGTCCGCACCGGCGTCCAGCCCCTCCACCCGGTCCTGGATGCTGTCCCGGGCGGTGAGCAGCAGCACCGGCACCTGGTTTCCCTCCCGCCGCAGCCGCCGGAGCACCTCCAGGCCGGAGAGCCTGGGCATCATAATGTCCAGCACCAGGGCGTCGTACTCCGCCCCCAGCAGATAGTCAAACACCTCTTCCCCATTGAAGCAGGCGTCCACGCTGTAATCCGCCTCTTTCAGCCGGCGCTTGATAAGCTGGTTCAGGTCCTCCTCGTCCTCGGCAATCAAGATCCGCATGCCCTTCTCCTTTCCAGGGGAAAACGGCCCCGTTCCCGGCGCCGTCCCTTTTTCGTCAATCCTGGTAGTCCACGCTCCACTCGATGAAGGTCCCGGTGGAGGCGTCGATCTCAAACTCGTACTCGGTCCGGTCGTAGTGGACCTCCCCTTCATAGAGCTCCCGGCCGTCATCCCGCTCGTACTCAATCCGCACGTCGGTGGAAGCCGCTCCGGGAACCCGGTCCAGCACCAGCTGGATGGCCTGCTCCAGGGTGACGGCGCTGCCCGTTTCGCCCTCCGGAAGGCCCCAGCCTTCAATGTCCTGGTCGTAGGAAAGGATCTCCAGGGTGTCCTTGGCGATGGTGTAATCGTACTCCATGTTCCCGGCGAAGAACTCGATCTCGTACACGGCCCGGCCGTGCTCCATGTCCTCCTCGATCCGGTGGGTGTAGCACTCGGTCACACCGGCGTGGTCCATGGCCACGTTCATGGCCTTGGCCCGGGCCTCTTCCTCCTCCACCGCCTGGGTCTGGCTCTCAGCGGCGCTCTCCTGGGCCTCTGCCTGGGAGGCAGCATCCTCTACCGCCTGGATCTGACTGGAGGAATTGTCCTCTTTTTGGGATTCCGTGGAGGTTTGGCTGCTCTCCTTGGCGTCGTAGGAGTAGTTCACGATCTCCCCGGTTTTCCGGGACACGTCGTAATGGTAGGTCCGGTCGGAGGTGGCAAACTGGATGTCGTACACCTCCACCCCGTCCTCCTTGTCCTGCTCCACCGAGAGAGAGGTGGTGTCCTCCTGGGTCACTCCCGCGTGCTCCAACGCAATGTCCGTGGCCTGGGCCTGGGTGACGCTCTCCGAAGAGCATCCCGTGAGAAAGGCCGCCACCAGCGCCGCTGCCGCCAGGGTCCACAGTTTTCCTTTTCCGTGATGTGTATGCTTCATGATGAAATCCTCCTTGTTCCTTTGTTCTGGCTTTAGTATACCGGCGGAACATGAGAATTCCATTAAAAGAACCGGCCTTTTGAAAAAATTTTTTCCGGGGAGAACACCCGTCCAAGCTCTGGGGAATAGGATACAGAGAGGCCACAGAAAGGAGGCGGTTGGTTTGCCCATCCGCATTTTCATCGACCAGGGCCACAACCCCCAAGGAGTCAACGCCGGGGCGGAAGGCTTCGGCATGCGGGAGCAGGACATCACCTACGCCGTAGGGATGGACCTGGCCAAGCTTTTAAACGCCGACCCCCGGTTCACCGCCCGGGTCTCCCGGACCACCCCCACCGAGACCCTGGGCACCAGCAATTCCACCAGTTTGCAGCGCCGGGTGCAGCTGGCCAATTCCTGGCCGGCGGACTACTTTGTCAGCATCCACTGCAACGCCAACACCAATCCGGCGGTCAACGGCACCGAGGTGTACGTGTACCAGCAGAACACCCAGGCCTACTGGCTGGCCCAGCACGTGCTCAACGGCATTGTGGACGCCGTGGGCACCCGGGACAACGGGGTGCGCTTAAACCCCAGCCTGTATGTCCTGCGCCGCACCTCCATGCCCGCCATTCTGGTGGAGCTGGCCTACCTCTCCAACGGCTCCGACGCCCTGAAGCTCCGGGACGAACAGCCCGCCTTTGCCCGGGGCATTTACAACGGCATTCTGGACTACTTCGGCTTTTCCCAGACCCCCTGAACCACGCCCTCAAAAAAACGGGCCTCGCGCCGTTCTCCGGCCGGGCCCGTTTTCTTTTGCCTGTCAGCCCCCGTAGGTGAGCAGTGCCGTGTAATGGCTCATGCGGGGAGTGATCTCCAAGGTGTCGGTGTCAAAGCGGACCCAGCGGCCGCACACCTCCAGAAAGCCCTCCAGGGTGGAGAGCACGTCGAAGCCGAAGGTATCGGACCGGTAGTGCATGGGGATCACCACCCGGGGAGAAAGGGCCTCCACAATGGCCTGAGCCTCCTTGGGCCCCACGGTGTAGAAGCCCCCCACGGGGATCATCACCGCGTCCAGGTTCTGCAGCTGCTCAACCACCTCCGGGCTGGGCATGGCCCCCACGTCCCCCAGGTGGGCCACCCGCAGCCCCTGGGCCTCCAGCAGATGGATGGTGTTGGGTCCCCGCTGAGCGCCCTGGCAGTCGTCGTGGAAGGAGGGCAGCGCCGTCACCGTAAAGGGATTCTGGGGGCCGTCCTCCCGCAGGGTCACCCCTGCCTCGTAATTGTGGTCGTGGTGCTGGTGGCTGCACAGCACCTGGTCCGCTGTCTCCGAAATGTCCTTACAGCCCGGCACACTGCCCGGCGCGAAGGGGTCCAACACAATGGCATAGCCCTCGCACTCCACCCGGAAGCAGGAATGCCCCAACCATTTAATCTGGATCGCCGCCATATCCTCTCATCCTTTCCCCGGCCCAAAGGCAGGTTTCGTTTTTCTGTGCAGGTCCATTATACCACAATCTCCCAGCCTATGAAAAGAGCCCCGGCGGCGCCGGAGCCCTTCTCTTGGAAAATTCACTGGCGTTTTTCCGGCCGGTCCCCCTTGTCGGGGCAGCGGAGTGCCTGGCGGGGTGCTCCCGGTTCCCGGCGGGGGATGGCCATGGGGGAAAGCTCCTGGTAGGACTCCAGCTGGGCCTGGCCTTCCGGTGGGGTAAACATGAGGCCGGTGCACTCCGTGGCAGAGGCCACAGGGGAATCTGCCGGAAGCAGCCCCTCCGGAAGGGTGTCGTGCTCGTGGTAGTCCTCCCTGCCAAGGGGCTTTTTCCGGGGCTCCTGATGTTTCATAAGGCGTCTCTCCTTTTTTCTTTCAGGATTCCCCGCCGCCTTCCGGCTATGCGTCCGGCCGCCGGCAGGCAGCAAAAAAGGGACCCGAAGGTCCCTTTTGCAAACAAACTGTTAAGCCTTCTTGGCGCCGTCCATCTTGTCCCGCTTGTGGATCTGCCACATACAGAACAGGTTGGGGGCAATGAACTGGCTGGAGAAGCAGCCGGCAGCCACGCCCGCCATCATCGGCAGCGCGAAGGAAACCACCGTGTCGATGTTGTAAATCATCGCCACAATAAGCACCACCACCAGGGAAAGGAACGTGCACAGAGAGGTAAGCACCGTGCGGCCCAGGGTCTGGTTCAAGCTCAGGTTCATCAGGTCTTCAAAAGAAGCCTTGGGCCCCAGCTTCCGCTTGTTCTCACGGACACGGTCGTATACCACGATAGTGGCGTTCAGGGAGTAACCCAGAATGGTGAGGATAACCGCGATAAAGATATCGTCAATGTCCAGCCCGCAGACCACAAACACGCAGAAAGCGATGAGCACATCGTGCATCAGCGCGATTACAGCGGTAATGCCCGCGGCCAGGCCGCCAATCTTGCGGAAGCGCAGGGCGATGTAAACCAGCAGGAACACCGCCGTGATGGCAAAGCACACCAGGCACTTCTGGAAGAACCGGGCGCCCATGCTGGCCTCCACCGAGCTGGAGGAGAGCAGCTCAAAGCCCAGGTCCGGGTAGGCGCTCTGCAGGGCGCTTGTAACGGCGGCCTGCTCCTCCGGCGTCATAGCCTGGTTGCCGGAAAAAGACACGGTCACCTGCTCGCCGCCCGTGGTGATATCCTGGCTGATGGCCACCTCGCAGTTCCGGCCAGTGCTCTCGCTGACGGCGGCCTCTACGCCGCTGGCGTCCGCCTGGCCGCCCTCCACAGAGTAGAGAATCATCGAGCCGCCGGCAAACTGAATGTCCAGGTGGGGCCCAATGATGACGCTGGCAAGGATGCCCACCACCAGCAGCACAATGGAAATGCCGAAATAAATCTTTTTGTTCTGGTAAAAGTGGAAACGGTATGTCTTCTCATTCATCGCCGCGAGCACCTCCAAACAGCCATTTTTTATGCAGGCCCTTGAAGCCGGCCAGAGAGAGGGTCATCAGCCGGGTGGCTGTCATGCCCATGATAAAGTTGCCGATGATGCCCACCAGCAGGGTAAAGCCAAAGGAGAAAATGGCGCCGGTGGTGGACTCGCCAAAGATGATGGACAAAATATTGCTGGGCCCGAACACACCCATCAGCATAACGGCCACAATCAGGGTGGTGATGTTGCCGTCGAAGATGGCCCAGAAACTCTCAGAAAAGCCCAGCTTCAGGGCGCCGTCCAGGCTCTTGCCGTTGCGCAGCTCCTCGCGGATGCGGCTGGCAGAGATCACGTTGGCGTCCACGCCCATGCCAATGGAGAGCACAATGCCCGCCAAGCCCGGCAGGGTGGTGGTGTAAGAGTTGAGGAAGGGGAAAAAGCCAGAGATGGCGGCCATACACAGGCCCACCTGGCCGGCCAGGCTGATAACCGCCACAACACCCGGCAGCCGGAACACCACGATCATCAGCACGGAAATGACCACAAAGGCCAGAATGCCCGCCATCATCATGGCGTCAAGGGCCTGGGTGCCCAGAGTGGGCGCCATGGAGTTGAAGTCGGACACCTCCAGGGCAAAGGGCAGGGCGCCCGCCTGGATCTTGGAGGCCAGCTGGGTGGCTTCCTCGCTGGTGAAGTCGCCAGTGATGGAGCACTCGCCGTTGGTGATGGCCTCCTCCACCGTGGGATAGGAGATCATCACGTCGTCCATCCAGATGGAAATGGTCTCTCCCACCATGGCGGTGGTGGCCTCGGCAAACTTCTCCTTGCCCTCGTCAGAGAGCTTCAGGGATACAATGTACTTGTAGTCGCCGGTGGTCTCGTCCTGGGTCATCATGGGTTCGGCAGAGACCACGTCGCTGCCTTCCAGGATGATGTTCTCCGCGGTGGTGCCGGAGGGAGTCTTGTACACCACGCTGCCGTCGTCGGCATACTCCATGTCCTCGTACTCCATGCCTTCCCGGAAGGTGAGCTGGGCGGTTGCCGCCAGCTCGTCAATGGCGGACTCGGGATCGAAATCGGTCTCGTCGCTCTTCCAGGGGAACCGGACGATGATTCGGTTGTTGGTGGGGTCGGTGTACAGTTCGTAGTCGGTGATGTTGCTGGAGACCATGCGGGTCTCAATGATCTGCTTGGCGGCTTCCAGCTCCGTGTCGGTGGCTTCCACTCCATCCTCCGGGCTGAAGGTGGCCTCCACGCCGCCCCGGATGTCGATGCCCCAACGGATGTCGCCGGTACCTTTTATGTAGGTCACCTTGAAGTCGCCGTTCTGGCCGTACACGCCCGCCAGGGAGGTGTACACCAGGGCCACGATCAGAAGCGCCACCACAAAAAATACTGGTTTCTTTCCTCGCTTCATGGGTCTTTCCTCCAATCGGTCCGCCTGCTGGAGGCAGACCTTGTTTTTTCTGCTGCTCGCATGTTTGGTTTAGAAACGCGGGAAAAGCCAAGGGCTTTTTCTACGCAAAACAGGGCAGCGAGGGGCGGGAGCGGCCCAGATTCCACTGCTGGAACCCGGAAGCTCCCGGGACAGGTGTCCCCGTCCCCCCTCTGCTACCCCGGTTTCATACACGTTCGGATCTTACTCCTGCTCTTCAGCGGTCTCCTCGGCCTGGGCGGTGGAGTACACCACTTCCTCGGCGGGAGCCTGAGCGGCGGCCTCGTCCGCGGCGGCCTTCTGCTCTTCCAGCAGGGCCCGGATGGACAGGGACACGCGGTGGCGGTCGAAATCGATCTCGGTGATCTTCACCTTCACCTCATCGCCCACCTTCAGCACGTCCTGAGGCTTCTCAATGCGGTGGTCGGCGATCTGGGAAATGTGGATCAGGCCGTCGATGCCGGGGATCACGCTGGCGAAGGCGCCGAACTGGGTCATGCCCACGATCTTGGCGTCGCACACGGTGCCCACGGGATACTCCCGCTCCAGCTTCACCCACGGATTGTCCTCGGGCTTCTTGTAGCCCAGGGAGATCTTGCCGTTCTCACGGTCCAGACCCTTCACGTACACCTCCACGGTGTCGCCCACGTTAAGCACCTCGCTGGGATGCTTGATCCGGTTCCAGGAAAGCTCGGAGATGTGGACCATGCCGTCCACGCCGCCCAGATCCACAAAGGCGCCGAAGTTGGTGAGGGACTTCACCTTGCCGGTATAGGTCTGGCCTTCTTCCACCTGCTCCCAGAACTTCTCCTGGGCAGCCTTGCGCTCCTCACGGAGCACGCTGCGGATGGAGCCCACAGCGCGGCGGCGCTGGCGGTTGACCTCGATAATGCGGAAGCGGACCTCCTGGCCCATAAGCTCGTTCAGGTCCTCCCCGCGGGAAGCGGTGGCCTGAGAGGCGGGCACGAAGATGCGCATGGCGCCCTTGAGGACAATGACGCCGCCCTTGACCACTTCGATGACCTTGCCGGTGAGGATCTCGTTGTTCTCCTGAGCCTGGGCGATCTCCTCCCAGCCCTTCATGGCGTCCACACGGCGCTTGGAGAGCATGATGGTGCCTTCCTGGTCATTGGTCTTCATGATCAGCAGATCCATCTCGTCGCCGATCTTCACAGCTTCCTCAGGCTTCACGTTGGGGTCGTTGGAGAGCTCTGCGGCGGGGATGAACCCGGCCTGCTTCCGGCCTACGTCCACATAGACTTCGGTGGGAGAGATCCCTACGACGACGCCGTGCACCTTTTCATCTGTATTTAAGCTTTTGAGGGATTCCTCAAGCATCTCCTCAAAGTTTTGTTCATTGTTGTTGACTTCTGCCATGGTAGCAAGTACCTCCTTTATAATGCTTGCGGGCGTGGATGCCCCCGCTGTGATGCCAACGCTCAGCCCGGCCGAAAACACAGGCAGCTCGTCCGCCCTTTCGATGAGGTACGTCTCGCAGTATCCCGCGCAGATATCGCGCAGCTTTGCCGTGTTCGAACTGTCCCTGCCCCCCACCACAATCATCCTGTCGCAGCGCTGGGCCAGGTTTTTTGCTTCTTTCTGCCGTCTCGCAGTAGCATTACATATTGTAGCAAAAACCGCGGCATTTGTACATAGTTTTTTAAGAGTTTCCAAGCATTTTTCCCACTCCCCCGAATGAAACGTGGTCTGAGCGGCAAATGCCAGGGGTTTCTCCGCCAATTCCGGATGGTTTTTCAGCAATTCCACCAATTCTTCGGCGTTTTTAATGACAAAATTCTCCCCTTTGCAGTGTCCCAGAATCCCCCGCACTTCCGGGTGATCCTTGTCTCCCGCCAGGAGAAACACCTTTCCCTCCTCTCCGGAGGCAGCGGCGAGCTGGTGAATTTTTTTCACAAAAGGACAGGTGGCGTCCACATAGGCCAGGGAAAGGGCCCGAATGTTCTCCTCCACCTCCCGGGGCACTCCGTGGGAGCGGATCACCAGGGTGTAGCCGGGCGGGGTTTCCTCCGGGGTCTCCACAATGCGCACACCCCGGCTTTCCAGGTCGGCAATGACCTGGGGGTTGTGGATGATGGGCCCCAGGGTGGCGGCCTGTCTGCCCTCTTCCAGCAGGTGATACACCGTGTTCACCGCCCGGTCCACCCCAAAGCAGAACCCGGCGGTTTTTGCCACCTCAACCTTCATGGGGGACCTCCTGGGCCTGGGCGGCTTTCTCCTGGGGAGCCTCCTGAACTCTTTCCGGGGGCAGTCCCAGGTCCTTCAGGGACTCCTCCCGCAGGTCCGCGATGTAGCTCATGATCACCCGGCTGGCCCGGCGCAGCTGCATGCTGGAGTCGTCCTTGATGTTCAGCTCTTCCGGGGGAATGGGCTTGCCGAAGCGGATCATGGTCCGCTTGAAGGGGCCGGGCCGTCCCCCGTCCCCGGCGGTGATGCACACCGGCACCACGGGGGACTTGGTCTCGTAGGCCAAAAGCGCCGCGCCCGTCTTGGGCTTCTGCAGCTTGCCGTCCTTGGAGCGGTGGCCCTCGATGAACACCCCCACCACCCCGTTCTGCTTCAGCAGGGCGTAGGCGTCCTCCAGGGCGTCGGAGCCGCCGGTGCCCCGCTTCACCGGGAAAGCTCCCAGCTTGCGGAACAGGCCGCCCAGGAACTTGCTTTTAAACAGCTCCTCCTTGGCCATATAGAACACCTGCCGTTTCTGGGAAAGCCCCAGAAGCACCGGGTCACGCTTGGCCAGATGGTTGCTGCACAGCAGCACAGGGCCCTCCTTGGGCACATTCTCCGAGCCCACCACCTTCATGCGGAACACCAGGTGGAAATACCACCACAAAATGATCTGACCTACCAGATAGAGGGCTGTTTTCCGCTTGGGCGTATTGTCTCTCTCTTCAATCACCTGCATCGACTCCTTCCTGCATTCATTTTCCCATATCCCCGCTTGTCACAGCTTTTCCCGGACAAGCGCCACCAGCTGAGCCACCGACTGCTCAAACACGTTGCCTGTGGTGTCCAGGAGCACCGAGTCCTCCGCAGGCCGCAGGGGGGCAGTCTCCCGGTGGGAATCCTGGTAGTCCCGCTGCACAATGTCCCGCAGAATGGACTGGTAGTCCGCCTTCTGGCCCGCTTCCTCCAGCTGGCCCACCCGACGGCGGGCACGCTCCTCCGGCGAGGCGGTGAGGAAGATCTTCAGCTGGGCGTGGGGCAGCACCACTGTGCCGATGTCCCGGCCGTCCATAAGCACGTTGTTTTTCTCCGCCAGGTCCCGCTGGAGCTGGAGCAGGTAGGCCCGCACCGCGGGAATGGCGGAACAGGCAGAGGTGGCCATGGACACCTCCGGTGTGCGGATGAGCCCGGTCACGTCCTCCCCGTTGAGAAGCATCTTCTGCCCCTGTTCCGTGTACTCCATGCCCACCTGGATCTGGGGCAGGAGGGCCTCCACCCCGGCGGCGTCGTGGGGGTCCACCCCCTGGCGCAGCACGTACAGGGCAATGGTCCGGTAGATGGCCCCGGTGTCCACATACACAAAGCCCAGCTCCTTGGCCGCGGCCTTGGCCACACTGCTCTTCCCCGCTCCGGCGGGGCCGTCGATTGCGACTGCGAACATAACAAAACACCTCATTTTCCGTGATGCTGATCTATCTTTCCCCTCCCCTGCCCGCCGGGGCTTCCCGGAGGGGGGAGCGCTTTGTTTCTCGGAGACTCAGCCCTGCTCCCGGGACTCCTCTCCCCCGCAGCTGCCTGCCAGCCGTCCGGTGGCAAAGGCGATCTGCAGATTGTAGCCCCCGGTGTAGGCGTCCGCGTCCAGGATTTCCCCGGCGAAGTACAGCCCCTCCACCAGCTTGGACTCCATGGTCTTGGGACTGACCTCCCGGAGGCTCACCCCGCCGCTGGTGACAATGGCCTCCGCCAGAGGCCGAAAGCCCTGGATCTCCACGGGGAAGTCCTTGAGCAGCTCCAGCAGGGCCCGTCGCTGCTCCTTAGTGACCGAGTGGCACCGGGTCTCCCCCGGAATGCCGCTGCGCTCCACCACCACAGGGATCATCTTCTGGGGCAGCAGCTCTTCCAGAGAATTGGCAAAAATCTTGTTTTTATGCGCTTCCAGCTCCCGCACCAGCCGGGCGTCCAGCTGAGCTTCGGTGAGAGCCGGCTTCAAGTCCATGTGCACCGTGTACTTCCCCGGCTCCATGGGCCGCAGATGGGCCGACGCACTGAGCACGGTGGGCCCGCTCAGTCCGAAGTGGGTGAACAGCAGCTCTCCAAAGTCCTGGTACACCGGCTTTTTCTTCCCCTGAGCGGTCACCTTCACCCCGCAGTTGCGCAGGGAAAGGCCCATCATCCGGGAGCACCAGTCCCCCCGCTCCACCAGGGGGACCAGGGAGGGGGTGGGCTCCACAATGGTGTGGCCCAAAGCCGCCGCCAGCCGGAACCCGTCCCCGTTGGAGCCGGTGCCCGGATAGGAGGCTCCCCCGCAGCAGAGGATCACCCTCCGGCCCCGGTAGGCGCCTTGGGCGGTTTTCACCCCCACGGCCCGGCCGTTTTCCACAAGCACCTGGGTCACCGTCTCCCGGACCACCGCGGCGTCCTTGGCCCAGCGCTCCAAGGCGTTGGCAATGTCGTGGGCGCTGTCGGACTGGGGGAACACCCGCCGGCCCCGCTCTGTTTTCAAGGGTACGCCAAGGTTCTGGAAAAATGCCATGGCGTCCGCCGGGGAAAAGGCGGAAAGGGCCCCGTAGAGGAATTTCCCTCCCCGGGGACAGGCTGCCACCACGTCCTCCACCGGGCAGTTGTTGGTCACGTTGCACCGGCCCTTCCCGGTGATCCGCACCTTTCTGCCCAGAACCTTGTTTTTGTCGAACAGGCATACGGTCTTTCCCAGGGAGCAGGCGGTGCCCGCGGCCATCAGCCCGGCGGCGCCGCCGCCCACTACCAGCACGTCAAATTGTTCCACCGGCCTCAACTGCCCTTCTCGTCCACTTTTTCGTACACCCCGTACTCGTCCCAGATCTCCTCGATCTTCCGCAGGGTGTCCGCCACCTCTTCCTGCTTTTTAATGGCCACCGTGACAATGAGGGCGTTGATAATGCTCAACGGCCCCACCAGGGAGTCCACAAAGGAGACCATGTCGCTGCGGGCCAGCAGTACGTGGGAGGCGTGCTGGGCCAGAGGCGACAGGGGGCTGTCGGTGATGGCCACGGTGGTGGCCTTCTGGGAGGAGGCGTACTTCATGGTTTTAACCGCCTTCTTGGAGTACCGGGGGAAGCTGATGGCGATTACCGCGTCCCCCTCGCCGATGCGGACCATCTGCTGGAGAATGGTGGCCTCGCTGGTGGCCTCCACCAGGTGGACCGTGTCGAACACAAGCCGCAGATAGTGGGCCAGAAAGGTGGCCAGGGCCAGGGAGCTGCCCGCCCCCAGCACGTACACCTTTTTCGCCCCCACCAGGGCTTCCGCCGCCCGATAGAAGGCCTCCTGGTCCACGTTTTCCTTGGTGCGCTTGAGAATGTCAATGTCCTGGTCCATCACCGCATCCAGCAGGCGCCGGGGCTCTATGTTCTGGGAGGTCCGCTCCAGCCGCTGAACGCTGGTCATCTTGCTGCGGATAACCTCCTGCATGGCCTGCTGCAGCGCCGGGTACCCGGAGTAGCCGATCTCGGTGGCAAACCGCACCACCGTGGACTCGCTGACCCCCACGGTGGCCCCCAGTTTGGAAGCCGTCATAAAAGCCACCTGGTCGGAGTGTTCCTCAATATACCGGGCGATCATTCGCTGGCCCTTGGAAAAATTGCCGCTGTGCTGGCGAATGCGCTCGGAAAGCTGGCTGTTCATGTTTCCTTCTTCCTTTCCCGCAGCGCCCCTTCCCTCCCAGGGAAACGCCGCGTAAAGCGATATCTAATTCATTTTACGGCTTTCCCCTGCAAAAAGCAAGGGATTTTTTGGTTTTTTTCCCGAATTTTCGCTTTATTTTGCAGGAATTTTTTCTCAAACTTCAAAAACAGGCCAGTAAAAAAAGGCAGGCCAGCGCCTGCCCTTTCTCCATTATTTTCCTTTCAGCAGCTTTCCCACCCGGGGGTGAATCCGGCGGTAATACTGGAGGATCAGCCCATCCAGGGCCAGGTCGTACACCACGAACACGGCGTTTGCCAGCACCAGCAGCACCACAGGACCCATAGGTCCAAACAGAGAAAAACTTTCCACAGGCACCCCCAGCACATAGAGGGAAAGAAGCACCTCCAACGCCAGCGCCCCGTTGAACACCAGCAGTTTTGCCACATACCGCAGCACCCTGCCGCTTATGCGCCCCAGCACCGCGAACAGCACCGGGTAGTAACCGAAAAACAGCAGGTAGAACAAAAACGCCTCCCGGTCCGGGGCCAGCAGAAAGGAGAGCACGCAGCACACCCCGTACACCCCCGCTCCCCAGGCCAGGCCCACTTCCACCACCACGGGGATCAGCAGGCACCCGGCAATGGCCGGCAGCGCCAGCGTGGCCGTGGGGGCCACCCCTGTCAGAAACATCAGCACGGTGGACAGGGCCGCCATCACCCCGCAAAAAGCCAGCTTCATGGATTGCTTCACGGTCTGTCGTCTCCTTTCTCCACCAGCGGTTCCCCGTCAGCAGCAGGGGATCAGGTCGCCGCCCATGCACTCGCAGCAGCAGTCGGCGCAGATCAGGGAAGAGCACACGTCGCAGGAGTTGCAGCTCCCCGCGTTCATATTGGCGTTGGGCCGGTAGCCGCCGTAAAAGCCGCTGCCCTGGTTCATGGCCTGGTTCAAAGCTGCGCTGTACTCCGGGTTGCCCGGGTCCATCTGGCAGGCGCGGGAGAAGTGGTCCTTGGCCTCTTCCAGCCAGCCCCGGCGGTACAGCACCGAGCCCTTAAGGAAATACCACTCCGCGTTGCGCCGCTCGGGGGGCACCCCGTTGAGGATCTGCTCCGCGTCGGCAATGCGGCCGGACATAATCAGGCTGCGCACGTCGTTGAACCCGGAAGAGCCGGACCGGCCCACGTTGTTGTAGGCGCCGGTGTAGCCCCGGTTCCCGCCTGCCTTCCGCTGGGCGGTAATGGTGTCGTAGGCCTCGTTGATCTCTTTCATTTTCTCGTCGGCCAGGTCTTTCAAAGGACTGTCGGCGTATTGGTCGGGATGGTACTTCTTGGCCAGCGCCCGGTAGGCGTCCTTCACTTCCTCATCCGTGGCGGAGGGAGATACCCCCAGCACTTTATACGGGTCTGTCATCACTGTTACTTTCTCCTTCTTTACCGAAAACCCGCCCTCAGCGGATTTCTTTTACCTCGGTTGTTTCGTTCCCTACGGATATAACCTCTATCAAAAAGCCCCTGGGGGCTGAATTCGTCCCTTCAGCGCAGATCCTGGGGTTCCGGCCGTTTCCGGCGCTTCTCCCGGACATGCAAAAACAAGATCTCCCGCTGGATCTCCGGCAGGCCCTTGAGGACCACGTTCTCCAGAATGGGCCCGAAGCCCTGCAGGTCCAGCAGGTTGAAAGCCAGCACCATCTGGGCGGCGGTGGCGTTCAGCGCCTGGTTGCAGGCCTCGTCCGCGGCCTTCCGCTCCTGGGGGGACAGGGTCTCTTTCCCCTCCAGGCCCAGCCTGGAAATAAAGGGGTTGAAAGCGTGGTTTTTCAGGTCCTCGGCCAGGTCGTCGGCAGCGTCCATCAGATATACCCACCGGCCCAGGAAGTATCCAAACCGCTCCAGGGCCGCCCCTTCCAGCTCCCGGCAGGCAAGCTCCTTAAACAGCGCCCCCAGCAGTGCAGCCGTGGGCTCCGCGCAGGCGTCCACCCCTCCGCCGGCAGCCTCCGCTTCCCGCTGGCCCTCCATGGCTTTGCGGGCCTCCTGGGCCAGGAAGGGGTACTCCTCCGCCGCCCGTTTGGCCTTGCGGGAGGCCAGAGGCAGCAGCAGCCGGCTCCCCAGAGACTTCCAGAAGCCGTCGTCCGCCAGGTCGTCCCTCAATTTGTGGTAGGTCAGCAGTACGGACAGAGCCGCCGCCTTGTGATAGGCTTCCCCATCGCTCTCCAAAAAATCGCAGCGCTTCAAGGGGTTCATCACGCACCGGCCGCGGCGCAGGCTCAGCTTGGACTCCCGCAGGGACAGCATAAGCAGGGCGTAGAAGGTGCAGTCGTAGCTGAGGGTGAAGGTGGAAAGCCTGCCGTAATGCTTCCAAAGCGCCCGGCAAAGCTGGCAGTAGGCCGCCTTGTACTGGTCGTACTGACGCACCAGCAGCTCCGATTTAAAGGGCCGCACATAGCCGAACATACCCCGGTTCCCCGCCCCATGGGGCCGTCCTTTCTGACGGGACAACCCGCCGTTTTTCCCGCAAATCGTCACAGGCCGGAAGCCCGGCCGCCCTTTTGCGGAATTTATTGTATCCCATTCCCGGTGACAGGTGTTGAACACATTGTAAACAATTATAGTCGAAACTCTTAGAAAACGCAAGAAAAACCGGGGTTTGGAGCGGGTAAAATGAAAAAAGAGAGGCTTTCGCCTCCCTTTTCTGCGCGCTGCTTATTGGATGCCGGTAAAGGCGTACACCCCTGTGCCTCCCCAGTTGTTGTGGGAATTCCAGACACCGGTGATCCTGTACACCCACTTCCCCTCCAGCAGGGTAAAGGCATTCCCCTCCACCGGCACCTCCCGCTCCTCCTGCTGGGAGAGGGCTGTCACGGTCAGGTACTCTGGGTCCGGACTCTCCCAGGAAAGGGTCACCTCTCCCCCTCCGACAAGCTGGGGCAGGCTGTCCTGCTCCTCCAGGGGGTCGCTGAAGTCCCAGTGGTCCCCGGTGTTAATGTGGCTCTCCTCAAACTCGTAGAACCACTCCCCGCCGGGGCCTTTGGCGGCGGCAACAGGCTCCGCCCCCTCCACAGACACCGTCAGCTCCGGCGGGCGCTCCCACAGGGTGCCGTCCTCCTCCTGGGCCAGGGCTTCGGGGGTGTTCACCCCGTAGAAGCAGTAGTAGGCGTCCCCGCTGTACCTTTCCCGGTCCCAGGTGAAGTGGAGCTCATAGATCCAGCCCCCTTCCAGCAGGGTGATCCCGTCCTTTTCCCAGGGGACCTCCTGGCTCTCGGCGGAAAGATCCCCCCAGGCGGTGTCGGGCCAGGCGCGGACCGTGACCTCATCGGGCGGGTCTACCCAAGGGGGGATGGAGGCTTTCCCCTGGCCGTTGAGCCGGGGCAGTTCCTCCTGCATCTCCAAAGGATGGGGGCTGTCCGCGGAAACCCATTCCATTTCCCCGTTTTCCCCTTCGAACTGCCAGGTGTAGGTGCCCCGCAGCAGGTAAATATAGCCCTGGTCGCAGTCCAGCTCAAAGGCGGGAGGCTGGGTGAGCACTGGCTCCTCCACCGCAGAGGAGCTTCCGGTCCCCACGGTTTTCACGGAGCTGTCCTCCGACGTTTCCCCGCTGTCCCCGCAGGCGCACAGGCTCAGGAACACCAGCAAACACAGAACCAAAGACCGCAAACGTTTCATAAGGATTCCTCCTTTTTAAAAAGGCTCTTACCCTCTACTGTCCTTTTTACGCCCAATCTTACAGGGATTTTTGAAAAACCGGAAAATTCCCTCAATTCATCGTTCCAGCAGCGGCTTCAAATACTGGCCGGTGTAAGAGCCCTCCACCTGGGCCACCTGCTCCGGGGTGCCCTGGGCCACAATGGTGCCGCCCCGGTTGCCGCCCTCCGGCCCCAGGTCGATGATGTGGTCCGCGGTCTTGATCAGGTCCAGGTTGTGCTCGATGACCACCACCGTGTTGCCTCCGTCCACCAGCCGCTGAAGCACGTCGATAAGCTTGTGCACGTCGGCGATGTGCAGGCCGGTGGTGGGCTCGTCCAGGATATAGATGGTGCGCCCGGTGGACCGGCGGGAAAGCTCCGTGGCCAGCTTCACTCGCTGGGCCTCGCCGCCGGACAGGGTGGTGGCGGGCTGGCCTACCTTCACGTAGCCCAGGCCCACGTCGTAGATGGTCTGCAGCTTCCGGGCCAGCTTGGGAATGTCCCGGAAGAAGTCCAGTGCTTCCTCCACGGTCATCTCCAGCACGTCGTAGATGTTTTTGCCCTTGTACTTCACTTCCAAGGTCTCCCGGTTGTACCGGTGGCCCTTGCACACCTCGCAGGGCACGTAGACGTCCGGCAGGAAGTGCATCTCAATGCAGATGATGCCGTCCCCCTGGCAGGCCTCGCACCGGCCCCCTTTTACGTTGAAGGAGAACCGGCTGGCGGTGAAGCCCCGCATTTTGGCGTCCTGGGTGGAGGCGAACAGCTCCCGAATGTCGTTGAACAGCCCGGTGTAGGTGGCCGGGTTGGACCGGGGCGTGCGGCCGATGGGAGACTGGTCGATCTGGATCACCTTGTCCAGATGCTCCAGGCCCAAAATCTCCTTGTGCTTCCCCGGATGGGCGTGGGCCCGGTTCAGGTCGGCGGCCAGCTTCTTGTAGAGGATCTCGTTGATAAGGGAGGACTTCCCCGACCCGGACACGCCGGTGACACAGACAAACTCTCCCAGGGGGATCTTCACATTCAGGTTCTTCAGGTTGTTCTGGGCCGCGCCCCGAATCTCCAAAAACCTGCCGTTGCCCTCCCGCCGGTGCCGGGGGATCTCCACCTTCCGCTTGCCGCTGAGGTAAAGGCCGGTGAGAGATTCCTCGCACTGCTCAATGTCCTTGGGAAGCCCGGCAAAGATCACGTTGCCCCCGTGGACGCCGGCGCCGGGGCCGATGTCCACCAGGTAATCCGCCTCCCGCATGGTGTCCTCGTCGTGCTCCACCACAATCACCGTGTTGCCCAGGTCCCGCAGGTGCTTCAAGGTGTCCAGAAGCTTGTGGTTGTCCCGCTGGTGCAGGCCGATGGAGGGCTCGTCCAGGATATACAGCACCCCCATCAGGGAGGAGCCGATCTGGGTGGCCAGGCGGATGCGCTGGCTCTCGCCGCCGGACAGGGTGCCGGAGGACCGGGACAAGGTCAGGTATTCCAGGCCCACGCTCTGGAGGAATCCCAGCCGGGACTTGATCTCCTTGAGAATGGGAGCGGCGATCAGGCGCTCCCGGTCGGTCAGCTCCAGGCTGTCCACAAACTCCAGGGCTTCCGTCACGGACTTGTCGCAGAAGGCGCTGATGTTGATGCCCCCCACGGTCACCGCCAGGCTCTCCTTGGAAAGCCGCTGGCCATGGCACTCGTCGCAGGGCACGGCGCTCATATAGGTCTCAATCTCCTCCTTGATCCAGTTGGAGGAGGTCTCTCGGAACCGGCGTTCCAGGTTGTTGATCACCCCTTCAAAGGGGGCGGAATAGGTGCCGCTGCCGTACTCGCTTTCCCGGCGCAGCTTGATCTTCTCCCCCTTGGTGCCGTAGAGCAGGATGTCCACAATCTCCGGGGGCAGCTCCCCGATGGGGGTGTCCAGGGAAAAGCCGTAGTGCTGGGAAAGGCCCTTCATATACATGGCGGCGATGGTGCTGCCCTCCATGGCCCAGCCGCTGGCCTTCAGACCGCCCTTTTTGATGGACAGCCGCTTGTCGGGGATGATCAGGTCCGGGTCGATCTTCATGAACACTCCCAGGCCGGTGCACTTTTTGCAGGCGCCGAAGGGGTTGTTGAAGGAGAACATCCGAGGGGTCAGCTCCTCCACGGACACGCCGTGCTCCGGGCAGGCGTAGTTCTGGGAGAAGGTGATGTCCTCCCCGTCGATGACGTTGATGAGCACAATGCCCCCGGTAAGCCCCGAGGCGGTCTCAATGGAGTCCGCCAGACGGGAGCGGATGTCCGCCTTGATCACCAGCCGGTCCACAATGATCTCGATGGTGTGCTTCTTGTTCTTTTCCAGCTGGATCTTCTCGTTCAGGTCGTACACCAGGCCGTCCACCCGTGCCCGGACAAAGCCGGATTTCCGGGCGGCCTCGAACTCCTTCTGGTGCTCCCCTTTCCGGCCCCGGACCACAGGAGCCAGCACCTGGATCCGTGTCTTTTCCGGGAGAGAGAGCACCCGGTCCACAATCTGGTCGATGGTCTGCTGCTTGATCTCCCGGCCGCAGATGGGGCAGTGGGGAATGCCGATGCGGGCGTAGAGCAGGCGCAGGTAGTCGTAGATCTCCGTCACCGTGCCCACGGTGGACCGGGGATTTTTGGAGGTGGTCTTCTGGTCGATGGAAATGGCGGGGGAGAGGCCGTCGATCATGTCCACGTCCGGCTTTTCCATCTGGCCCAAAAACATCCGGGCGTAGGAGGAAAGGCTCTCCACGTACCGGCGCTGGCCCTCGGCGTAGATGGTGTCAAAGGCCAGGGAGGATTTCCCCGACCCGGAAAGCCCGGTGAGCACCACCAGCTTGTCCCGGGGGATGGTCACATCGATGTTTTTCAGGTTGTGCTCCCGGGCGCCGTGCACGACAATCTTATCTAAACTCATGGAAATTTACCTTCTCTTCCTGCAAATCTTTTTCTCGTTCTCCTGTTCTGATAAAGCGGAGCAAGTCCTCCACATCGTCAAACTGGTCATAGTCACCCCAAATTCCTTCCCGATGATAGACTACCCCTCTTTTCTCGTTGCGCTCCAGGCAGTCCAGCAGCTCCTCCACCCCCCAGCGCCTGGCAAACAGGGTGAAGCCCCAGGGCTTTATTTTTCCCAGCAGCCCCTTCCGGCAGTCCTCTTCACAGGCAAAGCAGTGGGAAAGCCCTCGCTCCCTGGAACATGCCCGGTTCTCGCACCGGTCCCTGTCCGGGCAGTCCCCAATTCCCGTTTCATGGCGCTCCCTCCTTTTAGGGTTTCGGCAGCCTTCGCTTTTTTCCCGGCAGAGGGCCGCTGCCCTCCAGCTCTTTGATCTTGTCCCGCAGGTAGGCCGCATGCTCGAACTCCAGCAGCTTGGCCGCGGCCTTCATCTCCTTGGTGTACTTCTGGATCAGCTCCTGGCGCTCGGCGGCGGTATAGCGCTTCTTCTTGCCCTTCCCGTCCTCCTTGTGGGAGGAGATCTCGATGATGTCCGCCACGTCCTTTCGGATGGTCTGGGGCGTGATGTGGTTCTCCTCATTGTACCGCTCCTGAATGGCACGGCGGCGCTCCGTCTCGGTGATGGCCTGCTCCATGGAGGGGGTCACCTCGTCGGCGTACATGATCACCTGGCCCTGGGCGTTTCTCGCCGCCCGGCCAATGGTCTGGATCAGGCTGCGGCCGCTGCGGAGAAAGCCCTCCTTGTCCGCGTCCAGGATGGCCACCAAGGACACCTCGGGGATATCCAGGCCCTCCCGCAGCAGGTTGATGCCCACCAGCACGTCGAACTCTCCCAGCCGCAGGTCCCGGATGATCTCCATGCGCTCCACGGTGTCAATGTCGTGGTGCATGTACCGCACCCGAATGCCGTAGCCCTCCAGGTAAGAGGTCAGGTCCTCGGCCATCTTCTTGGTCAGGGTGGTCACCAGCACCCGCTCCTGGTTTGCCACCCGCAGGTTGATTTCGGAAATCAAGTCGTCAATCTGGCCGTCGGTGGGCTTTACCGTGATCTTGGGGTCCAGAAGCCCGGTGGGCCGGATGACCTGCTCCACCACCTGGGCGGACTTTTCCAGCTCCAGGTCTCCCGGCGTGGCGCTGACAAACACCGCCTGGTTGATGTGGGAGTAAAACTCGTCGAAGTTCAAGGGCCGGTTGTCAAAGGCGCTGGGCAGCCGGAAGCCGTAGTCCACCAGCATCTCCTTGCGGGCCCGGTCTCCGGCGTACATGCCCCGCACCTGGGGCAGGGTCACGTGGGACTCGTCCACGAACAGGAGGAAATCCTCGGGGAAATAGTCGATGAGGGTAAAGGGGGCGCTGCCCGGCTCCCGCCCCGAGAGCACCCGGGAATAGTTCTCAATGCCCTTGCAGAAGCCGATCTCCTGGAGCATCTCCATGTCGTAGCGGGTGCGCTGCTCAATGCGCTGGGCCTCAATCAGCTTGCCCTCTTCCTTGAAATAGGCCACCCGCTGCTCCATCTCCCTCTCGATGTCCCGAATGGCCTTGTCCATCTTCTCCTTGGGGACAATGTAGTGGGAGGCCGGGTAAATGGCAATGTGCTTCAGCTCTGAGATGGTGTCCCCGGTGAGGGGGTTGAACTCGGTGAGCCGGTCGATCTCGTCCCCGAAGAATTCCACCCGCACCGCCTTGTCGCTGGACTCCGCGGGGAAGATCTCCACCACGTCTCCCCGGACCCGGAACTTGTTGCGGATAAAGTTCACGTCGTTGCGCTCGTACTGCAGCTCCACCAGCTTCTTCAACAGCTCGTCCCGGTCGCGCTCCATGCCCGGGCGCAGGGAGATCACCATGGTGCGGTAGTCGATGGGGTCGCCCAAGCTGTAAATGCAGGACACCGACGCCACAATGATCACGTCCCGCCGCTCGGACAGGGCGCTGGTGGCGCTGTGGCGCAGCTTGTCGATCTCGTCGTTGATGGCGGAGTCCTTTTCAATATAGGTGTCCGTCTGGGGGATGTAGGCCTCGGGCTGGTAGTAGTCGTAGTAGGACACAAAATACTCCACCGCGTTGTTGGGGAAGAACTCCCGAAACTCCGAGCACAGCTGGGCGGCCAGGGTCTTATTGTGGGCCAGCACCAGCGTGGGCCGGTTCACCCTGGCGATGACGTTTGCCATGGTGAAGGTCTTGCCCGAACCGGTAACGCCCAGAAGGGTCTGCTCCTTCATGCCGGAGTTCAGCCCCGCCACCAGCTTGTCGATGGCCTGGGGCTGGTCCCCCGTGGGCCGGTAGTTGGACACCAGCTGGAATGTGTCCCTGCTTTCCCCGCTCATAGCCGCCGCTCCTTTCCCGTTTCCGAACAAATTTTCGTACCTATCTTACACCACCTGCCGGCCCTTGTCAACCCGAAACAGCGCCTTTTCCAAAGGTGGAGCCTCTCTGTAAAAAGTATACCACAATAAAGGGGGAACCCGGCAGAGTTTCCCCCCAGAAACCAGAAAAAAATTCCCGCTCCGCTTGCAAAAAACTCCTCCGGGAAAACCTCCGGGGGAGTTGCTGGAACAGCCTATGGACCGGCGGGGTCCGGCTGGTCCTGGAAGAACCGCTGTTCTTCCTCCTGGGCCGCCTGGAGCTGCCGCTTCCGGTTCTGGCGCACCTCTCGCTTCACCACGTTCAGCCACTGGCTTTTGGCAAAGGAAAGGTAGTCCTCCCCGGCGAAAATAATGTGGTCGTTCAAGGTGGCGTCGATGCTCTCCAGGGCGGCCTCCACCTGGCGGGTGGCGGTGATGTCGTTGCGGGAGGGGGCTGCGCTGCCGCTGGGATGGTTGTGGGCCAGCAGCACGTTCTGGGCGTCGTAGCGGATGCACAGCTGGAGCAGCCGCCGGATATAGATGGGCACTGAGGAAATGGACCCCTCGGTGAGCACGTCGTTGTACAGCAGCCGGCCCCGGCCGTCCAGCAGCATCAGGCACACCGCCTCCGTGGTGCGCCCCAGGAACTTGGGCCGAAACAGCTCCACGGCGGAGTTGGTGTCGTACACCCGTTTCAGATCCCGGCTCTTGTCCTCCAGGTAGGCCTTGGCCAGCTGGGTGGTCAGCCGCAGGTACCCGGCTGCCTGACGGCCCACCGTGCGCTCCAGCTCCTCCTCCGGCGCCAGAAACACCGCCTCAAACCCGCCGAACCGCTCCATCAGCGCGTCCACGGCCTCCTCCGCCTTGGGCCCGGGAAGCAGGTATCCCAGCGCCCCCTGGAGCAGCTTCCGGTGCTCCGCCTCCTCCGGGGAAAACCGCAGCAACTGAAGGCTGTTTTTCTTGTTCACGGTGGTTTCCTCCCTTGCTTAAACAGTTACAGGGCCAGCCGGTCGTATTCCTGGCCGTCCAGGTCCTTCCACACAAACAGGCCGTTTTCCATGGTCATGTACCCGTGGGGGCTGTTCTCCTTGGGAATGGCCACGCTTCCGGGATTCAAATACCAGAAGCCCAGCCGGTTGTCCTTGGCGGGCACGTGGGTGTGGCCGTGGAGCAGCACGTCCCCCGGCTGGAGCAGAGGCGGAGTCTCCAGGTTATAGTGGTGGCCGTGGGTGGCGAACACCACATGGCCCGCCTGTTCCAGCAGGCAGTACTCCGCCAGCACCGGGAAGGGCAGCACCATCTGGTCCACCTCCGCCTCGCAGTTGCCCCGCACGCAGAACACCTGGTCCTTTACCCCGGAAAGCAGGGAGATGACCTCCTTGGGGGCGTAGTCCCGGGGCAGGTCGTTCCGGGGACCGTGGTACAGCAGGTCCCCCAGCAGCAGCAGCCGGTCCGCCCCCTCCCGTTTCAAGGCTTCCAGGGCCTTCTGGCAGTAGTAGGCGGAACCGTGTATATCCGAAGCGATCATCCATTTCATAGGGCAGGATTCCTTTCTAAAAAAAGTAAGTGGGCAGTGTTCTGCTTTCATTGTATCAGGAAACAGGGTGCCGTGCAAATTTCTTTGACATTTGGGGAAAAATAAGGTAGCCTAAAGAAAAACGGGAAAGGAGATGTGCAATGATGGAATTTCAAAAGAGCGCCGGGCGGATCTTCGCCCTGGGAGAGGACGGCAAAGTGCTGGCGGAGGTCACCTTCCCCACGGTGAAGGAGGGCCTGGTGGACATCGATCACACCTTCGTGGACCCCAGCCTGCGGGGCCAGGGAGTGGCGGGAAAGCTGCTGCGGGCCGCCGCCCAGGAGATCCGCTCCCAGGGACAGAAGGCCAAGCTTACCTGCAGCTACGCCGTCACCTGGTTTGAAAACCATCCGGAGGAACAGGACCTGGTGCGCAAGGAGTAAAACTTCAAAAAGTGTTTTCCCCTCGTTCACAGCCTGGACACAACCTGGGGATATACTCTCTCTTGTAAACAGAACACAAGCTCATCCCGGTGGACGCCGGGAGCGGACTTTTGATAAACTTCATTCTTCCTCCTCGAAAGGGCTGCCGGCAGGCAGCCTTTTCCTTTTGTTATGGAAACAGGGCTTTTCCGTACACCCCGTCGTAGCCCGGCTCCCAGGAAAGCTCCCCTGCCCGCAGACGGGAAAGCCCTGCCGCCACCGGTTCCCCCGCCACAGCGGCCACATCCTCCAGGCTTCCCTCCCGCAGCAGGTACAGCTCCGGCCCCAGCTGGGAAAGCAGCTTTTCGTACAGGCCCTGGACCGTTTTGGTCTGCTCCCCCTTTCCCAGGCACCCGGAAATCACCTGGGCCAGCGGGGCCAGCCGCACAAAGGGCTTCTCTCCGGGGACCGGCTCCCCCTCCCGGCGGCGGGCCAGGTCCTCCACCCGGTGGGCCACCCCCACGGTGAGCTTTTTTCCACACACCGGGCAGATCCCGTGGAGAGCTTCCGTCTCCCGAGGCGTGAGCCGGACGCCGCAGTTCCGGTGGCCGTCCAGATGGTACTTCCCCTCCTCCGGGAAAAACTCCACCGTGCCCCAAAGGCCCTCCCCTGTTTCCAGGGCGGCCTTCACCGCCGGGTAGGAAAGCTCTGTTTCCAGCACGTCCGCTTCCCGTCCCAGCTTCTGGGGGGAGTGGGCGTCGGAGTGGGACACCAGCTGCAAGCCGTCCAGCAGGGGCACCCGGCGGTTCATGGGCGGGTCCGAGGAAAGCCCCGTCTCCACCCCGTGGATACAGGGCGCCAGGTCTCCAAAGCACTCCTCCAGGGAGTCGAACCCGGAAAAGACCCCCAGCAGGGAAAAGTGGGGCGTCCAGATGTGGGCGGGGATCACCATGGCCTGGGGGCAGGCGTCCAGGGTAAGCTCCAGCAGGTCCCGGCTGGAAATCCCCAGGATGGGCCGGCCGTCGGAGTGGAGATTCCCCACCAGTTCCAGCCTATTTGCCAGCTTTTCCGCCCCTTCCAGGCTGGGCAGCAGCACCAGGTTGTGGGCTTTCCTGGTTTTTCCTCCCTGCTTATAGATGGAGCTGATCTCCCCGGTGACCAGGAACCGGGGCTCCTCCGGCGCTTTTCCCAAGGAACAGGGCAGGCGCAGGTCTTCCCGGAGCCGGTACAGGCCCTCCTCCGCCGGGACCAGCTGTTCTCTCAGCTCCCGGCGCCAGGCAGGGTGGGTGAAGTCTCCCGTGCCCACCAGGGCGATGCCCTTCTTTCTGGCCCACAGGTCCAGGTGGGGCAGGTCGCAGTCCCGGCTGGTGGCCCGGGAATACCGGGAATGGATGTGCAGGTCGGCGTAAAACATGGCTTCCTCCTGGGGTGTTTTTTCCCATTATAGGACGTTTTCTCCCCCAGCGCAACTGGGCTTGCCAGACCCTGCCCGGTAGTGTATACTGAGGGAAAAAGGAGGTCTGGCCCATGGAATTCCTGCACCTTCCCTCCCCGGTGGGGGAGCTGACCCTCACCCAGGAAGGGGACTGCCTGACGGGGCTGTACTTCGGCCGCCTTCCCTGCCAGGGCCGGGAGGGTTCCACCCCCCTGCTGGAGGAGGCCGCCCGGCAGCTTTCGGAATACTTCGCCGGGAAGCGCCGGGACTTCGCCCTGCCCCTGCTCCTGAAGGGCACTCCCTTCCAGCGGCGGGTGTGGGAGGCTTTGCAGGCCATTCCCTACGGGGAGACATGCTCCTACGGGGAACTGGCAAAGGCCATCGGCTCCCCCAAAGCCTGCCGGGCCGTGGGAGGCGCCAACCACAAAAACCCCATTTCCATCATTGTGCCCTGCCACCGGGTGGTGGGGGCCGGCGGCAGCCTTACCGGCTACGGGGGCGGCCTGGAGAACAAGCGCTTTCTGCTGGACCTGGAACGCCATGTCCTGGAAGGTATTGGGTAAAGGAGGAGACTTATGGAAGAAAAACGCACCAAGCTGCAAATCGGCTGTCTCATCGCCACGGGAGCCGTATTCATCCTGTTTCTGGCCCTGTACCTGGCCATGAGCTTCCGGGTGGAATGCACCATCTGCGGGAAGACCTTCACCACCAGGCAGGAAGGCTCCTCCACCCTGTTCTCCGGAAGGCTGTATCATCAAAACGGCACCATCGCCATGACTTCCCAGGGCAAGGTTACTGCCTTCGCCTTTGACTTCTCTCCCCCGTTTACGGACACCTACCAGGTGGCCCTGGGGGAGGAAACCACCCTGCTGTGCACCTCCACGGACAGCTTTGGGGAACCCGGAGAGCAGGAGGAGGCCCTGGTCCGGCCGGTGACCGTCACCGACGGGCAGGGGGACATTCTCCTGGACGCCTACTATCAGGACAGCTGGATGGGCTACTTTTGGGACGAGGAAGGCAACGCCCTGGAGAGCGGGTCTCCCCTTGTCATCACCTCCAGCGCCGGCTCCTGGGAGGATTTCCAGCCGCCCCTGGGGGACCTGGTTCAGCTTGCCGCCGGAGACAAGGAGCCTGTCCGCCGGGAAGTGGCCTGGGGCGCCTTTTTCCTGTTCTCTCTGATGGGCGCGGTGCTGGCCCTGAACATCGCCTTCCCCAGGACCTTCTTTTACCTGGAGCATTTCCTTTCCGTGCAGGACCCGGAGCCCAGCGACTTTTACCTGGCCGTCATGCCCATTGGCTGGGTTTTGAGTCCTCTTCTGCTGGCGGCATGCTATACCTTTTGTCTTTTCGCGTAACCCACTGCCGGGAGGCTTTGGCTTCCCGGCTTTTTCACGGCCTGGAAGCCTCTTGCCTTTCTCTCCGGAATGTGATACAGTGAACACACTACCGGCCCTTGGGCCCACAAGAAAGGATGTTTTTCTATGAAAAAAAGAACTGTTTCCCTGACCCATTCTGACACCGGGAGGGAACTCGCCCGCTAAAGGGCCGCCCTCCCCGGAAATACGAGGAGGAACTCTTTTTGAAAGCCAAACTGTTAAAGCTCGTCTCGTTCTACAAGCCCTACAAGGGCCTGTTCGCCGCGGACCTGGCCTGCTCCCTGCTGGCGGCGGCCATTGGTCTGGTGCTGCCCCTGGGGGCCGGGTACATCACCGACAAGGTGCTCACCGGCTCTCCCGCCCCGGGGAAGATCCTCCAGGTGGGGGCTCTGCTGCTGGTATTGGTGCTGGTGCGGGCCTGGTGCAGCTACTTTATGGACTACCAGGGCCACGCCATGGGCGCCCGCATGGAGCGTGACATGCGGGCCCAGCTGTTCGCCCACTGCCAGAAGCTGTCCTTTTCCTACTACGACCAGCACCCGGTGGGGGACCTGATGTCCCGCATCTCCAACGACTCCCTGTCCCTGGCGGAATTTTTCCACCATGTGCCTGAGGACCTGCTGGTCAACACGGTGAAGTTTGTGGGGGCCCTGCTGATCCTGTGGAACATTCACTGGCAGATGACTCTGGTCATCCTGGCCTTTCTCCCCTTTATGGTGGTGTACATCCTGTTTTTCAACAAGAAGATGGCCGCCGCTCTCCGCCAGGGGAGGGAGGACATGGGGGAGATCAACGCCCAGGCGGAGGACTCCCTCTCCGCCATCCGCATGGTCCAGTCCTTCGGAAACGAGGACCTGGAAACGGAGAAATTCGTCCGGCGCAACGAGAAATTCCTGAAAAGCCGGAAGGCGGGCTACAAGGGAGAGGCCCTCTGCTACGGGGGCATGGACGCCTTTGCCAGCCTGATCCCCATTGCCGTGGTGGTGTTCGGAGGGCTGGCCATCCTTCAGGGCAGCCTGGCCCTTTCGGACCTGGTGGTGTTTCTGCTGTACGTCAGCTACTTCACCCAGCCCATCCAGAGCCTGGTGAACACCTCCCGGCTGATTCAGGAGGGCCGCACCGGGTTCCGGAGGTTTCTGGAGATCCTGGGCACCCAGCCGGAGATCCAGGACGCTCCCGGCGCGGTGGAGCTGCCCCGGGTGCGGGGAGACATTCAGTTCTCCCATGTGGACTTCCGCTACGGGGAAGGGGACGCGGTGTTCCGTGACCTGAACCTCACGGTGAAGGCCGGGGAGTACGTGGCTCTGGTGGGGGCCTCCGGGGTGGGGAAAACCACCCTCTGCTCCCTGATCCCCCGGTTCTACGATGTGGAAGCGGGAGAGGTCCTGGTGGACGGGGTGCCGGTGAAACAGGCCACCCTTCGCTCCCTTCGGGACAATGTGGGCATGGTCCGTCAGGAGGTGGACCTGTTCACCGGCTCCGTGGCGGAGAATATCGGCTACGGCAGGCCCGGGGCCACTCTGGAGGAGATCCGCCAAGCCGCCCAGAAGGCGGGAGCGGAGGAATTTATCCTTGCCCTTCCCCAAGGCTACGACACGGACATCGGCCCCCGGGGGGTAAAGCTCTCCGGCGGCCAGCGCCAGCGGCTGTCCATTGCCCGGGTGTTTTTGAAGGACCCGCCCATTCTGATTCTGGACGAGGCCACCAGCGCTTTGGACACCCAAAGCGAACGGGTGGTCCAGCGCTCCCTGGAGGAGCTTGCCCGCCACCGCACCACCCTGGTGATCGCCCACCGGCTGTCCACCATCCAGGGGGCCAAGCGGATTCTGGTGCTGGACGAAAAAGGCATCTGCGAGGAGGGCACCCACCAGTCCCTGATGGAGCGGGGCGGGGTGTACGCCCAGCTGTACCAGGTCTCTTTCCAAGCGTGACAGAAGAAGCGTTCGGGGTTTCCCGGACGCTTTTTCTTTGGGAAAATCCTCCGGTTATAGTTGCAGATTCAACTATATTGTGGTATGCTTACAGGTGACTGAGCGAAGAGAAAAACCGGCCGGGGATGCCGGGGAGAAGTTGGGAAAGGAAGTCCGCCATGCATGTGATTCTCCACTATATCAAGCCATTTGTCCCCCGAATGAGCCTGGGGATTTTTATCAAGTTCATCGGCGCCGTGATGGAGCTGTTTCTGCCCTGGATTCTCTCCTACCTGGTGGACGACATTGTCCCCCTGCGGGACATGGGGCTAATTTTCTTCTGGGGGGGCATGATGATCCTGGCCGCGGTGCTGTCCCTGGTGACCAACATTGTGGCCAACCGGATGGCCGCCTGGGTGGCCCAGCACACCACCCAGGCGCTGCGCCACGACCTGTTCGAGAAGATCTCCTACCTGTCCTGCTCCCAGATTGACGAATACTCCATCCCCTCTTTGGAGTCCCGTCTCACCAGCGACACCTACAACGTCCACCAGATGATCGGCATGATGCAGCGCATGGGCGTGCGGGCTCCCATTCTCCTGCTGGGGGGCATTCTCATCACCCTCACCCTGGACCCGGTGCTCACCCTGGTGCTGGTGTGCACCCTGCCCTTCCTGGCGGTGCTGGTGTACTGTGTGTCCAAGCGGGGCATTCCCCTGTATGTGTCCTTGCAGCAGGGGGTGGACTCCATGGTGCGCACCGTGCGGGAAACCGCCTCCGGCATTCGGGTCATCAAGGCGCTGTCCAAAACCGACTTCGAGAAGGAGCATTTCGCCCGGGTCAACGGGGAACTGGTCCGCCGGGAGAAAAAGGCGGGCATCACCATGGCCCTGACCAACCCCATGATGAACCTGCTGCTCAACGTGGGACTCACCCTGGTGATCGTGGTGGGCGCCTTCCGGGTCAACGCCGGACTGTCCCAGGCGGGGAAGATCATCGCCTTTTTAAGCTACTTCACCATCATTTTGAACGCCATGATGGCCATCACCAGGATCTTCGTCATGTGCTCCAAGGGCATCGCCTCCGGGGCCCGGATTCAGGAGGTGCTGGAAACGCCTGAGGACCTCCGCGTCACGCCCGTGGAGCCGGAGGATTCCCCCTACCACGTGGTGTTCGACCACGTGTCCTTCTCTTACAGCAAAACGGAGCCCAGCGTGGAGGACATCAGCTTCCGGCTGAAGCCCGGGGAGACCCTGGGCATCATTGGGGCAACAGGCTGCGGCAAGTCCACCCTGATGGCCCTGCTCATGCGGCTGTACGACGCCGACTCCGGGCTGATCCAGATCGGCGGCAGGAAGCTTTCCTCCATCCCTTTGGATGAGCTTCACGAGAAGTTCGGCGTGGTGTTCCAGAACGACGTGCTGTTCGCGGACACCATCTACGAGAACATCGACTTCGGCCGGAACCTGCCCCCCGAGGACATTGAAAAGGCCGCCCGGTGCGCCCAGGCCATGGACTTTATCTCCGCCCTGCCCGACGGCTTGCAGCACATGCTCACCGCCAAGGGCACCAACCTCAGCGGCGGCCAGAAGCAGCGGGTGCTGGTGGCCCGGGCCCTGGCAGGCTCCCCGGAGATCCTCATTCTGGACGACTCCTCTTCCGCCCTGGACTACCGCACCGACGCCGCCCTGCGGAAAGCCCTGCGGGAGGAGTACCAGGGCATCACCACCATCATCATCGCCCAGCGGGTGAGCTCCATTCTCCACGCGGACCACATTCTGGTGCTGGAAGAGGGCAGGGAGCTGGGCTACGGCGACCACCAGCACCTGCTGGACACCTGCCAGGTGTACCAGGAAATCGCCAAGTCGCAGATGGGGTCCGGGTCGCCAGTGGCGACCGTCCCGGACCGACCGAGCCGGCAGGCGAGACCCAGAGCGTTGGAAACCACCGAGCCGGCAGGCAAGAATGGGACACCCACAGGGTCCGCCCAAAATCAACCGTCCCGGAAGGAGGTGGTCTGAATGCCGCCCAGAGGTCCCAGAGGGCCCATTGAAAAGCCCAAAGACCGCAAAAAGGTGCTTCTGCGCCTGTGGACCTACATCTACGCCCACAAGTGGATGGCATTGGCCGCCCTGCTTCTCACGGTCTCCAGCAACTTTCTGGCGCTGCTGGGTCCCATGCTTTCCGGCAAGGCCATCGACGCCATCGGCATGGAGCCGGGGATGGCGGACTTCCCCGCGGTGTTCTTCTACTGCCTGCTGATGGTCATCTTCTACGCCGTGTCCTCCCTGCTGTCCTACATCCTGTCCATCCTCATGATCCAGCTGAGCCAGAAGATCGTGTTCCAGATGCGCCAGCAGGTGTTCGACCGGCTGACGGAGCTGCCGGTGCGCTACTTCGACAGCCACCAGACCGGCGATATCGTCAGCCGCATTTCCTACGACATCGACACGGTGAACGCCTCCCTGTCCAACGACCTGCTGCAGATTGCCGCCAGCGTCATCACCGTGCTGGGGTCCCTCATTATGATGATCGTCATCTCCCCGGCCCTGGTGCTGGTGTTCGCCATCACCATTCCCATGTCCATCGGCTTTACCCGGTACATGACCAAGAAGGTCCGGCCCCTGTTCCACCAGCGGTCGGTGAAGCTGGGAGAGCTTAACGGCTTTGTGGAGGAGATCATCACCGGCCAGAAGACCACCAAGGCCTACCACCAGGAGGACACCATGGTCTCCCGGTTTGACCAGCGCAACGACGCCGCGGTGGACGCCTACTACAACGCCGACTACTACGGCGGCATGACCGGCCCCTCCGTCAACTTTATCAACAATCTGTCCCTGGCCTTTGTGAGCATCTTCGGGGCCATCCTGTTTTTGTGGGGACGCCTGTCCATCGGCGACCTGTCCTCCTTTGTGCTCTACTCCCGAAAGTTCTCCGGCCCCATCAACGAGGTGGCCAACATCATCAGCGAGCTGCAATCTGCCTGCGCCGCCGCCGAGCGGGTGTTCCGCCTCATTGACGAGGAGCCCGAGCCCGCCGACGCTCCCGACGCGGTGACGGTGGATCACGTGGAGGGAGAGGTGGCCATGGACCATGTGAAGTTCGGCTACGACCCGGGCAAGACCATCATCCACGACCTGAGCTTTACCGCGCCTCCCGGCAGCCTCACCGCCATCGTGGGCCCCACCGGGGCGGGCAAGACCACCCTGATCAACCTGCTCATGCGCTTCTACGACCCGGACTCCGGCGCCATCACCCTGGACGGCCGGGACATCCAGCAGATCACCCGGAAGAGCCTTCGGCTGTCCTACGCCATGGTGCTCCAGGACACCTGGCTGTTCAACGGCACCATCTTTGAGAACCTGGCCTACGGGAAAAAGGACGCCCGGCTGGAGGACGTGCAGAAGGCCGCCAAGGCCGCCAGGATCCACCGGTACATCATGGGGCTGCCCAAGGGGTACGACACCATTCTGGACGAGAACGGCATGAACATCTCCCAGGGCCAGAAGCAGCTGCTCACCATCGCCCGGGCCATGCTCCTGGACGCCAAAATGCTCATCCTGGACGAGGCCACCTCCAACGTGGACACCCGCACGGAAATCCAGATCCAGGCGGCCATGCGGGAGCTGATGAAGGACAAGACCTGCTTTGTCATCGCCCACCGGCTGTCCACCATCCAGAACGCGGACCGCATCCTGGTGGTGCGGGACGGGGACATTGTGGAGCAGGGCACCCACCAGAGCCTGATGGCCCAGCAGGGCTTCTACGCCTCCCTGTACAATTCTCAATTTCAATAAACCCTTTTATTTGACAAATTCCGGCCGCTGTGGGAAAATAAACCCAGCGGCCGGACTGCGTTTCCGGCACATTTCCGGAAAGGGGTCCCGTTGCCATGGAAAAACTGTCGCAGCCTGTCAAAGGCATTTTCTTCGATCTGGGATGGACCTTGCTCTATCCCCCCAGCGGGGACTGGGAATTTACCGAACCTGCCAAAAAGCTGTTCAACTGGGAGGTCTACTCCTCCCTGCCCCGGGAGCGGGTGGCGGCCGCCCGCAAAACCGCCAACGACTATTTCCCGCCCCGCCACAAGCTTTCCACCCTGGAGGAGGAGTACCAGCAGATGCTCCACTACTACTCCATTTTCGCCGGGGAGCTGCCGGAGCTGGGAGTCACCCGCCAGGACATTGAAACCGTGGCCGGGGAGAAGGTGTACCAGTCCCGCCACACCTTTGAACTCTTTGAGGATTCCATTCCCACCCTGGAAGCCCTGAAGGCCAAAGGGTACAAGCTGGGGGTCATCTCCGACACCTGGCCCTCCATTCTGCCGGTGCTGGACGAGTTCGGCCTGCCCCCCTATTTTGACACCCTCACCTACAGCTTCCAGGTGGGCTGCTTCAAGCCCGACCCCCGGATGTTCCAGGACGCCCTGGACAAACTGGGCCTGCCGCCCCAGGAGTGTGTCTTTGTGGACGACACCCTGAAGAACCTGGAGGGCATCTCCGCCCTGGGGGTGCAGCCGGTGCTCATCACCGCCAAGCCCGAAGCCGACACCTGCCCGCCCGGCATGGCGTCCATTGAAAAAATCTCCCAGCTGCTGGAGCTGCTGTGACCAAATTACTTTTAGAAAAGAGGAATTCCCATGAACCCGGGAGTCTATCAGGATTACCTTCACATTTTGCAGGAAGAGCTGGTGCCCGCCATGGGCTGCACCGAGCCCATCGCCATCGCCTACGCCGCCGCCGTGGCCGGAAAAACACTGGGCCGCCCGGCGGAGCGGATGGAGGTGGAAGCCAGCGGGAATATCATCAAAAACGTGAAAAGCGTGTTTGTGCCCGGCACCGGCGGGCTGCGGGGCATTCCCGCCGCGGCCGCCGCAGGCATGGCCGCCGGGGACCCGGACCTGGAGCTGGAGGTCCTCTCCAAGATCGGGGAGATGGAGCAGAAGGCCATTCAGGAGTACCTGGAGCGCACCCCCATCACCGTGAAGCTGGCGGACTCTCCCTTCATCTTCGACATCGCCATCCGGGCCTGGGCGGGGGAGGACTCCGCCCTGGTGCGGATCGTCAACTACCACACCAACATTGTCCGCATTGAGAAAAACGGGGAGGTCCTCCGGGAGGTGGAGGCTCAGGCCGCCCAGGAGGAAGGGCTCACCGACAAGTCCGTGCTCTCTGTGGAAGGCGTGCTGGAATTCGCCCGGGAGGCCCATCTCGCCGACGTGGAAGACGTAATCGGCCGGCAGATCCGCTACAACACCGCCATTGCGGAGGAGGGCCTGCGGGGGGATTACGGCGCCAACATTGGCAAGGTGCTGCTTTCCACCTACGGAAACGACGTGAAGATCCGGGCCCGGGCCATGGCCGCCGCCGGGTCCGACGCCCGAATGAACGGCTGCGGCCTGCCGGTGGTGATCGTCTCCGGCAGCGGCAACCAGGGCCTTACCGCCTCTCTGCCGGTGATTGAGTACGCCAAGGAGCTGGGGGTGGACCAGGAGACATTGTACCGGGCCCTGCTGGTCAGCGATCTCATCACCATCCACCTGAAAACGGAGATCGGCCGGCTTTCCGCCTACTGCGGAGCGGTCAGCGCCGGCTGCGGCAGCGGGGCGGGCATCGCCTACCTGTACGGCCGGGACAAGGAGCCCCAGGAGCTGCTGCGGGACGTGTCCCACACCATTGTCAACGCTTTGGCGGTGACCTCCGGCATTGTCTGCGACGGCGCCAAGGCCTCTTGCGCGGCCAAGATCTCCTCCGCTGTGGACGCGGGCCTGCTGGGCTTCTACATGTACCAGAACGGCCAGCAGTTCCGGGGCGGGGACGGCATCATCTCCAAAGGAGTGGAGGCCACCATTCACAACATCGGCCTGCTGGCCGCCCAGGGCATGCGGGAAACCGACCGGGAGATCCTGGACATCATGACTACAAGATGTTAAAAAAAGGTTGCAAATTCCAAAATAAGATTACATTTTTTAAAAAACCTTTCCGTTTCTCACCTTTTCTTCACACAAGGGATCTAAGATAGTAGAAAACGAGAGGGAATGTCCTGTGTCCCCCTTTGCGAAACCCGGTTTGCAGCGCCGGAGCTCGCCGCTTTTACCAAAAAAAGGGGGATTTCCCGTGTCCCGATCATTTCTGAACAAAGGCCGCATGTTTCTCCACCGCAGCAGGAGGAAGCTGTTTCCCCCTGCTCCCTGGGGGCCTCCGGTCCTGGCGGGGGCCTGTCTTTTGCTGGCTGCCTTGGTGTTCCTCCGCGTTTCCCTTTCCGCCGCCAAAAGCCTTCCCGCCCAGGAGGACTCCTCCCTGGCTCAGTCCATTTCCGTAGGGGACGCTTCCGAGGAAACGGTGTGGGACGAGGGGGAGGAGCCCGAGAGCCAGGAGGATTCCGCCGCTTCCTCCTCTCTGAGCCAGGCGGTTCTCCAGCCGGAGGCCCTCCAGGCCGGAGAGTATCTCTCCTCTGCAAGCATGGAGGAGGGGGACATCTCCCAGGAGGAGGTGCTGGACGCCCTGGAAGCTCTGCGGGACGTGTTCCCCGAGGGCTGGTACTGGAACCACGTGGGCGTGGAGGACTGGGACGAGTTCACTGTGACCCAGTACTCCTGCCAGCACGACCTGTACTGGGACACCTACTGCAACACCTATGTGGGGGCCACCCAAACCCTGTTCCCCCAGTATTACCCCCTGGAGCAGTGCCTGGGGTTCGCCTCCCTGCTCAGCGACCTGATCTTCGGGGAAGATGCCCCCCTGACAGTGTTTTACGACTACTCCCAGCTCCGCCCCGGGGACCACATCCGCCTGGAGCTGACAGAGCACTCCATGACTGTGCTTTCCGTGGAGGAGGACGGCATCACCGTGGTGGAGTGCAACAGCGACTACGAGCACTGCCGCATCTCCTGGGACAGGTTTCTCTCCTGGGACGACCTTGCCTCTTACAGCTACGAGATGGAATGCATTACGCGCTATGAGGACTGAGCGGACACCCGCCAGTCCTTTTCTGTAAGAAAATGATTTGCCCCGCCGTCTAACCCGCAGATGGGAAACCCCGTCTAATGGGGGAGAAAGGAGGTAATTCCCATGAGATCTCAACGACCTGTCCGCCACCTGCACAGGGGCCGGAAACAAAGGCCTCTCCTTCCCTGCCTTCTGGGCGGGCTGGTGGGAGGCATCTGTCTGCTGGCACTGCTGGGCATGGCCGCCCGCTGGGGGCTGGTGTCCGTCCTGGCCCGGGAAGCGGCCCCCCAAGATTCCTCCCTGCGGGTGAGTGTTTCCCTGGAGAGCTCTCAGGACACCGGCGGCGAGGCCCCCTGGTACCTTCGCCTGGTAAACCCTCAGACCCCTCTGTCCCCGGAGTTTACCGTGGAGCTGACGGAAGTGGCCGGGGGCCAGTTCGACTCCCGGGCGGCGGAGGCGCTTTCCCAAATGCTCTCCCAGATGGAGGACGAGGGGCTGTCTCCGCTGGTCTGCTCCTCCTTCCGCACCTGGGAGGACCAGGAGACACTCCACCAAAACGAGGTGGACCTGTGGCTTTCCCAGGGGCTGACAGAGGAGGCCGCACAAGAGGAAGCCTCCCGCTGGGTGGTCCCCGCCGGCACCAGCGAGCACGAAACGGGCCTTGCGGCGGACATTGTGTCCTCTGCCTACCAGGTTCTGGAGGAGGAACAGGAGGACACCCCGGAACAGTGGTGGCTGATGGAACACTGCTGGGAGTACGGGTTCATTCTCCGGTACCCCAAGGACAAAACTGACGTTACCGGCGTGGGGTACGAGCCCTGGCACTACCGCTACGTGGGGGTGGAAGCCGCTCAGGAGATGAAGGAGAGCGGCCAGTGCCTGGAAGAGTACTGGGCCGCCCGGTTCACCCGCAACGGTTCCTGAAACAGACAGCAGAGCGCCCGCCTTTCCCAAAAGGAGAGGCGGGCGCTTTTTCGGGTTATGCTTCCCCTTCCAGGGTTGCTTTCAGAAGGGAGGCGGCTTCCTCCACGCTGGTCTGGTCGGGCAAAATCACGTAGAGCTGGGCTCCGGGCATGGAGTAGGTCTCCCGGTAATCGCTCCAGCCGCTGGCGGTGTAGGAGCTGATCTCCCAGTTTCCCGCCAGGGCAGGCGCCAGGGCCAGGATCTGGTCCCGGGGAAGGTTTGTCTGGAAATTGCCCTCCACCGCCTCCAGCACCTGGGACAGGTTCTCCAGCAGGGCCGGGGAGGAGGCTTTTTCCGCCACCGCCCGGATCACCTCCATCTGATTCTTGGCCCGCTGGTAGTCCCCCTCGGGAAAGCTCATCCGTTCCCGGGCAAAGGCCAAAGCCTCGATGCCGGTGAGCTGGTTGTAGCCCTCCTCATAGGTGCGGATGTTCTCCACGGTGAACTCCCGGTCGGAATACACGGAAACCCCTCCCAGAGCGTCGATCACCTCCACAAAGCCGGTGAAGTTCATCCGCAGATAGTAGCTGATGTCCAGGCCGTACAAGCTTTCCAGGGCGTCCACCGAGGCCTCCACCCCGTAGATTCCCGCGTGGGTCAGCTTGTCCATGGCGCCCCCGGTCTGGGCAAAGGACACGTAAAAGTCTCGGGGTGTGGCCACCAGGGTCATCTGCTTGGTGCGGGTGTTCACCGCCGCCAGAATGTTCACATCGCTGCGGGACAGGGTGGACACATCCCCAAAGGTGTCGTTCCCGCTGAGGTACAGCAGAAAGCTTTCCTGCTCCCCTTCCGGGGCCGCCAGGGGGATGGTCTCCTCCCCCTTCACCTGCAGGGAACCCACCTTCCGCATGCCGTTTTCGGTCCATTCATAGCCCCGGGCGTCGCTGAGGCTGCGCTGGTAGGCCTCCTCCAGCAGCACCGCCCGGCAGTCCCCCTTCCGCAGGGCGTCCGCCAGGGCAAAGGCGGTGGGATAGCTCTCCCAGGAAGGCGTCTCCCCCAAAGCCTGGCCCAGCAGGGAAAGCCCCTCCTGGTCCTCCAGTCCCCCGAACTGGTAGCCGGCGGTGTCCTTCAGCTCCCGGGCGGGGTCGTCCTCCAGCACGTACACTCCCAGTTCCCGCACCGGCGCCGTGGGCCGGGTGATCTCCTCCAGGGTGTCCTTCACCCGGAAGAACTGGACCACCGCCATGGCCGCCGCCAAAAGCAGCAGCAGGCCGCCGATGCCGCCCAGAAGCAGCAGTCCCTTTTTGGTGGAAGCTTTCATCGCACACCCTCCTTTTCCTCATAGGCGGAAGGGGTGAGGAACACCAGCTCCAAAGGCAGCTTGCGCAGCTGTTCCCCCATTCTCCGCTGGCGCTCCAGCGCCTCCGCCTGACTGACCGCCATGGCCGGGGACCGGTCGTAGTAGCCGCCTGGGGCGCCGTCGAACCCGGCCAGGAACACCCGCTTCGCCCCGCAGCGTTCCAGCAGTTTGAGAAGCATCAGCCCCGCGTTGTCCGAGACCATCTGGTCTCCATTGGCGCACCGGTCGTAGTCCACATACAGGCAGTCCCCGTCCCCATAGGCCGCCAGGTTGGAGGTGAAAATCCTCCGGGGGCCGGGCTGGCATTGAAGCTTTCCCCCTGCAATGTCCAGCCGCTTGTGGTTGCTGAAAAAGCAGGCGTCCACCGGGAAGGTGGGGTCGGTGAAGTTCACGGTCATCACAAAGGGGGACCGCTCCCGGAGAAACTCCTGCACCGCTCCCCGCCGGGTCCGCAGGCTGGGCCCCGGGGCCAGCACCAGCAGCTCCCGGTTTTGGATGAGGGCGGAAAGCTCCTCCACCGCCTTGGTGTCGTCGATGTGCTTGCTCTGGTACCGGTGGTACAGCTCCCGGATCAGGTCCCGGTGAAACTCCACCCGCTGCCGCCGGGGAATGGACCGGAGAATGCTCTCGATGTCGGTCATGGTGAGGGTCTGCTTGTTCATCAGGTAGGCGGCATAATTGGGGTGGCAGCTCTGGGTGGCGGCCAGCTGGTAAGCCATGGTGTACCCCCACTCAAACTCCTTTCGGAGGGGGGCGATATAGGAGTCGTAGATGTCCAGCACCATGGCCACGTTGTACCGGGACTGAATGTTCCGGTTGATATACCGGGTGATCAGCTCCGTGGGCAGGTTCCCCGCTCCCCGGCCCATGCCGTAGACGGAGGAGTCCAAAATCAGGGTGCGCTTTGTCTGGATGGTGGAGAGCACCTGGGCGTTGGAAAAGGCCAGCTGCAGGTTGTTGTGGCCGTGAAACCCCAGCCGCACCGCCGGGTCCATGTTCTCGTCGATCAGGTGGAACTGGCGGGTGACCTGGTTCCGGTACATGCTGCCCAGGGTGTCCACAATATAGAAGGCGTAGGGTTTCAGCAGGTTTACCCGCTCCACCAGGCGCAGCAGCTCCAAATCGGAGTAGAAGGCGGTGCCCACCGGCTGGAGGAACACCTGGTAACCCTTGTCCATAATGGCCGCTGCCCACTCCATGGCAAGGCCGGTCTCCTCCCGGTGGAAGGTGAGGCGGATGCCCTCCAGGCCCCCCGGCACCTTGGGGGGCAGCTTGTCCGGGGGAAGCTCCCGCTCCCCCATGGCGATCATAGCCACGAACAGGGAGTTTCGCTGCCGCCGGGGCAGCAGGGGGGCAATGTCCCGGGGACTGGCAAAGAGGGTGCAGTCCTGGTCCCGGGGACGGCTGGTGAGGAACCCGCACTCGATGATGTCAATGCCCCCTGCCTCCAGCTTGTCCAAAATGGCAGTGATGGCGGCTTTCCCAAACTCCCAGTTGTTGATATACCCTCCGTCCCGAAGGGTGCAGTCCAGCACTTCCACGGCCATGTCAGATCTCCCCCCTGTCCAGCTTTTTCCGCAGCACTCCCCGGACGTACTCCAGGTCCTTGGGGGTGTCCACGGACAGGCTTCCCCCTTCCACGGGGATCATCCACAGGGGTTTGCCGTGCTCGATGAACCGCAGCTCGTTGATGTCCTCAATGGCCTCCAGCCGTCCTCGGGGCGTTTCGTCAAAAAACCGCAGGGCCTCCTTGGTGTAGCACAGCACCCCCAGGTGCTTGTAGAAGGAGTACTCCACGCTTGCCTTGGGGTGGGGGATGGGACTGCGGGAAAAGAACAGGGCGTTTCCACCCTGGTCGGCCACCACCTTGATGTTGGTGTCGTCCACCGCCTCCACGGGGGAGTGGACGGGGGCCATCAGGTTGGCGGCGAAAAAGCCCTCCAGGGCGGAGGGCACCACCTGGTCGATCACCCGGGGGTCGATGAGAGGCTCGTCCCCGTTGACGCACACGTACAGGTCCGCCTCCAGGCTCTGGGCCGCCTCCCACACCCGCTGGGTGCTGGTGGGGCATTGGGGGGAGGTGAGCTTGCAGGGGATCTGGTACTGGTCGCAGGTCTCCCGAATGGCGGGGTGGTCCGTGGCCACCCACACCTCCTGAATCTTCTTGGCTTTCTGCACCTGGTGGTACACCCACCAGAGCATGGGGCGGCCGCAAAGGTCCGCCAGGGGCTTCCCCTTGAACCGGGTGGAATCGTACCGGGCAGGGATAATGGCAATCACTCGCATGGTAGGCCTCCTTACTTTTTCCAAAGCCGGGCAATGGCCCGCAGGGGGCGGGTCACCTTCCAGCTGGTGGATTCCTCATAGAGCGCGGCCACCTTCCGCCGCTCCTCTTCCAGCTGCGCCTGGGAAATGGTCCCCCCTCCCGCCTTGGGGGCAGGAGGCTTTTTCCCAGGCGCTTTCTTTTTGCGCTCGGCCTTGTACAGGTTCCAGTTCTCCAGAAGCCGCTGGGACCAGAAAGCCAGCACCTCTCCGCTGACCACCTCGAACCCTTCCGGGGCGGGAAGGTCTCCCCGCTTGCAGCAGTTGTCCCCATCGTGGAGGTCGTAGGCCAGCACGCTGGGCAGGTGGACGGTAACCTCTCCCGCCAGCACCTGCCGCTTTCCTGTCATGTTCAGCCCAAACCGGGTGATGAGGAAATCCCGCAGCCGGTCGGCCAGGGGCAGAAACGCCCGGTTGTAGATGTGGTCCTCCCCATAGGACTGGAGCAGCGCCTGGACCACATAGTGGCGGGGCACCGCCCCAAAACACAGGGTGGTCAGCTCTTGGGTGTTTTCAAAACCGAAGAACACCGGCTCCATCCGGCGGGCGTTCAGGGTCAGCCGGGGACAGGCCTCCGGCGCCAGCACAATGCCGCCCCTCTCCCACAGCTCTTTTAAAGACAGGTACTCCTCCACATACTGCCAGCGGCCCAGTTTGGCCGCCTGGCCCACGTTTTCCGGCAGGTCCTCCCGGGAGAGCAGGTCCTCCTCCAGCTCCACCCGCTGGGCAGCGGGGAAGTTCTCCTCCAGGGCCTTTTCCAGCTCCGGGGGCAGGGGCCGTCGGCAGTGGGCCAGGATAAACCGCTGGGGCACCACCGGACGGTCTAAAAAGTCCAGCACCTTTCCCGTGGCAGGGTCCTGTTTCAGGTAGGGGTTCAGGCGGAAGTCCGCCTCGAACTCCCGGAGAAGACCGATGAAGTCCGGCAGGAACAGGGTGCGGGACTGGGTCATGTTCCACAGCAGCTGCCGGGCGGCGGCGTACACCGCTTCCTCCTTGTAGAGGGGGTCACAGGTGGTGAGGAAGGTGCGAAAGGCCCGGACAATGTCCACCATCTGGCCGGTCTGGCTGGTGGAGATGGTGCCGCCCCGGCGGTAATAGTTGTAGAAAGCCCGGGGCACATAGCCGATTTTGTGGGTGCGGGTCACCAGGGCGGGGATGAGGGCAATGTCCTCGAACAGCATTTTCTCGTAGCGAATTCCCTCCCAGAGAGACCGGCGGAACAGCTTGTTCACGCTGTAGGTGATGTTGTTCCCGTGGGCAATGTAGTCCCCCAGGTCCACCTCCTCCCGGGAATAGGAGGCCACCTCCACCTCCCGGTTTTCCTCCACATAGCGGATGCGCACATCGCACATCACCAGGTCGCAGTCCCCTTCCAAGGCTTTCTCGTAGAGGGTTTGGTACATCTCCGGCTCCACCGTGTCGTCGGAATCCAGAAAGGCGATGTATTCCCCCCGGGCAAGGGCCGCGCCGGCGTTGCGTGCCATGCCCAGGCCTTGGTTCTCCTGGTGGATCACCCGCACCGTCTGGGGGTATTCCTGGGCGTAGCGGTCGCAGATGGCGGGACAGCCGTCAGGGCTGCCGTCATCCACCAGGATGATCTCCTTCTCCTCCAGAGTCTGGGCCAGAACGGAGTCCACCGCCCGCTCCAGAAAGGGTTCCACCTCGTACACCGGGATGATCACCGACACCTTAATCTCCATACTGTCCTCCCAAATACTTCAGGACGCTTCCCAGCTCGAACACCGTCTGGGGCACGTAGTAATGTTTCCCGGCGAACTGGCGTCGGAAGGCCTCCAGGTACCGGAGAAGGACCGGGTCCTCCTTCCAGAGCACCCTGCCTGTGTACAGCTTGTAAAGCATCACCGTGGGCAGGTCCAGTCCCAGGCAGAGTCTGCCGCTGAGGGCTGCGTTGGAGCACACCGTCACCACGGTGGGGACGTGTTCCTCCTGGTTGAGCAGAAACAGCTCCCAGGGCACGGAAAGATCCAGCTTCCGGGTGAGGCCCAGGCTTTGGGGCAGGTTCTCCCCGTTGCGGGGATGGGGCTTCACTCCGAAATTCCCCGGGCCCACCGCCTGCCGGCACAGTTCCATCAGCTCCAGGTCGTTGCCCCGAATGTTCTCCGCCCGGAAGGACTGCTCCAGAAAGAGAACGGGGGGAAGGTCCCGGGGAGTGCGGTACTGAAACACAAAGTTGAGCACCTCCCGCAGGCCCTGGTCCTCCCGGGAAAGCTTGGGCAGGGGCAGGCTGGCAAGCCCGTCCCCCCGCATGGCCAGCCGGGGCTCGTAGAGCAGAGCGGCCCTGGTCTTGGCCCGCAGCTGCCGTCCCAAAGGATGGCGGTTTACCGCCGCCCGGTCGGGCCTGGCGTAGTCGATGACATAGCTGGAAAAGCCGTCCTCCATCCAGTAAAACTCCGGGGCGTCGTACCGGCAGGCCAGAAGCCGGGAGAGCCAGTCGAAATTGGGAAAGAACACCCGGTCATACACCGGGGAGAGCTCCTCTCCCAGGGACCACCGCAGCAGGGTCTCCCTCTGGTCCAGACAGCGGGAGACCGCCTCTTCCCGGTTCATGGGGTACTGTTCCGCCAGCTCCTTGGACTGGCCCAAAATCACCCGGCGGAACAGACCCGTCTCCTCCAGCCGGGAAACAAGGTCCCCTGCCCCGGGCAGCAGGTTCGTCACCACCAGGTCAGCTTCCCCCTGGGGCAAAAGCCGGCGCTTCAAATTCACCGCCGTCAGCAGATGGTACACCGAATTCACCAGAAACAACGCGCTTTCCATGGTCTCTCACCTTCTATATACTGGGATGGCCCGCCAAAGGCCCCGGCGGACAGGGGGCCGGCCCCTTTACGGGCTCCTGGGGGCAGGCGGCCTCCCCAGCGGGCAGCCGCAGCACCTGGAAGCTTTCCTCCAGGCCGCACAGGCCCGCCGAACTGAACGCCGCCACGGTTTTGGGCTTTCGTCCTCGGAACACATAGGGCAGCAGCTCCGCGGGAAACACGGTATCCACCACCTGGGCGCCGGGGAATACCTGGTGGTAGTCCAGGGGGTCGTCCGGATGGGGCTTTACCAGCAGCTGCCTGCCGGCCAGAGGCCCCTGGGCCAGGTCCCGGTACAGGGAACGCTGCTCCTCCTCCCCCATCAGGCCCAGGTTGGAAAACTGCTGGGTCAGCAGAATGGTGTCCGCCCTGGTTTTCAGGGGGCGCTTCACAAAGAACCTCACCAGCCTTCGCCGCTCTTTCCAGGGCAGTGACTTCAAGGCCCGCTCCACGGAGAAATCCCACACCGCCGCCCGGGTCTCCACCGGCCCCGACTGGGCTTCCCAGCAGCAGAACACCTCCCGGATCAGGGGGTGATTTCCGGCAAACAGGCCGTTTGCCTGGGCAAGGGCCGCGTGCTGGGGGAACTTGGCCGCCAGCACGGCGGCTGCCTCCTCCGGCCGGGAGAGCATCCCCGCGGCGTCCTCGAAAAAGGCAAAGGGCAGCCCCTGGGAGATCACGTACAGGGCAAAGTAAAAATGGGCCCCGGCAATATAGATCCGGGAGAACTCCTCCAAGGGGGGAAGGTCCAGGCTTTTATAGGCGGCTGCCGTGTCCCTGACCACCTGGGCCTCCTCCCCGTGGGGGATGCTCAGGTAGGGGAACAGGCGCACCTCCTGGAAAAACCGGGGGCTCAGCCCTTCCCACTGGGGGTACTTTTCCCGGATGAAATCCGGCAGCAGCAGCACCGCTTTCTCCTCCCGGTGAAACAGCAGCCTGTGGAGGATCACCTCCAGCAGCTGGTAGGAGCTGACCCCGTGGTACAGCACGTTACCCGATCCCTGGTTCATCCAGCAGCGCCTCCAATCTCCTGCGGTAAGGGGTGTTTTTCTCTTCCAAAAGGTCCAGCATGGGGGCGTAGGCGTCCCGGCCGGAAATGGGGATGTGAACCCCCAGCCGTTCTTCCAGCCCGGTAAATTCCCGGGCGAAGTCCAGCATTCCCCGGTGGATCTCCCTTACGGCCTCCTTCTGGGGATTTTCCCCCAGCTCCAGCCGCCAGCCCCCCTCCGGGCCGGGATAGATGCCCTTCAGGCTGCCCTCCTCCCCGCCCAGGAGCAGCTCCCAAAACAGATTGTGGCCCTTGCCGGGGTGGTGCACTTTCCACAAGTCCCGGTTCTCCCCCTGGGAAAACAGGTAGCTTTTCAGCCTCCCTGTAAGGAGCAGGGGCTCGGCGGCGTCACGTTCCGGGCTGTGGGCGGAGTTGGTCCCCGCCACCAGACCGGTGATCTCGCACTCCAGGCCCCACAGCCGCTTTGCCGCCCACCCCAGGGAAAGGGCGCCGCTGCCCGCCCAGCCAATGTCCACCGCCACCGCCCGGCGGCACCCCTCCAGCAGCTGCCGGTAGCAGGCTCCCGCCGCCTGGCGCTGGGGACCGTACAAAGCAAGCACCCGGTCCCAGGCCTCTGTGAGATAGTCTTGGATGGCTCTGGCGGTTTTATGCGTCAGGGGCTTGTCCGGGGAAAGTCCCAAACGGGCGCACAGCTCCGGCAGAAGGGGCGTCAGCTCCATGGAGGCTACCGCCCGCCACACCGGCACGGCACCCTCCGCCTTGTGCCACAAAAACCGGCGGAAGTAATCCCCGGGGAACAGCCCCGCCGTCACCTTGGCCGCCGCCAGCCGGGACCAGTAGGCGTACACCGGCCGGGGGTCCTCCGGGTACAGGCGGCGGTACAGTTCCAGCAGCACCTCCCCGTCCCGGGAGAGAAACAGCAGCCGGTCCGCCTGCTGAAGGTCCGCCTGCTCCCGAATAAACCGGCAGTACCCCAGGGCGAACAGCCCCCCGTACACAAAACCGTACTCGTACAGGGGAGAACAGGGGTCCGCCCCGCTGTGGAGCCTTCCGTTCGCCAGCCCCCGGTAGACGCTCCCCAGAACCCGGGACATGTCCTTTGCCCGGAAAGGGTCCCCCGCCTGCTGGGCGTTTTGGTACAGGAAAGGCGTCACCCCGTTTGCCCTGGCCCGTTCCCCGTCGGAATGGGGGTTGTCCCCCACATGGGCCAGAAGGGCTCCCGGCGGGAACCGCTGCCGAAGCCGGTGGAAAAGGCACCCCTCCCCCTTGGAGACCCCTTCCTCCCCGGAGACAAGGCACCCTTCAAACCGGCCAAAGCCTGCCTGCTCCACCAGCTCCTGGACAAACTCCCCCGGCAGGTACATGTCCGTGGTGAGCACCAGGGGCTTTCCCAAAGAGCGCAGCCTCTCCACCACCGGGAGAAAATAGGGATTGCCCCGGCAGAGAGCCCGTTCCACTTCCAGCTCCGCCGCCATGCCCTGGTCCGGGTCCAGGGCGGTGGTCCGTTCCAGCTGCTCCCAGATCTCCCGGAGAGTCACCTCCCCGGTGCCCCGGGCCTGTTCCTTCCGCTTGCGGGCAAGGCGTTCCGCCTCCACCCGCAGCCGCTGAAAATCCGGGTATCCCAGCTTGGCCCCCACCAGGAAAAAGGCGTCCTCCGGCCGGTCTACACACCGCAAAAGCAAGGTGTCGAACACGTCCCAGGACACCCCGTCGAACCGGCTGAGCTCCTCTGCCAAAGCCTCCGGAGGCGTCCGCTCCAGGGAACGGCTCTCCCCTCCGGGGGGCAGGGGCAGACCCCCTTTTTCCTCCCCCCAGGCCGCCGCGGCCAGCAGCGGGGGAACGGCCCGCCACTTGGGCATCCCCGCCAACCGCCGGGCCTGGTAGCGTTCCCCTGCACGGGGCGCCCGGTCCCACAAAAAACGGTACAGCTTGTCTCTCATAAACCTTCCCCTTTCCCAGCGTTCAGCGGCTTTTTTCGTAGGCGGCGCACACGGTTTTCGGGTCCCCCTGGGCCAGCAGTTTTCCCCGGTCCAGCCACAGGGCCCTGGTGCAGTTTTCCCGGATCACCCCCGGGGAGTGGGACACAATCAGCACCGTGGAGCCGCTGTGGATCATCTCCCGGATGCGGGCCTCGCTCTTTTTTCGGAAAAACATGTCCCCCACGCTGAGCACCTCGTCCAGGATGAGGATTTCCGGGGCCTCTCCGGCGGTGGCAATGGCGAACCCCAGCCGGGACACCATGCCCGAGGAGTAGTTGCGCACCCGCTCCTCCATAAAGCCGTCCAGCTCGGCGAAGCTGACAATCTGCCGGTAGCGACGGTTGAGAAACTGCCGGCTCCTGCCGATGAGGGCCCCGTTTAGAAACAGGTTCTCTCTCCCGGTGAGCTCCGGGTCGAAGCCGGTGCCCAGGGTGAGCAGCTGCACCTTGCTCCGGTCCACCTCCACCCTGCCCCGGGTGGGGGAAAGGGCCCCGGCAATAATCTTCAGCAGGGTGCTTTTCCCCGAGCCGTTGGTGCCCACAATGCCCACCACCTGGCCCTGCTCCACCTGAAAGCTCACGTCGTCCAGGGCCCGGAACAGCTCCCGCTTGCCCTGCCCCTTCAGGAGCAGCTCCTTAATGCTGCCGGCGGTGCGCTCCGCCCGGCGGAATTCCATGGTCACGTGGTCCACACGGATGACGGTCTCTCTGTCGCTCACGCTCTCACCTCACAGTCGCTGCAGCAGTTTTACCCGGAACCAGCGGAAGATCCCCCAGCCCGCCAGGTAGGTCCCCCCACCCCAGAGGAGCATCAGCAGCAGGTCCTGCCAGGAGGGCGGCCGGGCTTCCATCACCGCCCCACGCAGGCAGCGGATAAACAGGTACAGGGGGTTGATCTCCACCACCTGGCGGATAGGGCCGGAAAGCTGGTCCGCCGGGTAGAAGATGGCGGAGCAGTACATCCACAGGGTAAGCAGCACCGAGTACAGGTGCTGCACGTCCCCGTAGAACACGTAGGCCGCCGCCAGAGCGTAGGAGATCCCCAAAGCAAAGAGGAACAGGCAGCCCACGATCACCGGCAGGAACACCACCGGCCAGCTGACGGGAATGCGGAACACCACCAGCATCACCCCGTAGGCGGCGAAGGAGTAGCCCAGGTTGATCAGCGCCGTGCACCCCCGGGTGAGGATGAACAGCTCCATGGGGAACTTCACCTTCAGCAGCAAGGACCGGTTGTCGGACAGGGTGGTCATGGCGGCGTTGGTGGTGCCGGTGAAGGCCTGCCACAGCAGGTAACCGGTGAGGTAGTAGATGGGGTAGTTCTCAATGGACCGGCGGAACATCTGGGAGAAGATGAGGGAAAGCACCGCCATGGAAAGCAGGGGATTCAGCACGCTCCACAGCACCCCCAGGGCGGACCTGGCGTACTTGCGCTTCAGCTCCCGGGCGGTGAGCTGCTGCACCACAAACCAATACTGTTCCCGTTGTTCCTGTCTGTTCACGGTCTCTCTCCCCTTTCGTTCAGCGTACCCTGTGGGCCAAGGTTCTTGCCCAGCGGAGCCGGTCCCACCACACAAACTGCCTTGGGGGATTCTCCCCGTACAGGGCGGAAGTGCCCGGCAGCCAAAAGCTCTCCCGCAGGGGCTTTCCCCTTAGAAGCCGGGAGGCAAGGGTGTTTTTTTTCAATTCCTCCCCGGTGAGGAAGCCGGCCAGGGGCAGGGGTTCCTCCTCCCCGCAGCTGAAGGGCAGCCTTCCCAAAGCCTTGGCCTCCTCCCGGCCGGGGCGGGTCATCAACTGGCGCAGCAGGGCCCAGGCCCGGGGACGGTCCTCCAGAGCCTGGAGGGTCAGGTCCCAGGGCGGGGATTTCCCGGCCAGCTCCTCCTCCAGGGCCTGAAACGCCTTCCCCAAAAAGGCAGGCGCCTCTTCTTCCGGCGGCTGCCCCAGCAGGGGGACCACGTTCCCCTCCTGCCGGGCATACCCCAGAACCGTGCCCTGGGGCGGGGCGAACACCGCCTCGAAGAAGCAGGGCTCCATGGCTGCCTGAACCCCCAGGTCTCTCCCTGGGCGGAAGAAAAAGCAGTCCCATGTTCCGGACTGGGGCCCCCGGTACAGCCCGGCGTAAAACCCCGCCGTCTTCCCAGGCCCTCTCATGATTTCCAACAGCCGGGACAGGGTCTCCTGAGTGGAGCCCATCCAGCCGCTGTCCACCACCGCCCATGAAACGGCTTCCAGCAGCCCCTCCCGGCGAAAATACTCCCCCAGCAGCGGCAGTGCCTTTTCCGAGCGGTTGTCCAAAAGCTTCCAGAACAGGGCACAGCTTCCCAGCGTTTCCCTCAGCGCCCGGGGATGCAGAAGCTTCTTCCCGGACTCTCCCAGAGCTTTTCCCACGGCGTCCTGTTCCTGCCGGGAAAGCCCCGTCCGGGCCAGGACTTGCTCCGGCGTTTGGAGCGTTCCCCCGCCGCACAGCTGGTCCAGGGCCCTGCCATGGTCCTCCCGGTACAGGGGCAGCCGCCAAGCCAGACGGGAACCGTACAGGTACCGGCACTCCACCGGCAGGTCCCAGGCAGCAGCCAGCCGCCGTGCCAGCTGGAAGGGGAACCATCCGTCCCGGGCCAGAAAGTACAGCCGGGAGATTCCCTCCTCCCCCGCTCGGCCCAGGACCCACCGGGTAAAGGCGCTCAGGGCAGGAAACAGCTTCCGAGCGGCCAGCTCCAGGGCCGCCTGCTCGCCCCTATCCATGGCGGCGCTCCTTGACCCAGCGAAGAACGGGTCCGGGCATCAGACAGGCCCCCAGGGGGCGGAGAGTCCCCAGAGCCGCCGCAGGAACCGGCAGTCCCAAAGCCCCCAGCCCCTCCCACCGGAGAGCCGCTTCCCGCAGCCTGCGGGAAACCGTCCGCCGCCGGTAGGAGTCACGGTCCTCCCAGTAGCCCACCAGGGCCGCCGGCAGGTTCCACCCCTGCTTTCCCTGGGCGTGAAGCCGGAAAAACAGCTGGTAGTCCTCGCATCCGAAATACCGGGGCTGCTGGCTGTACCCTCCCCCCTGCTCCAAGGTCTCCCGGCGGAACATCACCGAGGGGTGAATGTAGGGGGAATGGGCCAGGAAGTCTTTGGGGCCGGGAAACTCCGGCATGGACAGCCTGCCCCAGACGCCGCCGGCGTCCAGCAGCAGGGCATGGCTCCCCACCCAGGAAACTTCCGGGCGCCGGTCCAGGGCCGCCTTTTGCAGCTCCAGCCGCCGGGGAAAGGCCAGGTCGTCGTCGTCCAGCCGGGCAAGGTACTCTCCCCGGGCACGCTCCAGGCACCGGTTCAAGGCATAGCCCAATCCCCGGTTTTCCCGGCCCCGGTACAGCCGCACCCGGGGGTCCCATGCGGCGGCCTGCTCCAATGCCATAGCCCCCGACGGGGAGGAGCCGTCGTCCCACAAAACCAGCTCCCAGCTTTTACATGTCTGCCCCACCAGGGAAAGCACGCTGCGCCGCAGCAGGTCCCAGCGAGGATTATGGGAGCCCATGAGCACGCTCACCACCGGTTTCTCCTCCATGACGTTCCCTCACTTTCCGGTCCATCTCCCGGTACACCGCCTTCATGGCGGCCCGGGCCTTGGTTTTGTCGAAAGGCGCCACAGACTCCACACACCGGCGGGAAAGCTCCTCCCGGCGGTGGGGGTCCATGCCCCGCAGCAAAGCAATGCCCCTGGCAAAGCCTGCCGGGTCGTCCCAGGGGTAGATCAGCCCGTTTTTCCCGTGGACCATATACTCCCGGGTGCCCCGGTTGTCCGCGGCCAGCACCGGCACCCCCATGGCCAGGGATTCCAGCCCCGCCATGCCCAGCCCCTCTCGCCGGGAGGGGAACACGGTGGCGTCGGCGCAGCCCAGAAGCCTTGGCACGTCCTGGCGGTAGCCGAACAGGGCCACCTGCTGGGAAAGCCCCCGGTCCCGGATCTCCCGCTCCAGCCGGGGCCGGGCAAATCCCTCCCCGCAGATGCCGTACCGAATGCGGGACAGTCCCCCCGGCCGCCGCTTCAAGATGGAAAGGGCTTCCAGCACCACCCGGTGGTTCTTGTTCAGGTTCAGCTCTCCCACAGACAGCAGAAACAGCTCCTCCGAAGAAAGCCCCAGGTCCTTGCGAAGCTTCTCCCGCTGCTGGGGCGGCAGAGGGGAGAACACCTCCCGGTCCAGCCCCACCCCCGGCAGGCGGAACACCTTTCCGTCCCGGGGCAGGGGCAGCTTCCGGGCGGCCAGCCAGTCCTCCTGGTTGATGACCACCAGAATGTCCGTATACCGGGCCAGGTCCCACTCCACCGGGTAAAAGGCCAGCCGGTTGAACAGGGGGGCGCCCCGGTAAAAGTGGAACCCGTGGGCGGTGTACACCACCACAGGCCTTACTGGGGAGAGCCTGCCGGCAAGCCTTCCCAGCAGGCCGCCCACCGGCGTGTGGCAGTGGATGGCGCTGATCCCCCACCGGCGCACCAGGGTGAGCAGCTGGCTCAAGGCCCGCCTGTTGTCCCCAAGCAGGTAGGGAGAGCGGGCGATGTCCACATGGTGCACCGTCACCCCCAGTTCCCGGATTCTGTCCCTGTCGCAGACGTACCCGGGCTCGTGAAAATTGGCGGCGTAGTGGACCTGATACCCCATGGCCTGCAGCAGCTTTACGTTTTCTCGCTCGAACTTCAGCAGAAAGTCGTTGGTGGTGGCCAGAATGAGCACCTGCTTTTCCAAACGCCGCCACCTCCCCAAAAGGATTTTGTACCAGTGTTTCCCGCAGGCGGAAAAATATGCGCCGGCCGCCATTGCCGGGGCATGGAAAAAGCCCGCGGGGATTTTCTTCCTCGCGGGCTTTGCCTATCTTTCACGGCGGACTTACCGGTTCAAGTCCTTTTTAATCTGAGTGGTGGAGATCTCCGGGGTGCGGGGCAGGTAGACCACCTCGCACTGGTCCTTTAAAAAGTCGAACTTTCCCTCCCAGTCGTCCCCCATGACGAAGGTGTCCACATGGTACTCCTTCACGTCGGTCTTTTTCTGCTCCCAGCTCTCCTCGGGGATCACCAGGTCCACATAGCGGATGGCCTCCAGCAGCTGCTTGCGCTTTTCGTAGGAGAAGTAGCACTTTTTCTGCTTCTCGTTCCAGTTGAACTCATCGGTGGAGAGGGCCACAATGAGGTAATCCCCATACTGCTTCGCCCGGCGCAGCAGGTTGATGTGGCCGTAATGGAGCAGGTCGAAAGTGCCGTAAGTGATTACACGTTTCATGATACTGTCATCCTTTCAAGCGTTCTTCCAGATAATCCACCGTTTTCTCTGCGGCGGCGCCGCTTTCCACGATGCCGAATTCCCGGCAGAACTCCTCCACCCGCCGGGCCATGGTTTCGGGGTCGAACTCCAGTACCCCGGCCTCCAGCTGGGCGTTGTCCTCCGCACGGGTAAAGGGCAGCTTGTCAATGTCGAAATAGAAGTTCCGGTCCCCCTTGTAGGCGGCCAGGTCGTTGACATACAAAAAGCAGGGCTTTCCGGTGATGAGGTAGTCGAACATCACCGAGGAGTAGTCCGTCACCATGGCGTCGCAGGCCAGGTACAGCTCCTGAATGTCCGGATAGTCCGAAGCGTTGCGGATGAAGCGGGGGTCCAGGTTCATCTGGGCGGCCTTTTCCGCAATGTTTGGGTGGAGCTTGGCAAGGATCAGCCACTCTCCCCCGAACCGCTTCTCCAGGGCCTTCACCAGCCGGGCGTAGTCCATGTCGTAGGCCGCCAGGCCCTTGTCCTTCCGGAAGGTGGGGGCGTACAGCAGCAGCCGCTTTCCCTCCGGCAGCCCCAGCGCTCCCCGAACCTTTTCCCCCATTTCCGGGTGGGGCTGGGACAGCACGTCGTTGCGGGGGAAGCCCTGTTCCAGCACCTCTCCCTCATACCAGAAGCCCCGGCGGTAGATGTCCGTGAGAAACCGGCTGTTGGAGAGGAACAAGTCCCCCATTTGGGAATCCAGCCGGGCGGCCCGGAGGTAGTCCTCCGGCAGGGCGTCGGCGGCATCCCCTTCAATCCGCTTTAGGGGAAAGCCGTGCCACGTCTGCACGTAGCAGGTGTTTCCCCGCTTTTTGGTGTAGGCCCACTTCCGGCAGTTGTCCACCCACACCCCGGCGGTGCAGAACTGGTAGATAGCCCCGGGGCTTTCCACCACCACCGGCTTTACCCCCTCAGGCAGGGTGGCCGCTTCCTCCGGGCCCTTCACGGTCCAGTAGACCTTCCAGCCTCGTTTGCGCAGCTCGTCCGCCACCGCCTTGGGGCTGTCGGAATAGCCCCTGCCGTAAAAGCTTTGACACACCGCCTTCCGGCTGTCCTTGGGCAGCCAGGAGAGCAGCTGCCAAAGTCCGTTGCGCAGGACTTTCCCCGCCAGGCTCAGGTTCTTGTTTCCCAAGGCAACGGCCCCCTTTCCGAAAAAAGTCTCACAGGAATGAAAAAAGCGGCCTTCCGCCGCTTTCCACCCCAGGCGGCAGCTCCCGCCCTCCTGTGACAACGCCCAAAAACCCGTTTTTGGGTACATCTAGTATATAACATACCATATCCCGAAAAATAAGTCTAGTCTTTTTTTCTTTTTTTGGTATACTTTCTTATACAGGAAACGAAACGAGACGAACCGTGAAAAGGAGGCCGCTGTGATGGACCAGGAAAAGACACCCCAGCAAGCTGTTCCCCCGGGAGAGCTTGCCCATTTGACCAAGATTTTACACATGGTGAACGAAGAACTGGAGGAAGCCCAGCGCTCCGTGGAGGCCATGGACGAGGAATACCGGGAAGTGCAGATGTACATGGCGGAGCATCACGGGGAGGGAGACCCCAAGGAGATGTTCCAAAACGAGATGGCCCTGCGGCAGATCGACTCCCAGGGCGTGTCGGCGGTGCTGTACCGGGACAGGCTGCAAAAGACCAAGTCCTCCCCCTACTTCGCCCGCATCGACTTTCAGGCCCACGGAGAAAGGGAAGCCGCCCCCTACTACATAGGGCTGTACGCCTTCCGGTATCAAAAGCAGCTGTATGTCATCGACTGGCGCTCTCCCGTGGCCAGCATGTTCTACGATTTCGAGCTGGGGCCCGCCAGCTTTGACGCCCCCCAGGGCCACACCGAAGGCCAGCTTTGCCTGAAGCGCCAGTTCAAGATTGTAAACGGCCAGCTGGAGTACGCCTTTGACAGCTCCCAGAACATTCAGGACGACATCCTCCAGCAGGAGCTGGCCCACACCTCCGACGAGAAGATGAAATCCATTATCTCCACCATCCAGAAGGAGCAGAACCAAATCATCCGCAACGAGAAGGCCCACACCCTGATCATCCAGGGAGTGGCGGGCTCGGGAAAGACCAGCATCGCCCTGCACCGGGTGGCCTTTCTGCTGTACCGGTTCCGCAACACCATCAAGGCCCAGAACGTGACCATCATCTCCCCCAACAAGGTGTTCGGGGACTACATCTCCAGCGTGCTGCCGGAACTGGGGGAGGAGCCCATTTTCGAGGCCAGCCTGGAGGACCTGGCCCTGGTGCAGCTGGAGGACGGGGTGGACTTTGTGGGGGACCGGGACCCTCTGGAGGCCGCCGACCCCGCCTGGGAGCAGCGGGTGAAGTTCAAGTCCACGGTGGAGTTTGTCCGGCTGATGGACGACTTCATCGCCCGGCTGCCGGACCTGGCCTTCCAGCCCAAAAACTACGAGTACAAGGAGTGGAAGGTGCCCGCGGACTGGATTAAGGCCCGGGTGGACGTGTACAAGCGCTACCCCCTGATGAAACGGCTGGAAATGGTGGCGGACGACGTCCACTCCCGGCTGGAAAACGAGTTTCTCCGGGAGGAGGAGCCGCCCCACCGGAACAAGATCTTCCAGGCCTTGCGGAAGATGCTCACCATGAAGACCACCCTCTCTGCCTACCGGGCCTTTTTCCGGCAGCTGGGCAAGGAGCGCTCCAAGCTTTACAAGCCCTTCCAGAAGGGGGTGCTGGAGTGGAACGACGTGTTCCCCTACCTGTACTTACAGGCGGCCTTCACCGGACTGCAGCGCAGCCACACCATCAAACACCTGGTCATTGATGAAATGCAGGATTACAGCCCCATTCAGTACGCGGTACTGAACCTGCTGTTCCAGTGTCCCAAAACCATTCTGGGAGACTTCAGCCAGTCCATCAACCCCTACTCCCCCTACACCCTGGAGGACCTGCACCAGCTCTACGAGGGCTCTCAGCTGATGCGCCTGGAAAAGAGCTACCGCTCCACCTGGGAGATCATCCACTTCGCCAAGAAAATTGTGGACCAGGCAGACTTCCAGGCGGTGGAGCGCCACGGCCCCGCCCCGGAGCTGCTCACCTTCCCCACCCAGGAGGAGGAGTTTTCCGCCCTGTGCCGCCGGGTGGAGGACTTCCACCAGGGCAAATACAACGCGCTGGGCATTGTCACCCGCACCAACTCCCAGGCAAAGGAACTCTATGAGAAGCTGCGGGAGCTGGGCGCCGACGTGAACCTGATCACCCCGGAGAGCAGCAGCTTTCAAAACGGCGCCACAGTGCTGTCCATCCAGATGTCCAAGGGCCTGGAATTCGACCAGGTGCTGCTGCCCCTGGCCACCCAGGAGACCTACCACACCGATTTTGACAAGAACCTGCTGTACGTGGCCTGCACCCGGGCCATGCACCAGCTGTCTGTCACCTGCACCGGGGAAGTTACCCCTCTGCTGCCCTTTGAGAAGCCCGCCTCTCTCCAGCAGTGAGAAGGCAGCAAAAAAGGAGGTCCCAGAGACCTCCTGTCATTTTGCCTCTCAGCAGTGGTGGCAGCCGCCTTCCCCGCAGCTGTGCTCCCCGCAGGAATGGCCTTCGTGGGAATGGCCCGCCCCGTGATGGGCGCAGAGGATGTCCGGCTGGAACATCAGCTTTCCGGCAAGCAGGTCCTCCACCGCCTGGTCGGCGCTGCCGGACACGCCCCCGAACAGCTGGATGCCCGCCTGGGCCAGGGCGGTTTTGGCGCCCCCGCCAATGCCGCCGCAGATCAGGGTGAAGACTCCCTGGGCCGTGAGGAAGCCTGCCAGGGCGCTGTGGCCACTGCCGTTGGTGTCCACCACCTGGGAGGAGACCACCTTGCCCTCCTGAACGTCGTAGATCTTGAACTGCTCCGTGTGGCCGAAGTGCTGGAACACCTGGCCGTTTTCATAAGTGACTGCGATTTTCATACTGTTTGCTCCTTTGCAATCTTGTAATCTATCATTTGACAAAGCGTGCTCCCTTTTGTACAATCAGAAAAAACAGTGGGAGGAACGCCTATGTCTGTCCGCCAATTGAACACCCCGGAAGAACTGCTGGAAGGCGAAAAGATCCAGAGCATCGCCTTCGGGTTTTCCTGGGATGAGGAAAAAGCCAGAAACAATCTGGAAAAGCCCAACAGCCGCCGGAATGTGACCTTCGGCCATTTCAATGAGGAGGGAATCCTCACCGCCTGCCTGGAGCTGCCGGAGTATGAGATGTATTACGAAGGGACCACCGTCCCCATGGTGGGGGTGGGCGGGGTGGCCTCCCTGCCGGAGTACCGCCACGGGGGCGCCGTGCGGAGCATTTTCCACACGGCCCTCCGCTGGATGTGGGACCGGGGCGCGGTGTTTTCGTCCCTGTACCCCTTCTCCCACGCCTACTACCGAAAGTTCGGCTACGAGCTGTGCCAGATCTGCACCCAGTACAAGCTCCCTGTGGAGGCGCTTGCCAGCTTCCCCTGCACCTGCTCGGTGAGGATGTTCCAGCCCGGCGGGGACCTTGCCCCCTTCCAGACGATCTACAACGCCGGCCTGGGAAAACGGAACCTGGCGGTGCGCCGGGAGGAACGCCACTGGAAAACCCTGCTGGAGAAGGACCCCTACAAGGACCGGTACTACACCTACCTGCTGGAAAAGGAGTCAACTCCCCTTTCCTACGTGGTTTTGGCCCTGGAGGACCTTTCCGCCGATCCCAAGGTGGGGGTGGTGAAGGAGCTGGGCTTTTTCTCCCCGGAAGGGCTGTTCCAGGCCCTGGGACTGCTTCACCGGCTGGCGGCTCAGTACGGAGCCTTTCTGGTCACCCTTCCCGACGACGTGCCCCTTTCCGCCCTGCTGGAGGACAGCTACGACCTGACCCCCACCTATACCGAGCAGCCCATGGCAAGGGTCATTCACGTGGAGAAGGCTCTGGAGCGGAAAGCGCCCCCGGAGGGCACATGGTACACGGTGAAGGTGGAGGACCAGCTGCTGCCGGAAAACACCGGCGTGTTCCAGGTGGAAACCAGGGAAGGCAGGACGTCCGTGACAAAGCTGCCGGAGAACGCCCCCGCCCACCTGTCCCTGGACGTGCAGACCCTCACCCAGCTTTTGCTGGGGTATCTCTCCCTGGAGGAAGCCCTCTACAAGCCCGGCGTCACCCTCACCGGCAGCCGGGAGATCCTGGACCAGGCCTTCCCCAAGGGGTGCGTATTCTTAACGGAACACTTTTAAGTCACCGGGGCCAGCGCTCCTCCTTGGGAGGCAGGGGCGGGAAATCCGTCCAGGGGGTGGTCTGGTACCAATAGGCCACAGTGGCCACGTCGTCCTGGCGCTCGAACAGGCCCTGGTGGCCCGCGCCGATCTGCTGCAGCGTCACCCGGATGTCCTTCTCAAAGCAGATGGGGTCCGGAATGTGCCAGCGGTAAAAGCCCCGCATGGGCGGGCAGTCGTCGTTGTGGTAGTCGTTGTGCACGGCTTCGTCGTGGCGGGAGTAGAAGGGGTACCCCAAAAAGGGAGTGCAGTAGGTCTGTTCCACCGTTTTCCCCTGCTCCTGCCGGGCAAAGCTCCAGGCCCCGCCGAAATAGTCCTCCGTGCCGGTGCTGCAGATGGTGGGGTATTCCAGGTCCCCGTCCAGGTAGAACTTCATCTCCCCTTCGCCCCACCAGTAGCGCTCCAAGGTGGTCAGGGCCAGGTAGGTGCCCACGTACTGGCCCCTGCCCCGGACGTTGTCCAGCACCACGTAGTCCTGCCCCTTTTCCGTAATCCGCTGCCGCCGCCACTGGGCGTGGAAATACCCCGCCTCCTCAGGCACCGGCTTCAGGCAGTAATCGATCTGGAAAAAGAAGGCGGGCACCGGGTTTTTATGCTGGTTCTCCACAGTGATCCTGGCCCTCTTGCGGAAGGGCATGGGGAAGTAGCAGTTGAACCCCCGGTTGGGGTTCACCACCATGGGCAGGGAGTTGACCAGGCACCCCTGGCCAAAGCCGCAGCAGAAAAAGTCCCCCAGCGGGCACTCCACCGAGGGGCGCTCTTCCCCGTCCCAGTACGTGCGCAGCACCAGGTCCCGCAGCACAAAGCAGTCGGCGTCGCTGGTCTTGTCCGTCACCGTGACCCAGATGTGCTGGATCACCCCAGGGCCCTGGATGTCCCCCAGCACCGCCGTCTCACCCGGCAAAATCTGCCCCAGGCAGGGGGAGCCTTTCCGGGAAGGCCCCAAGTGGCTGGCGGCCATGGCACCTTTTCCTTTTTCTCCCCGGAGGTTTTCCCCGTTGATGGCTCTGCTTTGCCCGCCTGCCATCAGGGGCAGGGAGCTCCATCCGTTCCAAAACATATGCGTTCCTCCTTTGCATGCAGCATTTGGGAACATTGTAGCACGTTCTCTCCTCCGGCGCCAGGGGGGAACCTTGACATTTTCCCGGGGAGGGTTATACTGAAAGTGATTTCCCCCCTCTTGTCAGGCGGGGAGCCAACGAAAACCAAGGGAGGAACGCTCCATGAAGATCACCGTTTTGGGAAGCTGCTCCGGCACGGAGCCCATGCCCGGCTGCCACCAGACTTCCGTGGCTGTGGAGACCGGAGGCAGGCTGTACTTTATCGACGCCGGAGAAAACGCCGGCTATGCCTCGTATCTGGGAGGCATCCCCCAGCAGGACACCGCCGCCATTTTCATCACCCACACCCACATGGACCACACCGGGGGCCTGCCCCACCTGCTGTGGAATTTCCGCAAGCTGTGCACCATCAACCCGGACATTGCCGCCCACATGAGGGACCATGTGATCCAGGTGCACCTGCCGGACCTTTCCGTGTTTGACGGGGTCATGGCCATGCTGCGGGCCAGCGAGGGCAACTACGAAACCGTGTTCCGCCTGGACCCCCATCAGCTGCGGGACGGGGTGGCCTACGACCAGAACGGCTTCAAGCTCACCGCTTTCCACAACTACCACCTGGGAACACCCGCCGCCGGCATGCCCTTTTTGAGCTACACCTTCCTGGTGGAGGCGGAGGGCAAAAAGGTGCTCTTCTCCGGGGACTTCCGGGACCTTTCCGAAATCGCCCCCGCCATGGAGGGCTGTGACATGGTGTTCCTGGAGACGGGCCACCACACCGCCGCCGGGCTCTGCCAGGAGCTGAAGGACCGGGGCATCCAGGTGGGGAAGGTGGTGTTCTACCACCACGGCCTGGAGATCCTCCACGACTTCGAGGGGGAACTGGCCGCCGCCAAGGCCGTTCTGGGAGACCGGATGACCTTCTCCGTGGATGGGTCCTCCTACCAGCTGTAAAGCCGGAAACCGCAAAAAGGCCGCCTTTTCAGGCGGTCTTTTTTGTTTGCGGTTCTCTCTCGGCTTTGGTTCCAGCGCGGCCTTCCCCTCTCAGATCTGCACCTTGCCGGCCAGGATGTTCCTGTAGTCCTCCAGGTTCTGCTCCAGGAGGATGGGGCACAATGATACAGAAAGGGCATTTTCTCTCAATTTTCCCGGCAGACTGCCTCCATCCAGTCCGCGGCCTCTCCGGGGTAGTCGGCATCACAGTGGGGCTTATCCCACACCAGGGCGTAATCCACAGAATCGCAGCCAGCATTCTGCAACTTCAGGGCCAGAATCATTGACATGGTAAAGGAAGTGTCCCCGTCGCAGGACCCTACCCGAATGCGGAAATGTCTTGCCTGCCGGCTCTTCTCCCCCGTGCCGATAAACTGGAAGGGGTCTATCAGCCGGAGCCTCTCGGCCAAACCCGGCTCCTCCAGATCCTCCTGAAAGGCGGGCAGATACTTCCCACACTCCTCCGGGAACTGATTCTGCAGCCTGCAAAGGGCATGGTACAGGTGACGGTCGAAATGACGGTAGTCCTTGTCCGCCGTACCCAGGACCTGGTTCTCCCCGCTGTCGTTATCCAGCTTGTCAAAAGCGGTGCAGGGTTTCATCCGCCGACGGTGGCGCAGCAGGTAGGTGTCCAGGTGAGAGATAACAGCCCGTTCCCCGTCCCAGAAAAGCCAATCCTCCTTGGGAGTCCCCGGAACCTGGATCATGGGAACCTGAAACACCTGTGCAGGGGTTCCCTCCGGAGGCCGGAGCACTCTTTCCTCCAGGCTCATGGGTGGAGCGTCCTCCGCCGCGTCAAGCTGAGGCCCCCCATGATGCAGTTCCGGATCACGGGGCTTTTCTTGGGCCGGCACTTGCCGGGTATAGTGGCCTGTCAAATAGTCCTGAGGGGAACAGGGGCCCAAGCCTTGTTCCGCCCGGCGCAGGAACTTCCCGGCAGATTCTCCCTGCCGCTCCATCAGGTACTCGTACCCGGAGCCGCTGCGGCCATCCTCTCCCAGGGTTAGGAGCGCCCCTGTCCGGGGATGACGCAAATTCAGGGAATTGAAATAGGGAATATAGTCGCGGGCCAGCTGTTGGGAAAGAGCTACCTTGAAGGGGGTCATGGTCTCCGCAGGCCCGGCGGGAGAATCCTCACATTCCCTAGCGGTGGTTCCCCAGTCTCACCCTTTGGGAAGCTTTCCCGCCATCCAACTGGAGCAGCTTCGGGATGATGCATTCATCACTCTGGAGGAGGACAGCAAGCTCCACGCCCTTTTCCGCATTTCCTGCCAGCGGGCAGGTTTTTTCCCAAAAATCTCCTTTACCTGCAACCAAGTATCCAGCATCCTGGACCTAGTCGCCCGAGGGGTGGGCGTGGCTCTTCTCATGCGGGGTCACACCCTTCTCCACCATCAACCCATTCTGGTCAAGGAACTGCTTCCCAGAGTTCACACCGACGTGAACTTATGCTACTGTCAGAACCGCCCCCTCTCTCCTGCTGCTCGGGATTTTATCCGGTACGCTGTGTCCTTTCCCAAGTGAAAAATGGGCTGCCGTGATTTGTGGAAGCTCTTGTTTCACAGACCCCAGAAAGGAGCTTTTGACGAGGGAGTTTATCCCTTGACAGAGCCGATGGTGATGCCCTTGGTAAAATATTTCTGAAAAAAGGGATACACCACCAACACTGGCAGCACTCCAATCACCGCCACTGCCATCTTGATGCCAATGGAAGGCAGCGTGGCCAGAAGCGCCCCTGATTCTCCCCCCAGAGCGCTGGATTTCAGGAACTGAACATCCTGAAGTATTCTGTTCAGGAGGATTTGAATGCTGTAATACTGGTTTTTGGTGATGTAGTAAAGGCCGTTGATCCAGTCGTTCCAATACTGGAGCCCCACCATCATCACCACAGTGATTAAAATTGGTTTGGAAATGGGCAGCACAATCTGTAAGAGCACGCGCCATTCCCCCGCCCCATCCATCCTCGCAGACTCCAAGATGGCCTCTGGAATGTTGGCGTTGAAATAAGTCCGCATCATGATAACATAGAAGGCGCTCATCAGCAGGTTTGGCAGCAGCAGAGCCCATAAGGTGTCCTTGATATGGAAGAACTGGGTCCACATAATGTAGGAGGGCACCGTGCCTCCGTTGAAGAGCATGGAAAAGAACAGTACAAAGGAAACCGCTCCCCGTCCCGGCAGATCTTTACGGGAAAGGGCATAGGCAAGCAGTGTGGTAATGGCCAGGCTGAGAAGAGTGCCTGTCACAGTAACAAGAATGGTAACCAGATACCCATGAAGGATGGAGCTGGTACTCCCCAACAGGTACCGATAAGACTCCAGACTCACTTTTCTGGGGAAAAAGGAATAACCGTACCGCAGCAGCGTGTCCTCGTCCGTGAGAGAGGAGGACACAAGCAGCACAAAGGGGAACAGACAGAACACACAAAGCAGCGCCATGATCCCGTGACGGACCACCCTGCCCACACGATCGTGATCTACCATTTTTTCTCTCCTTTCTCAAAACAGCTCCGATTCCTGGCTGAGCTTCCGGACAATGGCGTTTGTGACAAGCACCAGAATCCAGGTCCAATATGTTGGCTCTGCATACCAGTTTTCCGGCTCCTGCCCCGCTGCCGCAAACCTGGTGGGCAATGGCATTGAAGGGGAACAGTACGCGGTGGTGGACTCTGAAAAGGGAAGTATCGACTTTCCCGAAGGAAAGGATGCCATGAGTGTGGGTTATTCCCGCATGGTGTGGGCCTGGCCCAACGAGCAGATCACCTACCTGTGGAATGGCGAACCGGAGACCAAATGGACAGAACTCAACCAGTTCAATCAGTCTGCCGTCCAGTCCTCTGTTAAAGGCTTTACTTTTGACAGCTCTCCCGTAGCCAACGAAATTGCAGCTTGCACCAATGTGATCAGCAAATATAACCAGGCACTGCTGGGAGGCATGCTGGATCCCGCCTCGGCCATCCCAGACTTCCTCAAGGAACTGGAAGACGCGGGCATAGACCGGGTGGTCCAGGAAAAACAGAGCCAGATTGACACCTGGCTGGAGACAAAAGAGAGCTGAGCTTCTCCATCGGCGGCATTTCAACCGTCATTATTGATACATATTTTTCCAAAACACAAAATCAAAACCACTAGTAAACTAGTGGTTTGCTCAGACCCCAGAGGGGTCAGTACTTGCTGACCCCTGGAAGGGG
>CALWCD010000002.1 GCA_944376265.1 uncultured Clostridia bacterium | reverse complement strand
GTCATCTGTTTATCCATGGTCTTATTATATCACTTCTGGCAGTATCGCGCCTACTTTTCTGTGCGGTATTGCCTTAAATACACGGGAGCGTCTTCTGGCAAGTTTGGAGGAGGGAATGCAGCGTATGAACAAGAGTTTTCAAGAGCCCAATCTGACCATGCTCACCGATTTTTACGAGCTGACCATGGCAAACGGGTATTTTCAAAACGGGTTCCAGGACACCATCTGCTATTTCGACATGTTTTTCCGAAAGGTGCCGGACAAGGGCGGCTTCGCCATTATGGCGGGGGTGGAGCAGCTGGTGGAGTACCTGAAGAACCTGAAATTTACCGACGAGGACATTGAATTCCTCCACTCCAAGCACATTTTCAGCAGGGAATTCCTGGAATATCTGCGGAACTTCCATTTTTCCTGCGATGTGTGGGCCATCCCGGAGGGGACGCCCATTTTTCCGGGGGAGCCCATTGTCACAGTCCGCGGTCCCGCCGTTCAGGCCCAGTTTGTGGAGACCATGGTGCTCCTGTGCATCAACCACCAGAGCCTTATCGCCACCAAGACCAACCGGATCGTCCGGGCGGCCCAGGGCAGAGCGGTGATGGAATTCGGCTCCCGCCGGGCCCAGGGGTTTGACGGCGCCATGCTGGGAGCCCGGGCTGCCTACATCGGCGGATGCGTGGGCACCGCCTGCACCATCAGCGACCAGAAATACGGGGTGCCTGCCCTGGGAACCATGGCCCACAGCTGGGTCCAGCTGTTCCCCACGGAGTACGACGCCTTCAAAGCCTACGCGGAAGCCTATCCCGGCAACTGCGTGCTGCTGGTGGACACCTACAACGTGCTGAAATCCGGCGTGCCCAACGCCATCAAGGTGTTTAACGAGGTGCTGGTTCCCCAGGGATTCCGTCCCGCGGGCATCCGCATCGACAGCGGCGACATCACCTACCTTTCCCGGAAAGCCAGGAAAATGCTGGACGACGCCGGCTTTGAGGACTGTCCCATCTGCGCCTCCAACTCCTTGGACGAGTACATCATCCGGGACATGCTGATGCAGGGGGCCAAGGTGGACTCCTTCGGCGTGGGCGAGCGGCTGATCACCTCCTCCTCGGAGCCTGTGTTCGGCGGTGTATACAAGCTGGTCGCCGTAGAGGACAAGGACGGCGCCATTATCCCCAAGATCAAGATCAGCGAGAACGTGGCAAAGATCACCACGCCTTGCTTCAAGAGCGTGTGGCGGCTTTTCGATAAGGAGACGGACAAGGCCATTGCCGACGTGATCACCCTCCACGACGAGGTGATCGACGACGAGAAGCCCTACGTGCTGTTCGACCCGGACCACACCTGGAAACGCAAGACCGTGGAGAACTTCACGGCAGTGCCCCTGCTCCAGCCCATTTTCAAAAACGGGGAATGCGTGTACACCCCCCGGGCGCTGAAAGCTATCAAAGCGTACTGCCTGGCCCAGGTGGATTCCCTCTGGGAAGAGGTCACCCGGTTTGAGAATCCCCACAACTACTACGTGGACCTTTCCCAGAAGCTGTGGGACGAAAAGAACCGGATGCTTTCGGAAAAAGCCTATTGACAAGGGCGCGCCTGCCCTACTACAATAGAGAACATGTGAGCAGGCTGGATGGTCGCGGGCGAAGGGGGAAACCCCTCGTCTGAGGAAAGTCCGAGCTCCCCAGGGCAAGAATAACGGCTAACCGCCGCCGGGGGCGACCCCAGGGAAAGTGCAACAGAGAGATACCGCCGGGATTTCCCGGTAAGGGTGGAAAGGCGAGGTAAGAGCTCACCGGCGCGTGGGAGACCACGCGGCCCTGTAAACCCTATTCGGAGCAACACCGTGGAGGAACATAAAAGCGTAGCCCTGCGCGTTCCGAGGAGGTGGCGCGAGCCTGACGGCAACGTCAGGCCAAGATAGATGACTGTCCACGACAGAACTCGGCTTATAGGCCTGGTCACATGCTTGAAAATCCGCGGGAACACCGCAAAAAATCCCCTGGAGGAATTTCCTCCGGGGGATTTTTCATGCAGTTTCTTTGAGGGAGAGAAGCTTATTTTCCTTCCCAGTTTTTCAGGATCTCCTCGGCGGAGCGGACCATCTCCTGGGCGAACGCGGAAACGTATTTCCGGTTGTAGAAGGCCTTGGCCCGGTCGTCGCTGTAATATTCCTGAAGTTCCTCGTCGGTGAGATCGTGGTACTGGTTTTCGAAGACGATCATCTTCTGGGGGAACCGGCTGGTCTGAGGACGGTCTTTCTGCTGCTGGGTGGGGTAACCGAACACCAGCATGGACACAGGGGCCACATACTTGGGCAGGTGGAACATCTCCTGGTGCTGCTCCCACTGCTCGATAATGTCCCCGATGTAGCAGGAACCGATGCCCAGGCTTTCCGCGGCAACACAGGCGGCGTGGGCGGCGATGACCGTGTCGTTGGTGGCCAGGATCAGGTCGCTGAGCCGGGGCTCCGGCACACTTTCACACCCGGCCTGGTGGAACTTCCGCACCCACCGGCGGTAGTCGGCCAGAAAGACCAGCACCATGGGAGCGGTGGCAATAAAGGGCTGGTGGTCGCAGGTGACGGCCAGCTTGTCCTTCAGGGCCTGGTCGGTCACATCCAAAATGGAATAGAGCATGGAATTTCCCGCGGTGGGAGCACGCATGGCGGCAGCCAGAATGGCCTGTTTTTCCTCGGCCCCAATGGGCTTTTGCTCGAACACCCGCACGGACTTCCGCTTCATCAAAACTTCCAATGTTTCGTTCATGGCAATCCTCCTCCAATATCCTGGGTCCGTCTGGCCCGGCAGGGACAGCGGAACGTGTTGGGAATTATTATACCACGACATTCCTCCGGTGTAAACCAAGGCCCTGAAAGAACTTCCAGGTTCCAGCGGTCCCGGCTTTTTTCGGGATTCTTGCTTTACAAAGAGGAGCGGGCTGGGGTATAATCACCCTAGAATTGGGAGTTTGCCGGGTCGCGGCAAACCGAAAAAGGGAGTGTTTTGAACCATGAAAGTTGCCGTTATCGGCTGCGGCACCATTGCCAACGCCGCCCACATCCCCTCCTATATGAAGAACCCGGAGGCGGAGATCCAGTATTTCTGCGATATCATCCCGGAGCGGGCCCAGGCAGCCGTGGAGCAGTACGGCTGCGGCATTGCCGTGACGGACTATCGCCAGGTCCTGGCAGACCCGGAGGTGGAGGCCGTTTCCGTCTGCACCCCCAATAACGTCCACCCCCAGATCGCCATGGACGCTCTTCGGGCAGGGAAAAACGTTCTCTGCGAAAAACCCGCCGCACGCACCTACCAGGAAGCCCTGGAGATGCAGAAGGTCCAGCACGAGACAGGGAAAGTCCTGAACATCGGCGTGGTCAACCGGTTCAACGACGCCGTCAACCGGATCAAGGAGTACATCGACCAGGGCAAGCTGGGGACCGTCCATCACGTGTACGTCAGTTTCCGGGCTCACCGGTCCATCCCCGGCCTGGGGGGAGCCTTCACCACCAAGGAGATCGCCGGCGGCGGCGCCCTCATCGACTGGGGCGTCCACTATCTGGACATCGTTATGTACTGCTGCGGTGACCCTGCCATCAAAACCGTCACCGGTGAAACCTTCTGCAAGCTGGGCAAGGACATGAAAAACTATGTCTACACGGACATGTGGGCTTCCCAGACCATGGACTATGACGGCGTGTACGACGTGGACGACTCTGTCACCGGCATGGTGCGCACCTCCGGGCCTGTGATCACCCTGAACGGCGCCTGGGCCCAGAACATCGGGGAGGAAGAGCGCTACATCGATTTCATGGGGGACAAGGGAGGCATCCGTCTGCGCTACGGGGAGGACTTCACCTTGTACACCACGGAAAACGGAGCCCTCATGGACTACACCCCCAAGTTCCGCACCAGAGACATGTTCCAGACAGAGATCGACGCCTTTATAGACTGCATCAAGACAAGGAAGAAGCTGCCCTCCCACATTGACACGGTGATTGTCACCGCCAAGATGATGCAGGCCATTTACGATTCCGCCCAGCAGCACCGTGAGATCGCGCTGGAGTAATTACTGTTACGGAGATATTGATTTATGAGTAAAAAATTTCAGCTGACTGGCGCAAGTGTCATTCTTTACAAAGACTCTCAAGTCCTGCTTCAACAAAGAAATGATAATAAATGCTGGGGGTATCCTGGCGGCCGTGTGGAATTGGGCGAAATAGTGGAAGATGCAGCACGGAGGGAAGTACATGAAGAAACAGGACTGACTGTCCATTCCATGAATCTCTTTGGAGTGTATTCAGGCCCAGATCTCTATCATAAATACCCTGATGGAAATGAAGCATATATTATTGACGTCGTTTTTTTCAGCAATGATTTTTCAGGAGAATTGAAACGTCAAGAAACTGAAGTAGATGCCCTGCAATGGTTTGATATGAATAGTATTCCAGATAATCTAAGTCCACCTATTCGGCGCGCGCTGTTGGACTTTGTTTCTCGACATCAGTGTTAGATTGAAAGGAGCGAGTTGTTATGTATCCCTTTTCTATTGGAGTCATGCTGGATTCCTTCCGCACCGACGTGAACACCGCATTGGAGAAAGCCCAGGAGCTGGGAGCCCGGGGCATTCAGGTGTACGCAACCCGGGGGGGAATGTCCCCCAAGGAGATGACCCCCCAGCGCCGTCGTGAGTTCCTCAAGGCGGTGAAAGACCACGGGCTGGTGATCTCCGCCCTGTGCGGGGATCTGGGCCACGGCTTTGGCGACCCGGAACAGAACCCGCAGCTGCTGGAGGAATCCAAGCGGATTCTGGACCTGGCGAAGGACCTGGAAACCGATGTGGTCACCACCCATATCGGCGTAGTGCCGGGGGAGAAGACTCATCCCCGATACGCTGTGATGCAGGAGGCCTGCGGCAACCTGGCAGCCTACGCGGATTCCCTCCAGGCCCATTTTGCCATTGAGACAGGCCCGGAACCTGCCGCCACGCTGAAGGGCTTTTTGGACGGCCTTCACTCCACCGGTGTGGCGGTGAACCTGGATCCCGCCAACTTTGTCATGGTCACAGGGGACGACCCGGTGCAGGCTGTGTACACCCTGAAGGACTATATTGTCCATACCCACGCCAAGGACGGACGCCGCCTCCATTATGTGGACCCGGAAGTGCTCTACGGCATGGTGGAATCCGACATGCTCCAGGACAGCTCCTATATCGAGCTGCCTTTAGGCCAGGGAGACGTGGACTTTCCCAACTACCTGAAAGCGCTGGATGAGATCGGCTATCGTGGCTTCCTCACCATTGAACGGGAGGTGGGAGAGGATCCCGCGGGGGACATTGCCCTGGCAATCCGTTTTCTCCAGAAATACACCCAGTGAATGAGATAGCACGCTAAAGCGCCTCCGAGGAAATCGGGGGCACTTTTTTTACAAAAATGGTTGTAAATTCTCCCTTGTTGTGGTAAAATCTCAACGGTTTGGGAAAAGACGCGAAACCTGCCTGTCCGCGTGGCAGAGACAGTCCGGCTTTTCCAGAAAAATGAAAATTGAGGGATAGAACATGGCAAGCGAAAACAAACAGCACAGCTTTGCTTCTGTATTCACCAAAGAGAACGTGAAAGCATTTCTGTGGGTCAACCTGGGAGTGCTGCTTCTCACCACCGGGGTTTATTTCTTCAAGCTGCCCAACAATTTCTCCACCGGCGGCGTCAGCGGTATTTCCATCATCTTGGGGAGCTTGACTCCCTTTCTCTCCACCGCCACCCTGATGGCCATTATCAACATTCTGCTCCTGGTGATTGGTTACCTGTTTCTGGGCAGGCAGTTCGGGTTTTGGACCACCTACTGCACGCTGATGTATTCCTTTGAGACCTGGGTGCTGGAAACGCTGTTTCCCATGGACGGGCCCTTCACCAACCAGCCTCTGCTGGAACTCTGCTTTGCCATGATGCTCCCCGCGGTGGGTTCGGCGCTGATGTTCAACTACAACGCCTCCAGCGGCGGCACGGACATTGTGGCCATGATCTTGAAAAAGTACACCAGCATTTCGGATATCGGCAAAGCGCTGTTTGTCAGTGACAGCATTATCGCGCTGGCCTCCGTGTTCTTCTTCGGCATTGAAACCGGCATGTTCTCCATTTTGGGCCTGTTCCTGAAAGCCTTTGTGGTGGACTCGGTCATTGAAAGCATCAACCTGTGCAAATTCTTCTCCATTGTCACCTCCAAGCCCAAGGAGATCTGCGATTTCATCATCCACGAGCTGAACCACAGCTCCACGGTGGTGGACGGAGAAGGCGCCTATTCTCACACGGAGCGGAAGGTGGTTCTCACCGCCGTGCGCCGGGGAGAAGCGGTGCGGCTGCGGCAGAAGTGCAAGGAGATCGATCCCCATTCCTTCATGTTCATCACCAATACCAGCGAGATCATCGGCAAGGGCTTCCGGTCCGACTGATCGCCCCAGGGCTGCTTCGGCAGCCCTTTTTTTGTTGTCAATTCGTTCACAGAATTCAAATTGAATTGAACGGGTATTTGTGGTATCCTTGTAGAAAACAGAGCTTTCCCACGGGCTCGTTCACTAAGGATAAGGGGTTGCGATCATGGATCAGTCATACAAAGAGGAATTCTGCGGGATTTTCCAGGAACACGTCACAAGGCCCGGAGGAGAGCAGCTTTTAGCCTGGCTGGAGAAAACAGACTTTTTCACCGCTCCCGCCAGCACCAAATTTCACTGCGCTTGCGAATACGGCCTGGTGCAGCACAGCCTGAACGTGTACCATGTGCTGCGGGAAAAGTACTTTGAGGAAGGGGACAGCGAGGAGAGCTTTGCCCTGTGCGGCCTGCTCCACGATGTGTGCAAAGCCCAGTTCTACAAAATCTCTACCCGCAACGTGAAAAATGAGGAGACCGGCCAGTGGGAGAAACGGCCCTACTACACGGTGGAGGACGCGTTCCCCTACGGCCACGGGGAAAAATCGGTATACCTCATCGAGCGGTTTGTGCGCCTCAAGCCGGCGGAAGCCATGGCGGTCCGGTGGCACATGGGGGGTTTTGACGACGCGGTAAAGGGCGGGAATTTCGCCATCAGCCTGGCTTTCGACCGCTATCCCCTGGCGGTGAAGCTCCACCTGGCAGATCTGGAGGCCACCTATCTGCGGGAACACGGGACCTCGGAAGTCCGCCATTGAACCGGAAAGGAGGGCGCCTATGGATGCCATCACCGCCTTTGACCTGACAAAAGAATATGGCGGAACCTATGTGCTGGCCGGACTGAACCTCCAGGTGCCCCAGGGAGACGCCTTTGCCTGTGTGGGGGAAAAGGGGTGCGGTAAAACCACCCTGGTCCGTCTGCTCTCCGGCCTGGCAAGGCCCACCTCCGGGGAATGCACCGTGCTTGGTCTCTCTCCCGCCCACGAGCCCAAGCGGCTCCATGGGGTGGCAGGCACTGTGCTGGAGTCCGCCCGGCTTTACAAGGGGATGACCTTGTGGGAAAACCTGCGGTTTTTCGCCGGGCTCCACGGCATGGACGACAACGACACCTTGGAACGCTCCTCTCTGCTGCTCCACAAGCTGGACATCTGGGAGGGAAGGGACCTGCCGGTGGAACAACTGCCCACCGGGGTGCTGCGCCGGGGTTCCCTGGCCCGAGCGCTGATTCACACCCCCAAGATCCTGCTGGTGGATGAGCCTACGGGCGGGCTGGACCAGGAAACGGCGGACGCCATAGAGAGAATGCTCAACTACGCGGCCCGGGAAGAGGGGACCACCCTGTTCCTGTGCAGCTCCCACATGAGCTACGCCCAGCGGTTCTGCCGGAACTACGCCATCCTCAAAGAGGGTTCCCTGCTGGCGAAAGGGGACCTGGAGACCCTGCGGGAAGGGGCAGGGGTGCGGTTCCGGGCGCAGCTTCGCCTGGGTGAACACAGCCCCGCGCCAGCCGGATTCCGGTTTGTGGAGGGCGCCTGGGAAAAAGACCTGGCCAGCGAAACAGACATGCCGAAAATCATTGCGAAAGCGGTGGGGGAGGGGTTGGAGCTCTACGAAGCCCGGCTGATCCGCCCCACCTTGCAGGAGATTTACACCGCCTGGATGGAAGGCGGAAAAAGGAAGGTGAAGGAACTTGACGAACCGTCCGCCCCGGAGGATGTCCTCTGGGAAGAAGGAGAGCCGCTCCCGCAGGGAGACGCCGGAGAGGAAAACCTCGCCGGAGAGGTCCCAGAGGAGCCGGACCTCAGGGAAGACCGTGAATTTGGAGAACCGGAGCACCAGGGGAGCACAGAGCCTCTCCCGGAAGAAGAAATTTGACCTGGGGAGCTTGTTCTCCTCCGGGGAGATGGTGCTGGTGGGGAAAGACCTGAGCAGCCTTTGGAGGAGCAAGGGCACCCGTGCTCTGCTGATGCTTCTTCCGGTGATCCTGGTGGTGGTAATTCCCCTGGTGTACTCCGTTGCCATCAGCTTTCTGCCGGCTGCGGACGAGCTGGCGCTGCCGGACCGGATCGCCGCCCTGGTGGGTGGTGTGGAAAAGTACGGACCCCGCCGTCAGTGGATGGCGGCCTTCACCACGCTGCTCTGTCCCATGCTGTTTCTCTGCGTGCCCATTGTCACCTCCGTCATCGCCGCTTCCCAGGTGTTCGTAGGGGAGAAGGAAGGCCACACTTTGGAGACGTTGATGCTCTCTTCCATGGAGCCAAAATCCATTCTCCACACCAAGGTGACTTGCTGCACCCTGCTGTCCGTCGCCATCTCCTATGTGTCCTTTGTGGCCTTTGCCATTACCGTGTCTGTGGCAGACCTGCTGATGGGCGCGCCCTTTTTCCTCAATTTGGAGTGGATCGTCTGCCTGCTGCTGTTTGTGCCCACGGTGGCCTTGTTCTCCGTGGTGTTCGTGGGCTGGGAAGCCTCACGGGTCCACAGCTGCGGGGAGGCATTGCAGACCATGGGCTACCTGATGCTCCCCCTGCTGCTGTTGTACCTGGCCCAGTTCGCCGGCGCCTTTCGCATCACCGTTCCTCTGCTGCTGGTGATTGTCCTTGTTCTGGGGGGGATGTCCGTTGTGCTGTTCAACATCACCAGCCGCAAGTTCCAGCCGGAGTTCCTGTTTCGTTCCTCCCCCGAGAACTGACCTGCCGCCGCGGCAGCCGCTTGACATTTCCTTTGGAATTTGATAAATTTAAGAAGTTATCATCAAGGAAAGGAAGCGCGACACAGGATATGGAAATCAGCTACACGCCCAAAGGCGTATGTTCTCGTCACATTGACATCGTGGTGGAAGACGGTGTGATCCAGTCCGTCAAGTTCACCGGCGGCTGCAGCGGCAACACTCAGGGAGTGGCCGCTCTGGCCCAGGGGATGAAGGTCCAGGATTACCTGTCCCGCTGCAAGGGGATCCACTGCGGTTCCCGGCCCACCTCCTGCCCGGACCAGCTGGCTCAGGCGCTGGCACAGGCCGTGGAAGAGGGGAAAATCTCCCTGTAAACCGCCAATAGGAAAAGCCCTTCCCGCTCGGAAAGAGAGGGAAGGGCTTTTTGTGTATCCGGGGGCATCCCCTTTATGGTGTCACCCCGCGGATCCCCAGGGGATAGGCTTTACTCAGCAGCCGCAGCCGCCGCAGTTGCCGCAGCCGCAATCGTTGTTGCTGGCGCCCATACCGTTGCCGAAGCCGCAGCAGCACAGGAGAATGAGGATGATGATGAGCCAAGAGCAGTTTCCGTTACACATGGGAAAGCCTCCTTTCGAATTACACTCTATCTTATGGCGGAGAAGAAAAAGTGTTACAGTCCATTGTTTGACCTTTAAAAAAATAGATTTCAAGAGAAAATAGAAGATAATAAGAGCATAAGCGAGATTAACTTTGCTGAATCACTTATATTGACCTTCTTTGACCTTGACCTTCCCACGAATTGTACTATAATTAAAGTCAAAGAAAGTCAAAGGCAAGTTAAGAGGTTTGGGAAATGGGTGAAAAGACATGCGTATCAGTGACAGTGTTGCGAACTATATTTTAGACCTGCTCAACGAGGCCGACGGCACCGCGGAGATCCAGCGCAACGAGCTTGCCAATTACCTGGGCTGCGTACCCAGCCAGATCAACTATGTGCTCACCTCCCGGTTCACGCCGGAGCAGGGGTATCTTGTAGAGAGCCGTCGGGGAGGCGGCGGATACATCCGCATCACCCGCATGAGGCTTTCTAAATCCGATATGATCATGCATATCGTCAACGGGGTGGGTGACAGCCTGGATGCCGCCACTGCCCGGGCCATGACCTCCAACCTGCTGCAGAACGGCATGGTGGACGCCACCGCCGCCGGGCTGCTTCAGGCCGCCTGTTCCGAACACGCTCTGGCCGCCGTGCCCAAGGAAATCCGGGACACGGTGCGGGCGTCCATCTATAAGAACATGCTGTTAGCTACCAGAACATGAAGGGGGAATTCTCATGTTGTGTCAAGCCTGCGGAAAAAAGACCGCCACTACTCATATCAAAACCGTTGTCAATGGAAAATTGACAGAATATCACCTCTGCTCCGACTGTGCCCAGCAAAAGGGGTACGGGGACCTTTTCTCCAACTGGGGAATGGATTTCGGCAACCTGCTGGGTGGATTCATCGGGAACGGATTCCCCTCTCCCAAAACCACTTGCTGCCCCACCTGCGGGGCCAGCTTTGAGGAGATTACCCAGTCGGGGAAGATCGGCTGCGCGGACTGCTACAAGACCTTCCGGGAGCAGCTTCTGCCGGTGATCCAGCGAATCCATGGCACCAGCCGCCACAAGGGGAAGGTTCCCGGCGGCTCCGCCCTGCGGATCAGCGGAGGCCAGCACCAGATGATGCCGGTAAAGGAGTCGCCTCTGGAGGAAAAGAAGCGATTGCTGAAACAGGCCATAGAAACACAGGATTTTGAAACCGCCGCCGTTCTGCGGGACGAGATTAAGGAGATGGAAAACCATGGATGAACTGAAAAAATGGTACGAAAAGGCCGGCAGCTGCTCCGATGTGGTGTGCAGCACCCGGGTGCGCCTGGCCCGGAACTTAAGGCAGTTTCCCTTCCCGACCAGGGCCACCGACAAGCAGCGGGAGGCTGTGGAAGAAAAGGTGAAGGAAGCGCTCCTTTCCGGGAACAGCATTCTCTCTCGAGAGTTTCGCTTTATCCCCTTGGAGAGCGCCTCTGAGGAAGAGGCGGTATCCCTGGTGGAACGTCACATTGTCAGCCCGGAGTTCATCTCCGACCGGCGGGGAAAGGCGGTACTCATCTCGGAGGACGAGAGCATTTCCATTATGATCAACGAGGAGGACCACCTGCGGATCCAGGTGCTGAAGGAGGGGCTGTCCCTGAAGGAGGCTGCCGAAACGGCGGACCGCATTGACACCCTGCTCAGCGAGACCCTGGACTTCGCCTACGACCCGGAGTTCGGGTACCTCACCCAGTGCCCCACCAACCTGGGCACCGGTATGCGGGCTTCGGTGATGCTTCACCTGCCCGCTCTCACGGAAAACGGAGCCATGCCCAGAATTTCCTCCAACCTGTCCAAACTGGGGCTCACCCTGCGGGGCACCTACGGAGAGGGCAGCAAGATTGTGGGGGCCCTGTACCAGCTTTCCAACCAGATTACCTTGGGGCTGAGCGAGAACGAGGCCATAGAAAACCTCCGCTCCATCACGGCCCAGCTCATGGAAGAGGAGCGGAAAGCCCGCAGCCAGATGAGCGAGAATATCGGCTGGCGGGATAAGATTGACCGGGCGGCGGGCATTCTCAAGACAGCCCGGGTCCTTTCCAGCAGCGAGTTTATGGAGCTGCTCTCCTATATTCGCATCGGCCTTTCCACAGGGGTGCTCCAAGGCGTTGCCATTGAAGAGCTGATCGCTTTGATGGTCAACGTGCAGCCCGCCACCCTGATGGCAAAAGCCGGAAAACAACTTGACGAGAACCAGCGCGACGTGCTCCGGGCAACCATGGCCCGGGAACTGTGCGCGAAGATAAAGGAGTGAACCATATGACTTATCGTTTCAACGGATTTACGGAAAAGGCCAACAACGCCATGAACCTGGCCATCACGTCCGCCCAGGAGTTCGGCCACGACTACGTGGGCAGCGAGCACGTGATGCTGGGCCTTTTGAAAGAGGGCACCGGTGTGGCGTTCACCGTGCTGAATAAATTGGGGATCACCGCGGAGGACTACGAAAAGCTGATCCGGGAGCGCATTGGCACCGGGGAGCCCACCAGCCTGTCCCCCGATGAGTTCACCCCCCGGACAAAGCGGATTCTCCAAGTGGCGGCCATGGCGGGCGCTCAGCTGCACAACGCCTACGTGGGCACCGAGCATCTGCTCATCGCCATCATTGAAGACGGCCAGAGTTACGCCATGCGGTTCCTGCAGGTGCTGGGAGCCGATCCCAACCGCATCCTCGCCGAGCTCTCCTCCATGCTGAAGCACACCTCCTTCGGCGGCGGAAAGGAAGGCCAGCCCGGAGGCGGGGAGGAAGAGTCCGGCCAGAACGGGAAGGCCCTGGAGCAGTTCGGCCGTGACCTGACCCAGCTGGCTGCCCAGGGGAAAATTGACCCGGTCATCGGCCGTCAGACCGAGATCGAGCGGGTCATTCAGATCCTGTGCCGCCGCACCAAGAACAACCCTGTGCTCATCGGCGAGCCCGGCGTGGGTAAAACCGCCGTGGCCGAGGGTCTGGCCTTGAAGATTCAGGCCGGAGAAGTGCCGGAGCTTTTGAAGAACAAGCGCCTGGTCTCCCTGGACCTCACCGGCATGGTTGCGGGCACCAAGTACCGGGGCGACTTTGAGGAGCGGATCAAGAGCGCCATTGACGAGGTGAAAGCCGACGGGAACATCATCCTGTTCATCGACGAGCTTCACACCATCATCGGCGCCGGTTCCGCGGAAGGCTCCGCCGACGCCGCCAACATTCTGAAGCCCGCCCTGGCCCGGGGTGATTTCCAGGTCATTGGCGCCACTACCATCAACGAGTACCGCAAGCACATTGAAAAGGATGCGGCTCTGGAGCGCCGGTTCCAGCCTGTCATGGTGGGGGAGCCCTCTCAGGAAGAGGCCATTGCCATCTTGAAGGGACTGAAAGACCGGTACGAGGCTCACCACAAGGTGCAGATCACCGATGAGGCCATCGACGCCGCCGTGAAGCTTTCCGCCCGGTATATCTCCGACCGTTACCTGCCCGACAAGGCCATCGACCTGATCGATGAGGCCGCTTCCCGTGTGCGGCTGCGCACTTTCACCGCTCCCGACGATCTCCAGGAACTGGAAAAGAAGATCAAGGACATGGAAATTGACAAAGCTGCCGCGGTCAACGCCCAGGACTTCGAGCGGGCCGCCTCTCTCCGGGACAAGGAGAAGGAACTGCAGGAGCAGCTGGAGCGGGCCCGTGACGAATGGAGCGCCAAAAACGAGCGGAGCAACAGCGTGGTGGTCCCCGGGGACATTGCGGACATCGTCTCCATGTGGACTGGTGTGCCTGTGACTCAGCTGACGGAGGAGGAGAGCCAGCGCCTGCTGCGGCTGGAGGACACCCTTCATCAGCGGGTCATCGGCCAGGACGAGGCCGTCACCGCCATTGCCAAGGCCATTCGCCGGGGCCGTGTGGGCCTGAAGGACAAGAACCGTCCCATTGGGTCCTTCATCTTCCTGGGGCCCACGGGTGTGGGTAAAACCGAGCTGTGCAAAGCTCTGGCGGAGGCCATGTTCGGGGACGAGAAGGCCATGGTGCGGTTCGACATGTCCGAGTACATGGAGAAGCACACGGTCTCCCGTCTGGTGGGGTCTCCTCCCGGATACGTGGGCTTTGACGAGGGCGGCCAGCTGACCGAAGCCGTGCGCACCAAGCCCTATTCCGTGGTGCTGTTCGACGAAATCGAAAAGGCCCATCCCGATGTGTTCAACATTCTGCTGCAGATCCTGGAGGACGGCCGTGTCACCGATTCTCAGGGCAAGACCGTGGACTTCAAGAACACGGTGATCATCATGACCTCCAACGTGGGCGCCCGGCTGATCACCGACAAGCAGAAGAGCCTTGGGTTTACCCAGGACGCCTCTGAAACCGCCTCCGCGGAAGCCGACTTTGAAAAGACCAAGGACCTGGTCATGGGTGAGCTGAAAGCCCTGTTCCGGCCCGAATTCCTGAACCGCGTGGATGACATCATTGTGTTCCACAAGCTGACCAAGGAAGACACGGGCAAGATCGCTGCCAAGATGCTGAAGGTGCTGGGCAAGAAGCTGGAGGACATGGATATCACCATGCACTTCACCGACGCCGCGGTGGAAGCCGTGGCGGAAAAGGGGTACGACCCCAACTACGGCGCCCGTCCTCTGCGCAGGGTGATCCAGAGCCAGGTGGAGGACCCCATTTCCGAAAAAATGCTGGAAGGGGCCGTCACCGCCAACAAGACCTACCGGTGCGACTATGTGGACGGAGCGTTCACCTTTGAGGAGGAGAACACCCCGGAAGCGCCCGCCGCCCAGGACAACCAGGAAAACTAATCCAAACAGCGCAATAAGGCCCGCCCGGTCTGGAATTCCCAGGCTGGGTGGGCCTTTTGTCATCGTTTGAAATAGGTGGCAATATGTTTCTCGCATTGGGGCGGGGAATAGAGGAATTCCTCCATGTGGTCCCCTTGGAAGAAGTAGTTTGGCTGGGGCGGCTTGCGGGGCTCCGGGTCAAAGGTCTCGATGATGATCAGCTTCACCTTCATCCTGGCGGGGAGAATGCTCTTGATGAACACGCTGGCCTGCTGCCCCGGGTAGATGTTCTCCTTCACCTCCGCAAGGCCCGCCAGGTTGGGGGTTAGCTCCACAAAGACCCCGTAGCTTTCCATGCTGCGAATGATGCCCCCCACAGTCTCCCCCGGGCGGAACCGGGCGGCATTCTCCTCCCAGGTGCCCAGAAGCTCCTTGTGGGACAGGGTAACTCTGGTGTTTTCCCGGGATCTCACCACGGCCCGGATATCCATGCCCACCAGAAAGCGCTCCCGGGGATGTTCAATCCGGGAGACGGAGATGGAGTCGATAGGCAGCAGGGAAACAATGCCGCAGCCGATATCCGCGAACACGCCGAAGGGCTCGATGTGAGTCACCCTGGCGTCGATCACGTCGCCGGGAGAGAGGGAGCAGATAAACTCTTCCCGGCATTTTTCCTGGGCGGCCCTGCGGGAGAGCAGAGCTGTGATCCTGCCGTATTCGTCCCGGATGAAATCCTGTACCACAAAGCACACCGGACGGTTTACCCGGGAGAGGATGGCGATGTCCCGCACGGTGCCGTCCCGGATGCCGATGGCCCCTTCCTCCCGAGGGATCAGGCCCCGCATAAATTTCAGATCCACGATGAGGTTGTGTTTGGAGTCGCACATCACCGCCTTTGCTTCCAGGATCTTCCCGTCCCGCATGGCCTCGGCCAAGGAGGCCGGTGTTTGAAGGGAAGCCCTGTTTTCAAATGTGTCGATCAAATGACCTTCCGGATGAAACTGCATTTTCTGTTCTTCCTTTCTCTGCGAGGGCTTCGACCCAGTGCCCTCCTCCCGTGATACAGCCATATATATGACCTGGGGGAACGGAAAATACCCGGGGAAGCCTTGCATCTTTTCCCCATTTACGGTACAATAGGCCCAGCTGCCCCCGGCGGGTCCCGCTGTGGGGAAGGACGAAAAGAGAGGAAGTACCCAACATGAAACGTAGAATTCTCGCAGGGGTCTGCGCCCTGCTGGCCGCCTGCCTTTTGACGGCTTGCGGCAATTCCGTAAAACCCACCGCCGCGGAACATGTCCTTGATTCCGCCGACACCCTGGTTTCCCAGGAGGACCTGAAGCAGCAGGACAACGGCAAGAAGGCCGGCTACCAGCTGGACCTGCCCCAAGAGGGGGAAGAGATCGCCGTGATCACCCTGGAGAGCGGCGAAGTGATCAAGCTGCGGTTTTTCCCGGACGAGGCACCCAAAACTGTGTACAACTTTAAAAAGCACGCCATCGACGGCTACTACAACGGCCTCACCTTCCACCGGATCATCGAAGGCTTTATGATCCAGGGCGGCGACCCCAAGGGGGACGGCACCGGAGGGGAGAGCGTGTGGGGCGGTTCCTTTGCCGATGAGTTCAACAAGAACCTGGTGAATATCGACGGCTCCGTCTCTATGGCCAACGCCGGCCCCGATACCAATGGAAGCCAGTTTTTCATCAACGCCACCGGGGGCTGGAACAGCAGCTGGGACAATTTCCAGCAGGGCTTTGAAGTCTACAAACAGGACCCGGAAGTGTTCACCGCCTACTACGGCAGCTGGGTGGACATGGACAAGATGACCAGCGATGTGAAAAAGCTCTACGAGGAGCAGGGGGGAAACCCCACTCTGGACGGTTACTATTCCACCACAGGGAAGGGCCACGCCGTGTTTGCCCAGGTGTTTGAGGGCATGGATAACGTGTTTGCCCTCTCCCAGGTGAGCACCGATTCCAACAACAAGCCCACAGAGGATGTGGTGATCCAGTCCGTGGAGATCGTCCCCTACGAACCGTAAAACCCACAGAAAAAAACAGCCCGCTGCAGCATGGGCAATCTGCAGCGGGCTGTTAGTTTTTTTCAGGGATTCATTCCTGCGTTTCCTCTTGGGCCAAAGACAGTTTGTAGGACAAAGTCATCAGGCTGTCGTTCATATGTACGTTTTCCACAATGGCGTCAGGATGCTTCAGGGTGATGTCATAGTGGCTGAAGTTCCAAAATGAGCGGATTCCCAGAGCGTACAGCTCATCGGAGACGGACTCTACAAATTCCTGAGGCACACAGAGGATTGCCATCAAGGGCTTCTGCTTCTGGTAAAACTCCTGAATGTGGGCGTAATCCAGTACCTCGTGGCCGCTGATCCTGGTCCCAATCACCCGTTTGGCGTTGTCAAACATGCCGATGAGGGAAAAGCCCAGCTGTTCAAACGCCATATGGCCCGCAATGGCTTTCCCCAGGTTGCCGGCGCCCACCAGAATGCAGGGATGGCGCTTCTGGATCCCCAGGATCTTTTCGATCTCCTGGCAGAGCTGGGGCACGTTGTAGCCATACCCCTGCTGTCCGAACCCGCCGAAGCAGTTAAAGTCCTGGCGGATCTGAGAGGCGGTAAAGCCCATCTTCTGAGAGAGCTCTTTGGAGGAGATGCGGGTCTCGCCCTTTTTTCCCAGCTCGGTAAGGAACCGGTAATACCGGGGGAGACGGCGTATTACGGACATGGAAACATTCTGTTTCTTTGGTATCATATGGGATAACTTCCTGTGGGTCAGATTTTTTGGTGTGGTTTACAGCATTTCCCGAAGGTTCTCGTCGATCGCCCGAAGGAAGCCCTCTGTATCCACCTTCCGGATCTCCGGCAGGGTGGACATGGCGGCCAGGTCGCCGGTCATCACGCCGGACTCGATGGTGGAAATGGTAGCGGCCTCCAGCTTGTTGGCAAACTCCACCAGGGCGTCGTTGCCGTCCAGCTCGCCCCGCTTGCGGAGAGCACCGGTCCAGGCGAACAGGGTTGCCACAGAGTTGGTGGAGGTGCTTTCCCCCTTGAGGTACTTGTAGTAGTGACGCTGCACCGTGCCGTGGGCGGCTTCGTACTCGCAGGTGCCGTCGGGCGCTACCAGTACGGAGGTCATCATAGCCAGGCTGCCGAAAGCGGTAGCTACCATGTCGCTCATCACATCGCCGTCGTAGTTCTTGCAGGCCCAGATATACCCGCCCTCACTGCGGATGACCCGAGCCACTGCGTCGTCGATGAGGGTGTAGAAATACTCGATGCCGGCCTTCTCAAACTTCTGGGCATATTCCTTGTCGTAGATCTCCTGGAAAACATCCTTGAAGCGATGGTCGTATTTTTTCGAGATGGTGTCCTTGGTGGCGAACCACAGGTCCTGCTTCATGTCCAGGGCGAAATTGAAGCAGGAGCGGGCAAAGCTCTCAATGCTCTTGTCGGTGTTGTGCAGACCCTGAATGATGCCGGGACCCTCAAAGCTGTGGATGAGCTGCTTTTCCTGGGTGCCGTCCTCCCGGGTGACCAGCAGCTCCGCCTTGGCTCCGGCGGGGACCACAGCCTCCACGTTTTTGTAGACGTCCCCATAGGCGTGACGGGCAATGGTGATGGGCTTGCGCCAGTTGGGAATGAAGGGGGTGATGCCCCGCACCACAATGGGGGTGCGGAACACGGTGCCGTCCAGCAGAGCCCGGATGGTGCCGTTGGGGGACTTCCACATCTCCTTCAGGTGGTATTCCTCCACACGGGCGGCGTTGGGGGTGATGGTGGCGCACTTTACAGCCACCCCGTATTTTTTCGTCGCCAGGGCGGAGTCCACCGTCACCTGGTCATTGGTCTTGTCCCGGTTCTCCAGTCCAAGGTCGTAGTATTCCGTGTTCAAGTCCACATAGGGGAGAAGGAGAATGTCTTTGATCATTTTCCAGATGACCCGGGTCATCTCGTCGCCGTCCATCTCCACCAGGGGTGTTTTCATAGGGATCTTCTGAAACGCTGCCATGGTTATGCTCCTTTACGAAAGTTTCGATGGTTATTCTGCCTGCTGTTTTGTGTAATTGAGCAAGCCGCCGGCCAGCACCATGTCTCTCTGGCGCTGGGTCAGCTGGGCCTCCACCTGGATGGTGATGCCCTTGGTCACGTTTTCCAACGTCACGGCGTTGCCCTGCTCCAGCTCCGCCTTGATGTTGGGCAGACGCAGCAGGTCCATCTGGTCAATGCGGTCGTAGTCGGCCTCGTCCACAAACTGCAGGGGGATCAGGCCGGCGTTTGCCAGGTTTGCGCAGTGGATGCGGGCATAGGACTTGGCCACCACCGCCTTGACTCCCAGGTACAGAGGCACCAGGGCGGCGTGCTCCCGAGAGGAACCCTGCCCGTAGTTGGAGCCGCCGATGACGATGCCGCCGTCTTCCGCCTTGCACCGCTGGGGGAATTCCTTGTCGCAGACGCCGAAGCAGAACTGGGACAGATAGGGGATGTTGGAGCGGAAGGGAAGAATTTTGGCGCCGGCGGGCATAATGTGGTCGGTGGTGATGTTGTCGCCCACCTTCAAAACGGCCTTTTTCTCAATGGAGTCCGGCAGAGGCTGGGAGACGGGGAAGGGCTTGATATTGGGACCCCGCTGGATCTCCACGGTCTCCATAAGGGATTCCTCAATGGGAGCCTCCACCAGGTTGTCGTTAATGAGGAACTTTTCCGGCATGGAAATCTCCACCGGCTCGCCCAGGGTGCGGGGGTCGGTGAGCACGCCGGTGAGGGCCGAGGCGGCAGCCACTTCGGGGCTCACCAGGTACACCTGGGCATCCGCCGTGCCGCTGCGTCCCTCGAAGTTCCGGTTGAAGGTTCGCAGGGACACGCCGCCGGAGTTGGGGGACTGGCCCATGCCGATGCAGGGACCGCACACACATTCCAGAATCCGGGCGCCTGCGGCGATCATGTCCGCCAGCGCGCCGTTGAGGGCCAGCATGTTGTACACCTGCTTGGAGCCGCAGCCAATGGTTAGGCTCACGTCGGGGTGCACGGTTTTTCCCTTGAGGATGGCGGCAACCCGCATCATGTCCAGATAGGAAGAGTTGGTGCAGGAGCCGATGCAGCACTGGTCCACCTTGATGGGTCCCAGCTCCGTGACAGACTTCACCGCGTCGGGGCTGTGGGGGCAGGCGGCCAGAGGCTCCAGAGAGGACAGGTCCAGCTCGATGATCTCATCGTACTGGGCGTCCTCGTCGGACTTCAGTTCTTTCCAGCAGTCGCCCCGCCCCTGGGATTCCAGGAACTGGCGGGTGATCTCGTCGGAGGGGAAGATGGAGGTGGTGGCGCCCAGCTCCGTGCCCATATTGGTGATGGTGGCCCGCTCCGGGACGGTGAGGGTCTTGACCCCTTCGCCGCCGTACTCGATGATCTTGCCCACGCCGCCTTTGACGCTCATCTTCTGGAGCACCGCCAGGATCACGTCCTTGGCGGAGACCCAGGGGGAAAGCTTCCCGGTGAGATTTATTTTCGTCATCTTGGGCATATTGATGTGGTACTCGCCGCCGCCCATGGCCACGGCCACGTCCAGGCCGCCGGCGCCGAAAGCCAGCATGCCGATGCCGCCGCCGGTAGGGGTGTGGCTGTCGGAACCGATCAGGGTCTTGCCGGGAATGCCGAACCGCTCCAGGTGCACCTGGTGGCAGATGCCGTTGCCGGGACGGGAAAAGTAGATGCCGTGCTTTTTGGCAATGGACTGGATGAACCGGTGGTCATCCGCGTTCTCAAAGCCGCTCTGCAGAGTGTTGTGGTCGATGTACGCCACGCTGCGCTCGGTTTTCACCCGAGGCACACCCATGGCCTCAAATTCCAGGTAAGCCATGGTCCCGGTGGCGTCCTGGGTCAAGGTCTGGTCAATGCGCAGACCGATGTCCTCGCCCACATTCATTTGGCCGCTGACCAAATGCTCCGCGATGATTTTCTGTGCAAGAGTTCTGCCCATGGAGATCCTTCCTTTTCTGTTATGGATTGTGTCTGCTTTTCTGCGTTAAAGAATCAAACTATAATGTACTATTATCGCCGAAAACAGGAATTCTGTCAATGAGCTGCCCAGCATTTTGTATAAAAAACTGAACTATGCCGTTTATAGGAACGCCATTTCCTTTAGGAAGAAAATGATGAGGAACATGGTGCCGATGGAGAGGATGGAACTGAACACCACAAGCTGTCCCGCCAGCTTGTCGTCGCCGCCCATCTGCTGGGCCATGGTGAAGGAGGAAACCGCGATAGGGGCGCCAAACACTGTGAGCAGCACCGCCAAAGGCGCGCCCCGGAACCCCAGCAGCAGGGCGATCCCCAGAAACAGTGCCGGAAACACCAGCAGTTTGGTGCTCAGAACGACAAACAGCTCCTTCACGTATCTTCCCACGTCCCCAAAGCTGAAGGACGCGCCCAGGATCACAAAGGCCAAAGGCGTAGCGATGGAGCCCAGGTCGCTGACCGTGTCATAGATGGGGGTGGGCAGGGGGATGCGCAGCGCCACAAAGAGGATTCCCACCGCGGAGGCGATGATCAGCGGATTGGTGATAATGCCCACCAGGATCTTCCCCACGTTGGGGCGCTTCCCGTTAAAGATCTCCAAAGACACCACCGCCAGCACGTTGTACATGGGAATGATGACCGCGATGAGAATGGAGGCAAGCCCTGCGGCGGTCTCCCCAAAGAGTGCCGTGCTGATGGGAATGCCGAACAGCACAAAATTGCTGCGAAACATCCCCTGAAGCATAACGCCCCGCCGGGAGTTCTCCCTTTCCGTCAGCACCGCCAGACACAGGGAGAGCACAAACTGGATGGCAACCCCCGCCACCGCGTACAGCAGCAGGTGGGAGTCAAAGCTCTCCGAAAGCTCGGTGTTGTAGATATTGCAGAACACCAGCAGGGGAAGAAAGATTTTGAAAATAACCTTGTTGGTCTGCTTGACAGACGTTTCGTTCATCAGCCCGGTCAATTTGATGACGTAACCCACCGCCATCAAAAGGAACAGGGGAAGCACAATCTCCAGCGAGAGGATCAAACTGTCCATAAAAGGTTTCTACACTCCTCTATCCAAAAGTTTCTGACGAAATTATAGCACTATTGTATGAGATAGGCAAATGAAACTTCCCGGGAAAGAAAAGGGGCTCATTTCACTTGCCCTGGGGAGAAAGGAATGATATAATAAAATAGCGATTGTCCGCCCCCTTGGCTTTTTTTCGCCGGCCGTATGATTGCACCTGTTTTCTGGCAGACTAATCCCTGTAAAGGAGGATGCTGCCATGAAAAAAGCCGAAGAAAAGAAACTGCGCCGTTTGGCAATTGAGGCAGAGGAAGAGCCTGAGACGGGGGAGGCGGAGACCGACTCTCAAACCTCAGACCGTCCCCTGGTTCAGGACGGTTCCGTCACCACCCGGTGCAACGGACGGACGATCCACTGCCTGACCATCATCGGGCAGATTGAGGGCCACTACATTCTGCCCTCGCAGAACAAAACCACCAAGTACGAGCACGTGATCCCCCAGATTGTAGCGGTGGAGGAAGACCCCCAGATCGATGGTCTGCTAATGCTGCTGAACACTGTGGGGGGAGACGTGGAGGCGGGGCTTGCCCTGGCGGAACTGGTTGCCGGGATGAAAAAGCCCACCGTTTCCCTGGTGCTGGGAGGAGGCCATTCCATTGGCGTGCCCCTTGCTGTGGCGGCAAAGCGGTCCTTTATCGCCGAGTCCGCCTCCATGACCATCCATCCGGTGCGGATGAACGGCCTGGTGCTGGGGATCCCCCAAACCCTGGAATACTTCCGCAGAATGCAGGACAGGATCACCAACTTCGTCACCCAGAATTCCAACATCTCCAAGGAGCGGTTCGTGGAGCTTTCCATGAACACCCAGGAGCTGGTGATGGACGTGGGCACGGTGCTGGACGGTCCGGACGCTGTGGAAGAGGGCCTGATCGATTCCCTGGGCTCCCTGTCCGACGCCATGGACTGTCTGGGAAAAATGATTGACCGAAGCAAGAAAACCCGAAGCGGCACTGCCAAAACGGGAAGCAGGAAAAAGAAAGCAGAGTGACAAACCGGCGGGACCCCGCCGTTACATATGAAGGAGGAGATTATGACCATTTTCGAAGCCATCATCTTAGGCATCATCCAGGGCGCCACGGAGTTTCTGCCCGTGTCCAGCAGCGGCCACCTGTCCATTTCCAAGCACCTGTTCGGCATCAAGCTGCCGGGCATTCTGTTTGACGTCATGCTGCATCTGGGCACCCTGATCGCCGTGGTGTTCGTGTATCGGGAACTGATCTGGCGGCTCATCAAAGAGTTTGGCGCTCTGTGCGTGGACGTGGTCCACGGGCGCTTCAAATGGAGCGAAATGAACCACGACCGCCGCCTGATCTTCATGCTGATCTTCGGCCTTCTGCCCCTGTTCCTGCTGTTCCTGCCGATTCCCGGAACAGGCATGGATATCAAGGGCCTCTCCGAAACGCTGGGCTCCGACTCCGACATCGTGGTGGAGGGCCTTGCGCTTCTGGCCACCAGCGCTCTGCTGTTTGCCGGCATCCAGGCCAACAAGCGGATCAAGGAAGTGCGCAGCCGCAAGGAGGCTTCCGGCCGCCGTGTCAAGAGCGTTGGCCGGAAGAAGATCCACACGGTGGACGCCCTGCTCATCGGTCTGACCCAGTGCCTGGCAGCTGTGTTCCCCGGCCTTTCCCGTTCCGGCTCCACATTGTCCGTGGGGCTCCTGCGGGGAATTAACCAGCAGACCGCGTTGGATTACTCCTTTGTGCTGGGCATTCCCTCCATTGCCGCCGCTGCCCTTGTTTCCCTGCTGGACATGGGGGACCAGGCGGAAGCGGTAGGGGCGGGGGCGCTCCTTGTAGGGGTGCTCACCGCGGCCATTGTGGGATTCCTGGCCATCAAGCTGCTCAGGTGGATCGTCACCACCAACAAGCTCCAGGTGTTCGCATTCTACACCTTGATCGTGGGCGCGCTGATCACCATTATCGGGATTATAGAACATATCACAGGGAACAACCTGTTTACCGGACTGCCCCTGTAACGGGACGGGGAAATTGAAACCCACGGTTTGAGATCGGAGGGAGAACGTTTGCCAGCCAAAAAGACAACCACCACCCGGAAGAAGCCTGCTTCCAAAAGGACCACATCCGCCTCTTCCGGGAAAAAGACGGCCGGGACGCGGGGCGGCAGAAGGGGTAAAAATCCCCAGGCCACCGCGGAAGCCATCCGTCAGAAAAACCAGATCCGGGCTGTGGTGCTGTTTGCCAGCGCCATCCTCCTGGGGTGTCTGGTGCTCATTCCCGGTGACAACCTGTGGCACTGGGCCCACAACGCCATTTTGGGGCTTTTCGGAAGCTGGTCCCTGCTGTGGCCGGTACTGGTGATCTACGTGGCGGTGATCATCGCCATGGAAAAGCCCCGGGGCTCCATCAGCGGCAAGATCTGGATGACCGTGGCGGTCATTGTGCTGTTCTGTGCCACAGGGTTCATTTTTGGAAAGAGAGCCATTCCCGCCGGGCTGAATTTCTTTGAGTACATAGGGTTCCTGTACACGTCCAACGCCGGCACGGGCGGCGGCGTGGTAGGCGGCCTTCTGGGCTGGCCTCTGCTGCGGGCCACCGGGGAAGTGGGGGCCAGAATCATTGTGGTGCTGCTTCTGTTTGTTGCGGTGATGATCCTTACGGGCACCACACTGATCGGCCTGTTCCGCACCATCAAAAAACCTGTGGACGTGGTGTCGGAGGGAATTCAGAATGCCCGTCAGCGCCGGGAAGAGGAACGGCAGATCCTGGAACTGGAGCGGGAGTCTGAAATCGATGTGTCTTTGGAGCCTCAACTGCCTGCCCACCCGGTGCGGGCAGACACGCCCGCGGCACTGTTCCCGCCGCCTCCGGAAAAGAAAAAGACGGAGAAGAAAAACGACAAGCTGGACCGGCTGAAAGCCGTGTTCGGCGTGGACGAACCCAATGCTTCTCCCCTGGAGGACAGCCCTGCTTCGCCGGAGCCCTCCGCCGCTGTCAAGGAGATGGAAGAGGGTACCCAGGCACTGGAGCGGGCGCTGGAGGAGATTGAGGAGATCCCCATTCCCACGCCTCAGGTGGAGACAGTCCACGTATCCCTTCCCAAAGAGGAACCGCCGGCGGAAAAAGCTTCCCTGCCCGTGGAACCCATGGCTCCCGCCGGGGAGAAACCGCCTGTTCCCGACGAAGTGAAGGAACTGACGGAGAAATTCATGGAACAGCGGCAGGAAAACGACCGGAAGGAGGCAACGCCTCTCCAGCAGGCGCTGTATACCGGAGCGGAGCCTGCCAAGACCGTTTACTGCACTCCCCCGGTGACCATGCTGGCGGTCAGCCCCCAGGGCAACCCGGCTTTGGAGACGGAAGAACTCCAGACAAACGGCCGCATCTTGGTGGACACCCTGAAAAGCTTCGGTGTTCAGACAAAGATCCTGGACATCTGCCGGGGCCCGGCTGTCACCCGATATGAGATCCAGCCGGCGGCCGGCGTGAAGATCAGCAAGATCACCAACCTGTCCGACGACCTGGCGCTGAACCTGGCGGCTACCGGCGTGCGCATCGAGGCGCCTATCCCCGGCAAGGCCGCCGTGGGCATTGAGGTGCCCAACAAGAGACGAAGCACGGTGCGCATGCGGGAGCTGGTGGAGTCCAACTCCTTCCAGTCCTCCAAGAGCAAGCTTTCCGTGGCTTTGGGGCGGGACATCGCGGGCCAGCCGGTGATCGCGGACCTGGCGAAAATGCCCCACCTGCTCATCGCCGGCACCACCGGCTCCGGCAAGTCGGTGTGCATCAACTCTTTGATCATCAGCATGCTCTACAAGGCAAGCCCCGACGAGGTGCGCTTCCTGATGATCGACCCCAAGGCTGTGGAGCTCACCGAATACAACGGCATGCCCCACATGCTGGTGCCCGTGGTCACAGACCCGAGAAAGGCGTCCGGCGCTCTGGGCTGGGCCGTCTCCGAGATGATGAAGCGCTACAAGATCTTTTCCGAGTTCAACGTGCGCAACCTGAAAGGGTACAACAGCCTTGCCGCCTCCCAGAATTACCAGGACGAAAACGGCCAGCCCATGCCCGCCATGCCACAGATCGTCATCATTATTGATGAGCTGGCGGACTTGATGATGGCCGCTCCTAAAGAGGTGGAGGACTCCATCTGCCGGCTGGCCCAGCTGGCCCGCGCTGCCGGGATGCACCTGGTGGTGGCCACCCAGCGTCCCTCTGTGGATGTGGTGACCGGCCTGATCAAGGCAAACATTCCCAGCCGCATTGCCCTGACCGTGTCCAACGCCGTGGACTCCCGCACCATTCTGGACTCCGGCGGCGCGGAAAAACTGCTGGGCAACGGCGACATGCTCTTCGCTCCTGTGGGCGCCAACAAGCCCCTGCGCGTCCAGGGGTGCTATGTCACAGACGATGAGATCTCTTCCGTGGTGGAGTTTGTGAAAAAGACGAAAACCATTGAATACGACGAGAAAGTCATTGAAGAGATCGAGCGGAACGCCGCCAGCGAGTCCAAGAATGAGGACAGCGGCGACAGCGAAAATGGGGGAGACCCCATGATCGACGAGGCCATCAAATGCGTGGTTGAGGCCGGACAGGCTTCCACGTCCCTGCTCCAGCGGCGGCTTCGCCTGGGTTACGCCCGGGCCGGGCGGCTCATAGACGAGATGGAGCAGCTGGGAGTGGTGGGACCCCATGAAGGGTCCAAGCCCCGGCAGGTGCTTATGACCTACGCCCAGTGGCTGGAGCGGAACATGCAGCAGGGAGGCCCCTCGGAAGGGGAGGAGTGACTGTGGCCCCTGGAAAGAAGAAGGCGCGTGCCCTGATCCGCCGCGGGGCAGGCATTCTGCTGGCGGCGGTGCTGGTCTTTTCCCTCACCCCGCTGGGAAAGGCCTTTTGGAAGGAGCTTTCATCCCTTTCAGGGTTCCGGGGGCCGGTGGAATCCAGCCCCTTGGAGCTTCACATGATCGACGTGGGGAAAGCGGACGCCTTGCTTCTGCGCTGTGAGGGCGAAACGGCTCTTCTGGACGGAGGAACTTCCGCCTCCGGCGACAGGGTGGTGGATTACCTGTGCCGAATGGGCGTGGACCGGCTGGATTACGTGATTGCTTCCCACCCGGACAGCGACCACATCGGCGGTTTGTCCCAGGTGCTGGAAGAGCTTCCTGTGGGCCAGCTGGTGGTCTATCCCTGGCCGGAGGAAATGGGGCAGACGCTGGAATACGCCGCCCTGGAGCAGGCTAGGGAACACCGGGAGGTTCCGGTGCGCCAGGTTCAGCCTGGGGACCAGCTTCCCCTGGGCGGAACTTTCCTGGAGGTGTTAGGCCCTCTGAAAGACTATGAGGATTCCAACAACTGCTCCCTGGTGCTTCGGTTGGAATACCAGGGGTTCTCCGCCCTGTTCTGCGGGGACATGGAAGCCCAGGCAGAGCTGGACCTGGTGAAATCCGGGGCGAATCTCACCGCGGACCTGCTGAAAGTGGCTCATCACGGCAGTGCCGGTTCCTCTTCCCAGCGGTTTCTGGAGGCCGTTTCGCCTTCCGTCGCCGCCATCTCCGTGGGGCCGGACAACAGCAATCTGCCCCGGGAGGAAACGCTGCGCCGGCTGGAAAGCGTGGGCGCAGCCATCTATCGAACAGATACCGACGGGGATCTGGTGTTCTCCTGGGATGGGAAGCATCTCTCCCTGAGAAGTGAATATCAAACCACATTGGAAAGGACAGAAGGGAATTCATGAAACAGCTTGTCATTGACCGTTTGGACGGGAAATTTGCCATCTGCACAGACAGCGACCAGAAATATTTCGCCATTGAACTGGGCGAAGTGCCCCAGGGAGCCAAGGCGGGCAGCGTGCTCACCATCACCGACGAGGGAGAGCTGCGCCTGGACGAGGAAGCCACTCTGCGCCGTCAGCAGGGCGGGAAGAAACGGTAAGGGGGAGAGACCATGGGAAAGCTGAAATTTATCCTGACCTGCGTCACCCGCATGGATTACCCGGAGCTGTTCCGCACGGTGGGAAAGGTCCACAAGATCACCAAGAAGAACTCGGCGGGCATTCTGGCCGATGTAGTAAAGTGCGGCGTGAAATACGGCGCCGGGTTTAACGACTACCTGCTGTGTGAGTTTTACAACCTTACCGACGCCCAGCGGGCCACCTATGTCACCCGCAGCGTGAACAACGCCATGACACGCATCCTCAACGACCGGGACTCCTATCACTACTTCGACAACAAGACGGAGTTCTACACCACCTTTGCCAAATACATCGGCCGGGAGTGGCTGGACTTTTCCAAGGCCTCTCAAGAGGACTTCAAAAAGTTCATGGAACACCGTGACGCGGTCATGGTGAAACCGGAATCCTCCAGCGGCGGCTTCGGCGTCAACAAGCTGTTCAAGAAGGACTTCGCCTCCCTGGATCAAATGTACGACAAGCTGAAAGCCGAGGGCATCGGCGTGGTGGAGGATGTGCTCCAGCAGCACGAGACAATGAACAAGATGAACCCTCACGCCATCAACACGATCCGGGTCGTCACCATTGTCAACGAGACAGGGCCCCATATCGTTTACGCCCACATCCGTATCGGCAACAGTGACCGGCCGGTGGACAACCTTCATTCCGGCGGCATGTTCGCCCCCCTGGACCTGGAGAAGGGGGTCATCCAGTACCCGGCGTACGACAAGGCCCGCAACACTTACACGGAGCATCCCCGCACCCATACCACCATCCAGGGGTTCGCCATTCCCTACTGGGAGGAGGCCAAGGCCATGTGCCTGGAAGCTGCCCTGGTGGTGCCGAATATGCGGTACGTGGGCTGGGACGTAGCCATCACCCCCAGCGGCCCTGTGTTTGTGGAGGGCAACAACCTGCCCGGCTACGACATTCTGCAGATGCCGCCCCACACCCCCGACAAGATCGGCATGCTGCCCCGGTTCCGGGAATTCGTGAAAGGAATCTGACAAAAAACGCCTTCGAGGACCAACTCCCCGAAGGCGTTTCGTTTTGTGAATCAGATCTGTTTGTAAAGGAAGCGAAGAGGCTCTTTTCGCTTCAGCCGCAGGCCGTCGCTTTCCTTGCGGCGCATATAGACGCTTTGGACCAGGCCGAACCCGAAGTACATGCAGGCAGCGGAGGAACCGCCGGCGCTGAAGAAGGGAAGGGTCACACCCATGGCGGGAAGCAGGGCCAGGCACATGCCAATGTTGGATACGGACTGAAGGGCAATGATGCCAAAATAGCCGAAACAGATAAACCTGCCCAGATCGTCCCGGGAGGAATAGGCCACATGGAGCACCTTGGCCATAAAGAGGAACAGAAGCAGCAGGATCAGGGAACAGCCCAAAAATCCCAGCTCTTCCCCCGCCACAGAGAAAATGTAGTCGCTCTGCTGGAAGGGCACGCTGTTGCTCGCCACCCGGCTGCCCTGAAACAGTCCCTGGCCGGTCAGCTTGCCGCTGCCAATGGAGATCCGCCCCTGGTACTGCTGGTACCCGTCCTCCATCTGCACCGTGGGATCGTCCAGGTTGAACAGGGCGACAAACCGCAGCTTCTGATAATCGCTCATCACAAACTTCCACAGAAGGGGCAGGGCAATCAAGACCATAATGCCCAGAATGGCAAAATACCGGAGCTGCACCCCCGCTGCCAGGCTCATCACCAGGAACATGGCGAAAAACACCACGCCGGCGCCGGTATCGCCCTGCATCTGGCACAGGAGAATGGGAACCAGGGCATGGCCACCCAGCAGCACCACATGGAGGGGATGGTTGATCAGGTCCCTTTTGCGCAGGGTGTCCAGGTGCTTGGCAAACGTGAGGATAAAGGCGATCTTCACCAGCTCCGAGGACTGGAAGGTCCTGCCGCCGATGGTGATCCAGGCCCGGGCGTCCACGCCGCCGCTGCCCTGGACCTGTTCGCCGAACAACGCCGTGTAGATCATGAGGAAAACGGAAAAGCCCGCCAGCAGGTACCAGAAATTGGAAAGCTCCACATAGTCCAGCAGAGAGATAACGATGGCGCCCGCCACACCAAGGCCAATGGCGAACACTTGGGTTTTAAAATACCCGGACCCGGTGGCGCTGTCCACGCTGCGCAGAAGCAGCAGGCTGTACACCGAGATGGCCGCCAGCAGCAGCCACAGGAGGATGTCCGCCTTTTTAATGTAGTTGAAAATGCTTTTGATACGTCGTTTTACCATAGTGAAATCCTACTCTTTATCAAATAACCTGGCATCAGCCGGTCACGGAAGTTCTTCCAAGGGTGAATTATGTTAATTATAGCATAGTGTCAGCGGGCCTTCAAGTTTTTTGTTTCGGGCTTTACACCTTCTGGAAAATCTTCTATAATATAAAGGATCGAGCAATACAAATTCGGCGGCCGCTAGTCGGCCAGAAAGGTTGTGGGGGAAATGCTTTCAGACATTGAGATCGCCCAAAGCACGACACTGCGTCCCATCGCGGAGATCGCGGAGGAACTGGGCATCCAGGAAGAGGAGCTGGAGCTCTACGGCAAGTACAAAGCCAAAATCAACGAGCGGGCCTTTGCCCGTCTGGCGGACAAGCCCGACGGCAAGCTGGTGCTGGTGACCGCCATCAATCCCACCCCCGCCGGGGAAGGAAAGACCACCACTACCGCGGGCTTGGGCCAGGCCATGGCAAAAATTGGCAAAAAGGCCATCATCGCCCTGCGGGAGCCCTCTCTGGGCCCTGTGTTCGGCATAAAGGGCGGGGCGGCCGGCGGCGGCTATGCTCAGGTTCTGCCCATGGAGGACATCAACCTGCACTTTACCGGTGACATGCACGCCATCACCTCTGCCAACAACCTGTGCTGCGCCATGCTGGACAACCACCTGCAGCAGGGGAACCCTCTGGGCATCGACCCCCGGCGGATCCAGATCAAGCGGTGCCTGGACATGAATGACCGGGCCCTGCGCAACGTGATCGTGGGCCTGGGTGGCAAGATCAACGGCGTGCCCCGGGAGGACGGCTTCATCATCACCGTGGCTTCCGAAGTCATGGCCATCCTGTGCCTGGCCAAGGATATGAACGACCTGAAGCAGCGTTTGGGCAGCATTCTCATTGCCTACACCTACGAGGGCAAGCCGGTCTACGCCCGGGATATCAAGGCCGAGGGCGCCATGGCAGCCCTGCTGCGCGACGCTGTGAACCCCAACCTGGTGCAGACCATCGAAGGCACTCCCGCCATCATGCACGGCGGACCTTTTGCCAACATCGCCCACGGCTGCAACTCCGTGCGGGCTACCCGTCTGGCACTGAAGCTGGCGGATTACTGCATCACGGAAGCCGGGTTCGGTTCCGACCTGGGCGCCGAAAAGTTTATGGACATCAAGTGCCGCATGGCGGGCCTGGCGCCTTCCTGCGTGGTGGTGGTCGCCACGGTGCGGGCGCTGAAATACAACGGCGGCGTCCCCAAGGCGGAGTTGGCCGCGGAAAATATCCCCGCTCTGGAAAAGGGTATTGTCAACCTGAAAGCCCACGTGGAGAACATGGGCAAGTTCGGTGTGCCGGTGGTGGTGGCCATCAACCGGTTCGGCACCGATACCGACGGGGAACTGGCTGTCATCGACCAGTGCTGCCAGGAACTGGGCGTGTCCTATGCCCTGTCCGAAGTGTTCGGCAAGGGCGGCGAAGGCGGCATGGAGCTGGCCCAGACCATCTGCCGGGTCATTGACGAAAACGAGGGTAAGACCCACTTCGCGCCCATCTATCCCATCGAAGCCACCGTGGAGGAGAAAATCCAGGCCATCGCCTCCCAGATCTACGGCGCCAAGGATGTCACGTTCACCGCTGCCGCCAGAAAGTCCCTGAAGGACATCAAGGCATTGGGCGGCGACTCCATGCCGGTGTGCATTGCAAAAACCCAGTATTCCCTCTCCGACGACGCCAAGCTGCTGGGCCGTCCCACAGACTTCACCATCACCATTCGGGACCTGCGGCTGTCCAATGGCGCCGGCTTTGTGGTGGCCTACGCCGGTGATATCATGACCATGCCCGGCCTGCCCAAGGTACCCGCCGCGGAGAAGATCGACGTGGACGAGAACGCTGTGATCCACGGCCTGTTCTGATATGGCGGAGCAATTTCTCACCCATTCCCCTGAGGAGACAAGCGCTTTGGCCCAGCGGCTGGCTCGCGATCTGAAGGAGGGAGAGGTCATTGCCTTCACCGGAGGCATGGGGGCGGGCAAAACCGCGTTTACCCGGGGCCTTGTGATAGGGCTGGGAGCGGGGGACGTGGTGTCCAGCCCCACCTTCGCTCTGGTCAACGAATATTCCGGCCGCCTGACGGTGGAACATTTTGACATGTACCGGGTGGAGAGCTGGGACGACCTGTACTCCACAGGTTTCTTCGATTACCTGGACACGGACTGCGTGCTGGTGATCGAGTGGAGCGAAAACATTGCCGGAGCCCTTCCGGAACAGGTGATCTCCGTGGACATCCGCCCGGGAGAGAGGGACCAGGACAGGATAATCACCATAGAAGGTTGGAAAGGAGGAGGAACGCCATGCTGACGCTGGGAATCGATTCCTCAGCCGCGGCGGCCTCCGCCGCAGTGGTGGAAGACGGCAAACTGCTGGGGGAATTTTTTGTCAACACGAAACAGACCCACAGCCAGACCCTGCTGCCCATGGTCCAGAACCTGCTGGAAACCGTGAGCCGCTCCTGCGGGGACGTGGACGTGCTTGCGGTATCTCACGGTCCCGGTTCCTTTACGGGGGTGCGCATTGGCGTAGCCTGCGTAAAGGGCATGGCCCTGGTGAGCGACACTCCCTGCGTGGGGGTGTCCACCCTGGAAGCCATCGCCTGGGGCGGGATCTCCGCCCAGGGCGCCCTGCTGTGCGCCGTGATGGACGCCCGGTGCGGCCAGGTGTACAACGCCCTGTTTCAGGCGGAGGGCGGTACGCTTCGCCGTCTCACGGAAGACAGGGCGCTGTCCATTGCCGACCTGGAGAAGGAGTGCCGGGGTTCTGGCGAAAAAGTTCTTCTTCTGGGCGACGGCGCCGCGCTGTGCCATAAAACCTTCCAAGCCTGGGGAGCCAGGCTCGCGCCGGAAGCCATCCGCTTTCAGCGGGCTTCTTCCGTGGCGCTGCTGGGGGAGGAGGCCGCCCAGGCAGGGAAAACCATTTCCGCTTCTGCCTTGGCGCCGGTATACCTGCGGCTGCCTCAGGCGGAGCGGGAACTGAAAAAGCGCCTGGAACAAAAGGCGTGAACAAGCTGCAATCTAAAAGCTGGAAAGGAGCTTTTGTTATGAAATTGGCTATTGGCTGCGACCACGGCGGCTTCGAGCTGAAAGAGGCTGTCCGGGGCTATCTGGAAGAGCACAACATTCCCTACGAGGATTTCGGCGCTTACAGCACTGATTCCATCGACTACGCACCCATTGCCGCGAAGGCGGCCAAAGCGGTTGCTTCCGGCGAGGCGGACCGGGGAATTCTGGTGTGCTCCACCGGCATTGGCATCTCCATTGCCGCCAACAAGGTGAAGGGCATTCGGGCCGCGCTCTGCACCAACGAGTTCTGCGCGGAAATGACCCGCCGCCACAACAACGCCAACATCCTGTGTATGGGCGGCAAGGTGATCGACAAGGAGACAGCCCTCAAACTGGTGGACATTTTCCTGAACACCGAGTTCGAGGGAGGCCGTCACCAGCGCCGGATCGACCAGATCGCTCAGATAGAGAACGGACAGCTGTAAGCTGCACGCAATGTAAAAAGGGAGGAGATACGCCATGCAAAACTATGAAAATGTGTTTGTAATGGACCATCCGCTGATCCAGCACAAGCTTACGTTCCTGCGGGACGTTTCCACCGGCACCAAAAATTTCCGGGAGCTGGTCAGCGAGATTGCCACTTTGATGTGCTACGAGGCCACCCGGGACCTTCCCCTGATGGACGTGGAAACCGTGACCCCCATGCAGAAAACCACCACCAAGGTGATCGCCGGCCGGAAGCTGGCTTTCGTCCCCATTCTGCGGGCAGGCCTGGGCATGGTGGACGGCATGCTGAAACTGGTGCCTTCCGCAAAGGTGGGGCACATCGGTCTTTACCGGGACCACGAGACGCTGAAGCCTGTGGAGTATTACAACAAGCTGCCCGCGGATATTGAGGAGCGGGATGTGATTGTTCTGGACCCCATGCTGGCCACCGGCGGCTCTGCCGTGGACGCTATCACCATTGTCAAGCGCAGCCATCCCAAGAGCATCAAGTTCCTGTGTGTCATCGCCGCTCCGGAAGGCTTGGAAGCCTTGACCAAAGCCCATCCCGACGTGCATATCTATTGCGCCGCCGTGGATGAGCGCCTCAACGAGAACGGATATATTCTCCCCGGGCTGGGAGACGCCGGAGACCGGATCTTCGGCACGAAATAAGGAAGCTTCAGAGGGCTGCTGCGTTTCTGCCGCGGCCCTCTGTTTTTTTCTTTTGAGAGGCTCGGATTCCCAAGGTTCTGGGAAAATGCCGAAAAACACCCATGCCGCTTTGTAAAACCCCTCTAAAAACCGGGAAGGAACCCTGAGTCTCCCTCTTCCGGGCGCGCCGCTGTGAGAACCCATTCCGCGGCGCGCCTGGTTTCGTTTTATTTGTGAATTTTTTTCGGGCCCTTTCAAAACCTGGGAGAATGTGGTATACTAAATAGCTGAATGGAAGCATATTTATGCACTTCCATTTTCTTTGGCCCCGCCTTGCATGGAATTTATTTTAGGAAGGTTATTTGAGACTATGAGCCAACTTATCACCCAGCGCCTCAGCGACGCTGTTACCCTGCATACCTTTACAGATCCGCGGTTCAAAACCATCAAGGTTTCCGTGAACATGTTCCTGCCCCTGGAGCGGTCCACCGCTGCCCGCTACGCCATTCTGCCGGGGCTGGTCGGCCAGGTGACCCGGGAATATCCCGACTACACCTCCTTCAACAGCCGCCTTGCCCAGCTCTATGGAGCTTCTCTGGCAAGCCGCGTGCAGAAAATCGGAGCGTTCCAGTGCCTCACCCTTTCGGCGGAGGGCATCTCCAGCCGGTACGCCCTTGACGGCGAGGACATGTTCGCCCAGCTTACCGACCTGCTCTTTTCTGTTCTGTTTCATCCTCTGAAGGATCAGGAGGGCTTGTTCCCTCGGGATAACTTCCTGCAGAAGCAGCGCCAGCTTTTGGAACAGATAGACGCGGAATTCAACGACAAGATCCAATACACCCACCGCCGCAGCGAGGAGCTGCTGTTCCAGGGCCGGAACGCTGGGCTCAGCAGTTCCGGCAGCCGGGAGGACGTGGAAGCCCTGGACCGGGAAGAGGTGACCGCGGCCTGGGAGGAGATGCTCTCCAATGCCCGGTTTGAAATCTACGCTCTGGGGGACTGCGCTCCCGACGGGGAGATGTTCCGGGACAGGTTCGCCAGTGTGGGCAAGCCCATTGTTACGGCGCCGCTGGCCTTTGAGAAACCTTCGGAAATCCGCCGTGTGGTGGAGGAACAGCCCCTGTCCCAGTCCAAGCTGTCCATGGCTTACCGGGCGGACTACGCCCAGGAGGAAAAAATACTATTCTGGCTGGCGGCGGCTGTTTTGGGCGGCGTGCCCAGTTCCAAGCTGTTCCAGAACGTCCGGGAGAAAATGAGCCTTTGCTATTACTGCTCCGCCGGGCTGCATCAGAACAGCCGGGCATTGTATATCGAGAGCGGCGTGGAGACCCACAACCTGGAGCGTGCAGAAGAGGCCATTGCTGACCAGCTGCGTGCCCTGCAGCGTGGCCAGCTGACAGAGGACGAACTGCTTTCCGCCAAGCTGGCTCTGCGGAACTCCCTGCAGGGGGTGGGGGATTCCCTGTACCAGGTGGAGGCCTGGGGCCTGGGCCAGCAGTTTTCCGGCAGCCCGCTTTCCCCTCAACAGGCTGCCCAGCAGCTGATGACCTACACGGCGGAACAGGTAGTGGAAGCCGCCGGAAGATTCTATCCCGCGTCGGTGTTCACTTTGAAAGGAGGCGAACTCCATGGCTGAGCGCATTTCTAAAATCTATCAAAGTCAGCGGGTGGGGGACGCCTATACGGAGATCAAACACCCTTCGGGGCTGACCATTTTGCTGTACCCCAAGGAACACTGCAGCACCGCTTACACCATGTTCGGCACCAGGTATGGCTCCATTGACAACTGCTTCCAGCGCAGCGACGAACCCGCGCCGGAATCGGTGCCGGAGGGCATTGCCCATTACCTGGAGCACAAGCTCTTTGAGAGCGAGGACGGGGACGCCTTCGACCGTTTTGCCAAAACCGGCGCCAGCGCCAACGCCTTCACCTCCTTCGAGTCCACCTGTTACCTGTTCTCCTGCACCGACAACCTGTACGAGTCTTTGGAGATCCTGCTGGACTTTGTCCAGTCCCCTTACTTCACGGAGGAGACCGTGCGGAAGGAACAGGGGATCATCGGCCAGGAGATCAAAATGTACGACGACGATCCCCAGTGGCGGGTGATGTTCAACTACCTGAAGGCCATGTACCACAGCCACCCCATCCAGCAGGACATCGCCGGCACGGTGGAGAGCATTGCCCAGATCACGCCGGAGCTGCTGTACCGGTGCTACAACACCTTCTACAACCTGGGGAACATGGTGCTTTCCCTGGCAGGCAGCTTTGACCAGGACAAGGTTCTAGAGGTGTGCGACCGGATGCTCAAGCGTTCCGATCCCGTCACCGTCACCAGGGTGTTCCCGCCGGAACCCGACTCCGTAGTCAAGCCCAAAGTGGAGGAACGCCTTTCGGTGGCGCTGCCTCTGTTCCAGTTCGGCTTCAAGGAGCCGGACGCCTCCAAGCCACGGGGCGAAAAGGACGTTGCGGCGGTGGAGGTGCTGCTGGAGACCCTGGCTTCCGAGGCTTCCCCCTTGTTCCGGGATCTGCTGGAGCGGGGCCTTGTGAACGAGTCCAGCTTCGCCTACGAGTACTTTGAGGGCAGCGGTTACGCCACGGTGATTTTCTCCGGGGAGTCCAAGGACCCGGAACAGGCCGCCCGGGCCATTTTGGAAGAGGCCATGAGATTCCGGAAGGAGGGCATCCCGGAAGAGGCGTTCCAGCGCTCCAAACGCGCCCTGTACGGGGAGATTGTTTCCAGCCTGAACAGCACCGGGAATATTTCCAACGGCCTTGCCAACATGGCCTTGAAGGGCAGGGAGCTCTTTGCGTATATCGACGCTTTGGCCGGCCTGCGCCTCGAAGATTGCCAGCAGTCCCTGGACCGGATCTTCCAGGAGGAACGGAGCGTGCTCTCCGTGATCCGGCCCCTCTAAACCCACACAGCCTGCGGGCTGAAAGGAGAATGCATCCCCATGACTCATCAAGTTTCATTTCCCCATCTGGGATGGGAATTTACCGTAAACACCGTTGCTTTCTCAATTGGCAACTACCACATCTACTGGTATGGGATCATCATCGCCGCAGGGTTCCTGCTGGCAATCCTGTACGCCAGCTTCAGCTGCAAAAAGATGAATATCGACATCAACCGGCTGTTTGACGTGGTCATTGTGGGCCTGATCGCCGGAATTGTCTGCGCCCGCCTGTACTACGTGGTGTTCTACCCGGGGGACAAATACTGGACAGACCCCATTAAGATCCTTCAGATCCACGACGGCGGCCTTGCCATCTACGGCGGCCTTATCGGCGCTGTGGTGTTCGGCAGCATTACGGCAAAGCTGCGGAAACTGAAAGTGCCCGCCGTGCTGGACATCGCTTCTCTGGGCTTTTTGATTGGCCAGGGAGTGGGGCGCTGGGGAAATTTTGTGAACCAGGAGGCTTTCGGCACCGCCACGGATCTGCCCTGGGGCATGCACAGCGACAACACCGCCCTGGTGGTGGAGGGAAACGTCCATCCCTGCTTCCTGTACGAGTCTCTGCTTTGCTTCCTGGGGTTTGTGCTGCTTCATTTCTTCACCAGAAAGCTCCGCCGCTATGACGGCCAGACTTTCCTCCTGTACACCGTGTGGTACGGGTTCTGCCGGTTCTTCATTGAGGGCCTGCGCACCGACAGCCTGATGATCCCCGGGATCAACCTGCGGGTCTCCCAGGTGCTGGCCGGCGTGTGCGTCATTGCCGGGGTGGTGCTGCTGGTGGTATTCCGGCACAGAACCAGCCTGTCCGGCTGCGGAGACCCCCACGTGATGGAGTCCGTGGGCCTGACAGACGGGGAACTTCCCCTCCAGACCGAGGAGGGCAGCATTCCCAGCACCATTTTTGGGGACCTTCCCCAGGAGGAATTGCGGGAGATTTTCGGCACCGAGTCCCAAGAGCAGGAGGCCTCCCCATCCCAGAAGGAAGAAAGCCCTGAGGCCGAGGAAGCTCCCGCCCAGGAAGAAACTGAGGATCAGTCCAAATGACTGCTTGAGAAAGGATGAGAAAAGGTATGGCGACGCGCATTGACGGCAAAGCCGTTTCCGCCAAAGTGCGGGATGAGGTGGCCAAAGAGGTTGCCGCCCTGAAGGAACAGGGCCTTTGCCCCGGGCTGGCAGTGGTGATCGTGGGAGACGACCCCGCCTCCAGAATCTATGTGAACAACAAGAAAAAGGCCTGCCAGGCCACGGGAATCTACTCGGAGGAATACGCGCTTCCGGCGGAGACCACCCAAGAGGAGCTGCTGGCCCTGGTGGACAAGCTGAACCACAAGGGGGACATCCACGGCATTCTGGTTCAGTCCCCTCTGCCTAAGGGACTGGATGAGGCAGCGGTGGTGGAAGCCATCGATCCCAAGAAGGATGTGGATGCCTTCCACGCCTACAACGTGGGAAAGATTATGCTGGGAGATTACCACTTCCTGCCCTGCACTCCGGCGGGGATCATGGAGCTGCTGAAGGCCTATGACATCTCCGTGGAAGGGAAGCGCTGCGTGGTGATTGGCCGCAGCAACATTGTGGGCAAGCCCATGGCCATGCTTCTGCTCCACCAAAACGGCACGGTCACCGTGTGCCACAGCCGCACCAAGAATCTGCCGGAGATCACCCGGCAGGCAGAGATCCTTGTCTCCGCCGTGGGGAAGAGCCGCTTTGTCACAGCGGACATGGTCCAGCCCGGCGCCGTAGTCATCGACGTGGGCATGAACCGGGACGAAAACGGCAAGCTGTGCGGGGACGTGGACTTTGCCCAGGTGGAGCCCATTGCCTCTTACATCACCCCGGTACCGGGGGGCGTAGGTCCCATGACCATCGCCATGCTGTTGAAAAACACGGTCACCGCCGCCAAGCTGCAAAGTCAGCTGGGTTGACCGGACGGGAGTTGTCTCTATATGGCAAGTTTGCTGGAAAAGGTCCATTCTCCGGAAGACATCAAAGGGCTGGATGCCCAGGAGCTCACCGCCCTGTGCGAGGAAATGCGCCGGGTCATCATTGACACGGTCTCCGCCAACGGCGGCCACTTGGCCTCCAACCTGGGGGTCGTGGAGCTGACGGTGGCTTTGGGGCTGGCGTTTTCACCTCCCCGGGACACCATTGTCTGGGATGTGGGACACCAAAGCTACCCCTATAAGCTGCTGACCGGGCGGTATGCCCAGTTTTCCACCATCCGTACAGAGGGCGGCCTTTCAGGGTTTCCCTCCCGGGAGGAAAGCGAATACGACCTGTTTACCTGCGGCCACAGCAGCACCTCTATCTCTTCCGCTTTAGGCGTGTCCGAGGCCAACTACCTCCAGGGGAAAGAGGGCTATGTGGTGGCGGTGATCGGCGACGGCGCCCTTACCGGCGGCCTGGCCTACGAGGGTCTGAACAACGCCGGCCGGCTGCACCGGAACCTGATTGTCATTCTCAATGACAACACCATGTCCATTTCCAAAAACGTGGGCTCTATGGCGCGGTACCTCAGCTACATTCGGACCAAGCCCGGGTACATCAAAACGAAGAACCGTCTTGAGCGGTCCCTTCAGAGACTTCCGGCAGTGGGCTCCGCCATCGCGGGAGGGCTGCGCCGGCTGAAGCGGGGCGTCAAGCGGGTGTTTTACAATTCCACCATTTTCGAGGACTTCGGTTTTGCCTATTACGGCCCCTTTGACGGCCACAACGTAAAGGAGCTTGCGGAGACCCTGGAGACTGCCAAACTGCTCCACAAGCCGGTGCTGCTGCACATTCGGACCTACAAGGGGAAGGGCTACCAGTACGCGGAGCAGGACCCCACCATCTACCACGGGCTTTCCGGCTTCGACGTGACCACCGGGGACACGGGGGAAAAGTCCCAAAGCTTCTCCGACGAGTTTGGAACCACTCTCTGCGCGCTTGCCAGGGAAAATCCCAAAATCTGCGCCATTACCGCTGCCATGCAGAGCGGAACGGGCCTGGGAGAATTCCGGGAGGAATTCCGGAGCCGGTTCTTCGACGTGGGCATCTCGGAGGAACATGCGGTCACCTTTGCGGGTGGGCTTGCCGCAGGTGGCATGCTTCCCGTGTTCGCGGTGTACTCCACCTTTCTCCAGCGCGCTTACGACCAGCTGATCCACGACATCTCCCTGCAGAACACCAAAGCCATTCTGGCCATTGACCGTGCCGGGGTGGTGGGGGAGGACGGCAAAACCCATCAGGGGGTATTTGACGCCGCCTATCTCCAGACCATCCCCCACATCACCGTGTACTCTCCCGCATATTTCCGGGAGCTTCGGCTGCAGCTCACCTACCTGGTAGAAAAGGGAAAAGGGCTTTGCGCCATTCGCTATCCCCGTGGGAAAGAGCTGTACAAGCCCGCCTACTTTGAAAGCACTGCCGCCCCCACCAGTGTGTTCGGCCAGGAGGACGCCTCCGTGTGCCTTGTCACGTTTGGCAGAGTGTTCTCCTTTGCCGCGGAGTGCATGGAACGGCTGAAGAGCCGGGACCTTCCGGTAAAGCTGGTAAAACTCAATCGGATCATCCCCATCGACCCTGCCGCTGTTCAAGCGGCCCGATCCTGCCGTCACGTGTTCTTCCTGGAGGAGGGCATTCAGCGGGGAGGCATCGGGGAACACTTTTCCTACCTTCTGGAAGAGCAGGGGTTTGAGGGGACCTTCCACCTGCGGGCCATTGAGGACCCCTATATCAAGCACGCCCCCATGTTCCGGTCTCTGGAAACCTTGGGACTGAACACAGAGGGCATCCAGCAGCTGGTGCTGGATACGCTGCAACAGGGAAAAGGAGAAAGCCATGAAAAAACGCCTTGACATTCTGGTGACGGAACGAGGGTTGGCGGAAAGCCGGGAAAAGGCCAAAACGCTGATCATGGCAGGCCTGGTGTACGTGGACAACCAGAAGGCCGACAAGCCCGGGGACACGTTTCCCCAGGAGGCCCAGGTGGAGGTCCGCGGAAAGGGCCTGCAGTACGTCAGCCGGGGCGGACTGAAGCTGGAGAAGGCCATGAAGCAGTTTGGGCTCACTCTCACCGGTAAAGTGTGCATGGACGTGGGAGCCTCCACCGGGGGGTTCACGGACTGCATGCTGCAAAACGGTGCCGTCAAGGTCTACTCGGTGGACGTGGGCTACGGCCAGCTTGCCTGGAGCCTTCGCACCGACCCCCGTGTGGTCAACCTGGAACGGACCAACGCCCGTTACCTTACAAGAGAACAGATTCCCGAGGAGATTGGTTTTTTCTCGGTGGACGTGTCCTTTATCTCCCTCACCCTCATCCTTCCCGCGGTGCGGCCCCTTCTGGGGGAGCGAGGCCAGGCTGTATGCCTGATTAAACCGCAATTCGAAGCGGGCCGGGAAAAAGTGGGGAAGAAGGGTGTGGTCCGGGACCAGTCCGTCCACCAAGAGGTGATTGAGAAAATTCGGACGTTCGCTCTGGAAAACGGGTTTTCCGTGCTGGGGCTGACCTTTTCCCCGGTAAAGGGGCCGGAAGGGAACATTGAATACCTGATCTACCTGGAACGGTCCGACGCGCCGGACCAGGCGCCCGATGTTCCCCAGGCTGCCCAGGTGGTGGAAGAATCCCACAGGGAGCTGGACCGGCCCGGAAGGGAATGAGGGAAGAGAAAGGAGGGAACGCCCTGTGAAGATCGCTGTGGTTCCCAATTTGACAAAGGAGGCTGCCCAGGCCTGTACCGATGAGGTGCTGGAGATCCTCTCCCGCTGCGGCTGTGAAACCGTGCTGAAAACCGACCTGTTCACAGCCCATGGGCTCTATCAGGAGCGGGTGGAAGATTCTCTTCGCTCCTGCGACCTGTTCATCGCCATAGGGGGGGACGGGACCATCATTCACACCGCCAAGCTGGCGGCCTCTATGAACAAGCCCATTTTGGGCGTCAACGCGGGAAAGCTGGGCTTTACAGCCGGCGTGGAACGCCACGAGCTCTCTCTGCTCTCCCGCCTGATCCGCGGGGAATACCGGGAAGAGCGCCGGCTGATGCTGGCCGTGGAACTGGATTCCGCCCACGGCTCTCAAAAGTTCTACGCGCTCAACGACGCGGTGCTCTCCGGGGAGCCTGCCAAGATCATCGACTACCAGATGACCCTGGGCAGGCGTTCCTATCAATACCGGGCGGACGGCTTTATCGTAGCCACCCCCACCGGTTCCACGGCTTACTCCCTTTCCGCGGGAGGGCCTGTGATCGAACCAAACATGGACTGTTTGGTGTACACTCCCATTTGCCCTCACTCTCTGTTCAACCGAAGCGTTATCTTCGGCGCGGACTCCCAGCTGCTGGTAAACGTTCCCGAAAACATCGGGAAGCTGTTTCTCTCTGTGGACGGAGAAACCCCGTTGGAGGTGTTTCCCGGGGACGCCCTTCGCTTTTTCCCGGCAGACAGAACGGCCCGGTTCATTCGCCTGGGCGGGTACGATTTTTACGACATCCTCAATCAGAAAATCATCGAAACACGGCAGTGACCGTGTCCGTTTCCATATGAAACATGAGTATAACGGCGCATTCGCCAGAAAGGATTGGTTTCCCTCTTATGAAAACTCGTAGGCACGCGAAAATCCTGGAACTCATCAAAGAATTCGACATCGACACCCAAGACGAACTGCTCCGCTATCTGCGGGAGAGCGGCTTCGACGTGACACAAGCCACCGTTTCCCGGGATATCAAGGAGCTGCGCCTTGTGAAAACTCTTTCCCACGCGGGGAAATACCGGTACTCCACCGGCAGTGAGAACATCAGCGACATGTCCTCCAAGTTCTACTCCTTCTTCGCCGATTCGGTGCTCTCCGTGGAAGCCGCCCAGAACATGGTGGTGGTCCGGTGCATGACCGGGATGGCCCAGGCAGTCTGCGCCTCCATGGACTCCATGCAATGGCCCGGCTTTGTGGGCACATTGGCGGGAGAGGACACCATTTTCATTGTCTGCCGCACTGAGGCCGACGCAACGGAAACCCAGGAAGAGTTTCGCAAGCTGATCAACAGGTGAGGATATGCTTTCACAACTCTACATTCAAAATATCGCGGTGATTGAGAAGGCGTCCATCGACTTGGAAAAAGGGTTTACGGTGCTCACCGGTGAGACCGGCGCCGGCAAGTCCATTATCATCGATGCCATCCACGCCGTGCTGGGAGAGCGCACTTCCAGGGAATTGGTCCGTACCGGAGCTTCCAGCGCTTCCGTGTCCGCCCTGTTTACGGGGCTGGACCAGGATACGCTTGCCCTTCTGGACCGGCTTTCCATTCCCCGGGAAGAGGACGGCTCCCTGCTGATCCAGCGGGACATCCGGCTGGAGGGCAGGGCTTCCTGTAAACTCAACGGGGCGCCCGCCACGGTGTCCATGCTGAAGGAGCTGGGGCCCCGGCTGGTGACCATTCACGGCCAGCACGAAAGCTACGAGCTTCTGTCCCCGGAAGTCCACATGACCTACCTGGACAGCTTTGGCGGGTTGGAAGACCTTCTGGCGGAGTACCAAAGCGCCTACCGGGGACTGCGGGAAACTCAGCGTCAGCTGGAGGCTCTGCAGACCGACGAGGGGGAAAAGGCCCGGCTCTCCGACCTGCTCCACTACCAGATCGATGAGATCGAAGGGGCCGGTGTTCGGGCGGGAGAACGGGAAGAACTGGAGACCCAGCGGGAAGCGATCCGCAACAGCGAGAAGATCGCCGAGGCGCTGGAGCTGGTTCGGGGGCTGCTCTCCGGGGACGAAGAGCGGGAGGGGCTGCTGTCCGAAATTTCCCAGGCCTCCTCGGAAGCCTCCCGAGCAGCGGCGTATCTTCCCGAACTGGAGGAGGCTTCTCAAAAGCTCCAGGAGGCTGGCTACCTGCTGGAGGATGTGGACGCCCTGCTTCGAAATGTAGGCGTGGACTTTGACCCGGAGCTTTTGGAATCCATAGAGGACCGGCTGGATCTGCTGTATAAGCTGGGCCTGAAATACGGCGGCAGCGAGGAAAAGATCCTGGAGTATTTGGAGGATTGCCGCTCCCGGCTGCACCAGATTGAATTTTCCGATGAGGAGCGGGAACGGCTGGAGGCTTTGTACGAGGAGAAAAAAAGCAGGGCCATCGCCCTGGCAAAGAAGCTTTCCCAAAAGCGGAAGCAGGCGTCCGGCCTGTTTATCCGGCAGGTAAAGGAGGAGCTGGCCTTTCTCAATATGCCCGGCATCGAATTCGAAACGGAGATTCAGCGGGTTCCCCTGTACGCCATGGGCTGCGACAAAATTCAATTCCTGGTGTCCGCCAACAAGGGGGAACCGCCCAAGCCCATGTCCAAGATCGCGTCCGGCGGCGAGCTTTCCCGCATCATGCTGGCCATTAAGACCGTGCTTTCCGGCAAGGATAAGGTGGACACCCTCATCTTTGACGAGGTGGACACAGGCATCAGCGGGGCCGCCGCAAACAAGGTGGGACAGAAGCTGAAGCAGGTTTCCCGAGACCGCCAAGTACTGTGCATCACCCACCTGGCCCAAATGGCTGCCCTGGCGGACCATCATCTGCTCATCTCCAAGCATGTGGAAGGGGAGCGCACCTTCACCCAAGTGAAAGCGCTGGACCTGGAAGGGAGAAAGCGGGAGGTTGCACGGATCATCGGGGGAGACTCCATCACTCAGCTGCAGCTGGAAATGGCTGAGGAAATGCTGCAAAAGGCTTGACATTTCCCACCCTCCGCCTTATAATTTCTCATAATGGCAATGACGGAACCAAGTAGGCGCCGGGTCCCACGGCAAAGAGAGCTCGCGGCTGGTGAAAGCGAGAGCGTGGCGGCTGCTGAACATACAGTCCTGAGCCGCCGTTCTGAACCCATTCCAGTAGGGACGGCCGTCCGGCAGGCGTTACTCTGCCAGGGCATGAAAGTGCCCCTAAGGTCACGGACCGCAAGGCCGTGATAAATTGAGGTGGTACCGCGGTAAAGCTTTTTTATCGCCCTCTGCGTGAAAATGCGGGGGGCGTTTCTTTTTGCCCGCGCCCCGGGCATTTTCGGAACATCATGTTTGGAAAGGATGATACACATGGGAGTGTACGAAGAACTGCAGGCCCGGGGATTGATTGCCCAGGTCACCAACGAAGAGGAAATCCGGGAGGTTGTCAACAACGGCAAGGCCGTGTTCTACATCGGTTTTGACTGCACCGCCGACAGCCTCACCGCCGGCCACTTTATGGCCCTCACCCTGATGAAGCGGCTGCAGATGGCAGGGAACAAGCCCATCGCCCTCATCGGCGGCGGCACCACTATGATCGGCGACCCCTCCGGCCGCACGGACATGCGGAAGATGCTCACCAAGGAGGACATTGAGCACAACGCTCAGTGCTTCAAACGCCAGATGGAGCGGTTCATCGAGTTCGGCGAGGGCGAAGGCAAAGCCCTGATGCTCAACAACGCCGACTGGCTGCTGGACCTGAACTATGTGGACCTGCTGCGGGAGGTGGGCGCCTGCTTCAGCGTGAACAATATGCTCCGGGCCGAGTGCTACAAGCAGCGCATGGAGAAGGGCCTGTCCTTCCTGGAGTTTAACTACATGATCATGCAGAGCTACGACTTCTACTACCTGTTCCAGCACTACGGCTGCAACATGGAGTTCGGCGGCGACGACCAGTGGAGCAACATGCTGGGCGGCACCGAGCTGATCCGCCGGAAGCTGGGCAAGGACGCCCACGCCATGACCATCACCCTGCTCACCGACTCCAACGGCAAGAAGATGGGCAAGACCGCCGGCAACGCCGTGTGGCTGGACCCCAACAAGACCAGCCCCTTCGACTTCTACCAGTACTGGCGCAATGTGGACGACGCCGATGTGCTCAAGTGCATCCGCATGCTCACCTTCCTGCCCCTGGAGCAGATTGACGAGATGAGCACCTGGAAGGATCAGCAGCTGAACAAGGCCAAAGAGATCCTGGCCTTCGAGCTGACCAAGATGGTCCACGGGGAAGAGGAAGCCCAGAAGGCTCAGGATGGGGCTCGGGCTCTGTTTGGCGCTGGAGCGGACACCTCCAATATGCCCACCACTCAGCTGTCCGCCCAGGACTTCACTGACGGTCAAATCGCGGTGCTGGACCTGCTGCTGAAAACAGGCCTGGTCCCCTCCAAGGGCGAAGGTCGTCGTCTGATCCAGCAGGGCGGCCTGACTATCGCCGACGAGAAGGTCACCGACATGAACAAAACCTTCCCTCAGGAGGCCTTTGCAAACGGCTTGGTCATCAAGAAGGGCAAGAAAGTGTTCCATAAAGCGGTGTGCTGATTTTTGAACATGAAAAAGGGAGTCCCCCACAAGAAGGGACTCCCTTTTGTTTTTTTGGAAGTATTTCAGGCCATCGCCTTCTGAATAGCACCCAGCACCGTGTCGAAATCGGCCTCGGTGACCAGCAGGGAAATCTCCACCTCGGAAGTGGTGATCAGCCGGATGTCGGCATCCGTGCTGGAAATGGCGTTGAACACCTGGGCGGCCATGCCGGGGGTGTTTTTCATCAGGGGATCGTAGACGGAGATCTTATGGTTGACAGAACTGACAATCACGTCAATGTCTGTCTCCCGCTTCAGCTTGGAGGTGAAACCCAGGATGTCGATCATATCCTCGTCGGAAATGGTGAAGGACAGTCCCGTGGTTGCCCCGTGAGTGGGGGCCATGGAGATCATATCAATGTTGATGCCGTACTGGGAAATGGCGTCGAAGATCTTGGCAATGGAAGCCACGTTTGCAGGAAACTCCTGCAGGGTGATCAGCGTGATGTTATCCACCGTGCTGATGACTGTGGAAGCGCTCATGAGAAAACCTCCTCAAATCAAATGAGACATGTCGTAAAGCCCGGGGCCCTTACAGGCCATGAACACCGCAGCATTGACGGCGCCGGCAGCAAACAGCTCCTTGGACTGGGCGGAATGAGACAGGGTGAGGACTTCGCTCTGTCCGGCGAAGATCACCTGATGTTCCCCCACAATGGTGCCGCCCCGCACGGAGTGAAGGCCGATCTCCCGCTTCTCCCGCTTTTTCCGCTGGGAGTGGCGGTCGTACACGTAGTTCATGGAATCGTCCCGCACCTGGTTGATGGCGTCAGCGATCATCAGGGCCGTGCCGCTGGGGGCGTCGATCTTCTGGTTGTGGTGCATCTCCACAATCTCCACGTCAAACCCATCTCCCAGAACGGCTTCCGCTTTCTTGGCCAGCTCAATGAGAAGGTTCACGCCCAGAGACATGTTTCGGGAATAGAACAGGGGCAGGTCCTTGGAGGCCTCCTGGATCTCCTCAGTCTGTTCCGCGCTGTAACCGGTGGTGCACAGCACCGCCGCCACGCCCGGATGATTCCGGCAGTAGTCCAGAATGGAGGAGAGGGAAGAGGGGTGGGAGAAATCCACCACCACCTGGGCGGTTTCCTTCACCTGGTCCAGGGAGGTGTACACGGGAAATGTTCCGTTCCCGCCGCCGGAGATATCCACTCCGGCCACGATGGCGCAGTCCTCCCGCTGCTTGACAAAATTCTGCACCGCGGCGCCCATTTTCCCATTGCAGCCGCAGAGAATGAGGTTGGTCATGGTTGGAACTTCCTTTCTTTTTCACAAAGGGGGGCTTACACCAAGTTGTGCTTCTGCAGCAGGCCGGTGAGCTTCGCTTTCCCTTCCTCGGTCATGGTGGTCAAAGGCATGCGGCAGTAATTGGACTGGATCAAGCCCATCTGATACATGGCCTCCTTGATGGGGATGGGATTCACATCCAGGAAGAAGCCATCCATCAGGTCCAAGTATTCCAGGTCCAGCTTCCGGGCTGCCTCCAGGTCGCCCTTGAGCATGGCGGCTGCCAGCTGGTGCATGGTGCCGGGCAGCGCGTTGGAGAACACGGAGATAACGCCCTTGCCGCCCAACGCCATAATGGGCAGGGTCTGATTGTCCTCGCCGGAGTAGATTGTCAGGTTCTCACCGCAGAGGGCAGCGGTGCGGGCCGTCGCGGAGATGTCCCCATTGGCCTCTTTCACAGCCACGATATAGGGGTTCTTGGAAAGTTCCTTGTAGGTGGCAGGCTGAATGTTGCAGCCGGTGCGGCTGGGCACGTTGTACAGGATGCAGGGCATCTTCACGCTGTCCGCCACGTAGTTGAAGCTCTCAATAAGGCCCTTCTGAGAGGTCTTGTTGTAGTAGGGGGTCACCAGCAGCAGGCCGTCGGCGCCCAGGGCCTTGGCTTCCAGGGAAAGCTCCACACAGAAGGCTGTGTCGTTGCTGCCGGTACCGGCAATGACGGGCACCCGGCCCTTTACCTTCTCGATGATAAACTGGATCACCTGGGTGTGTTCCTCGGTGGTCATAGTGGCCGCTTCGCCGGTGGTGCCGCAGGCCACAATGGCGTCGATGCCGCCCTGGATCTGAAATTCCACCAGGCGCTCCAATTCGTCCCAGGAGATGTTCCCCTGGCCGTCAAAAGGTGTCACCAGAGCGGTGGCAGCACCGGTAAAAATGGTTTGCTTCATAGTCTCCTACCTCCAAAAGGTTCAGTCAAAGTAGCCCTTCGCGCACAGCAGTTCCGCCATGAGCAGAGCTCCGCCGGCGGCGCCTCGCAGGGTATTGTGGGAAAGGCACACAAATTTGTAGTCGTACTGGGTGTCGGGACGCAGCCGTCCTACCGACACAGCCATGCCCCCCTCCAGGTCACGGTCCAGCTTGGGCTGGGGCCGGTCGTCCTCGGTAAAGTAGTGGAGGAACTGCTTGGGAGCGCTGGGTAGCTCCAGCTCCTGGGCGGGACCGCGGAACTTCTCCCACCGCTCAATGATCTCCTCCTTGGAGATCTTGTTCTCCAGAGAGAAGAATACGGCCGCCATATGGCCGTCGGACACAGGCACCCGCAGGCACTGGGAAGTGATGGAAGGAGTGTTTGTGTTGACAATGACCCCGTTTTCCACATGGCCCCAGATCTTCAAAGGCTCCTGCTCGGATTTCTCCTCCTCGCCGCCGATATAGGGGATCACGTTGTCCAGGATCTGCGGCATGGTCTCAAAGGTCTTGCCGGCGCCGGAAATGGCCTGGTAGGTGCAGGCCAGCACCTTGGTGACGCCCAGGTCCATCAGGGGATGGATGGCAGGCACGTAGCTCTGGAGAGAGCAGTTGCACTTTACAGCGATGAAACCACGCTTGGTGCCCAGGCGCTTGCGCTGAGCCTCAATAACCTCCACGTGGTCGGCATTGATCTCCGGGATGATCATGGGCACATCAGGGGTGGAGCGGTGAGCGCTGTTGTTGGAGACCACAGGGCACTCGTGGCGGGCATACGTCTCCTCCAGGGCGCGGATCTCCTCCTTCTTCATATTGACGGCGCAGAACACGAAATCCACCAGGGAAACGATCTTTTCAATGTCCTTCTCCGCGTCGTAAACGGGCATTTTCGCCATGAACTCGGGCATGGGGGTTTTCATGGCCCAGCGGCCGCCCACAGCTTCTTCATATGTTTTCCCGGCGGACCGGGCGCTTGCTGCCAGAGCGGTCACAGTGAACCAGGGGTGATTCTCCAGAATGGTGGCGAACCGCTGGCCCACCATGCCGGTGCATCCAATAATGCCCACGCGATATTGTTTCATCATTTTCCAGATCCTTTCTCAAAATAAAAATGGCGCCTTACGGAAAAAAGTGAGTAAAGAAAAAACCGGTTGAAAACCGGCTGCCCATCTCCTATAATAGAAATGCTGCGACCCGCGCCGCATGGCCGGGACAAATGTTTCAATAGCACTCCATCACAAGTGATGACAGTCGCAAAGCTGTTTGCTGTTGCAACCAGGGGAATCTCTGCCAGAAACTCTCCTTCGGCAGCCCACCCTTTCACAGAACTTCTGCGGTTTTGGCAACCTCCATTCTGCTACTTTTGAAAGCCGCGCCTCTATTTGGTTTTTATCATACCCTAGATTCCTCCTGTTGTCAATTTTTCAGCCACAATTTATTGTATGAAAATTTACGGGAGCCGTCCCAAAAACGGCCCTGAAAAAGGAAATGATGAGAGAACCCATGAAAACAAGTGATTTCTACTTCGATCTTCCGGAAGAACTGATTGCCCAGACCCCCATCGAGCCCCGGGACGCTTCCCGGCTGATGGTGCTGGACAAGGGCACCGGCGCCCTTGAGCACCGGCATTTTTACAACATTGTAGACTATCTCACCCCAAATGACTGTCTCATTCTCAACGACTCCAGGGTGCTGCCCGCCCGGCTGTACGGTGTGAAGGAGGGGACAGGCGCCCACGTGGAGTTTCTTCTTTTAAAGAACAAGGGAAACGACGTGTGGGAAGCTTTGGCAGGCCCCGGCAAGCGTGCCAAAAAAGGAACCCGCTTCCAATTTGGAGACGGGCTGCTGCGCTGCCAGGTGGTGGACGTGCTCCCCGAGGGCAACCGGCTGATTCACTTTGAATATGAGGGGTTGTTTTTCCACATCCTGGACCAGATCGGCCAGATGCCTCTGCCGCCCTACATCAAGGCGAAACTGGAGGACAAAGAGCGGTACCAGACGGTCTACTCCCGGGAGGAGGGTTCCGCCGCCGCCCCCACCGCCGGGCTTCACTTTACCCCGGAGCTGCTGGAAAAGATCAAGGCAAAGGGCGTGGAGCTGGGGTTTGTCACCCTTCACGTGGGCTTGGGCACCTTCCGTCCCGTGAGCGTGGAGAACATTCAGGATCACAAAATGCACTCCGAGCACTACCACATGTCCCAGGAAGTGGCTGACCTGATCAACCGCACCAAGGAGCGGGGGGGAAGGGTCATCGCCGTGGGCACCACCAGCTGCCGCACCATTGAGTCCGTAGCTCAGCGGGAGGGATGCTTCCGGGAAAGCGAGGGCTGGACTGATATTTTCCTGTACCCGGGCTGTGAATTTAAGGGAGTGGACGCCCTCATCACCAATTTCCACCTGCCGGAAAGCACCCTGATCATGCTGGTATCCGCCCTGGCGGGAAGGGAACACATTCTCAACGCCTACAACACTGCCGTGCAGGAGCGGTACCGGTTCTTCAGCTTTGGTGACGCCATGTTTATCCATTGAAGGCAAAGGCGCTTCGCCCGGCAATTGATCCGGCGGCAGGGGTATGCTATACTATATTGGTTATGCCGTTGACGGACGGCGGAATTTTTTTAAAGAAACGGATGGTCCCATGATGAGACAAGACAAAAAACTGGAGCACGCCCTGCAAAAAGTACAGAAGCCGGGCCGGTATGTGGGCGGGGAGTTGAACGCGGTGGTGAAGGACCCCTCCCAGGTGGAGGTGCGGTTCGCCTTTTGCTTTCCCGACACTTACGAGATCGGCATGTCCCATCTGGGAATCAAGATCCTGTACAGCGCGTTTAACGAGGTGCCCTATTTCTGGTGCGAGCGGGTGTTTGCCCCTTGGGTGGACATGGAGGAGGAAATGCGCCGGGAAAACATTCCCCTTTACGGGCTGGAAAGCGGCGACCCGGTAAATCAATTCGATTTTATTGGCTTTACCCTTCAATACGAGCTGAGCTACACCAATGTATTGAACATGCTGGAGCTGGCGGGCATTCCCCTGCGCAGCGCGGACCGGCCTGACCTGTTCAACATTGTGGTGGGAGGCGGCCCCTGCGCCTGCAACCCGGAGCCTCTGGCAGATTTCTTCGACATCTTCTTCCTGGGCGACGGGGAAGAGGTGGACATGGAGGTGATGGAGCTTTACCGTCAGTGCAAGAAAGAGGGCAAGTCCAAAACAGAGTTTTTGGAGCAGGCCGCCCAGATCGAAGGGGTGTATGTGCCCGCGTTCTACGATGTGTCCTACAACCCGGACGGCACCGTGAAGGAGTATGTCCCCACCCACGGCGCCCCCAAAACCGTGAAAAAGCGGGTCATCCGGGACATGAACAAGGCCTATTACCCCAAAGACTTTGTGGTGCCCCTGATCGATGTTGTCCACAATCGCATTTCCGAGGAGGTGCTCCGGGGCTGCATTCGCGGCTGCCGGTTCTGTCAGGCGGGGTTTCTCTACCGGCCTTACCGGGAAAAGAGCATTGAAACCATCGACCGCCAGTGCCGCGACCTGTGCCATTCCACCGGCTACGACGAGATCTCCCTTTCCTCCCTCAGCACCAGCGATTACGCCCGGCTAAACGAGCTGATCGACACCCTGCATCAGTGGACGGAAGGGGAAAAGGTGAGCCTTTCCCTGCCCAGCCTCCGGGTGGACAATTTCTCTCCCCAGCTGATGGAGCGGATCAACTCCGTGCGGAAGAGCGGCCTCACCTTCGCTCCGGAAGCGGGCTCCCAGCGGATGCGGGATGTAATCAATAAGAATGTTACGGAAGAAGAACTGATGCGCACGGTGAACGTGGCCTTTACCGAGGGCTGGACTAGGATTAAGCTGTATTTCATGATCGGCCTTCCCACGGAGACCATGGAGGACGTGCTGGCCATTGATGAACTTGGCCAAAAGGTGGTGGACGCCTTCTACCAGAACAAGGAAAAGCCCAAGGGGAAAGGGGTGGAGGTATCCCTCAGCGCCGCCGCCTTTGTGCCCAAGCCCTTCACGCCTTTCCAGTGGTTCGGCCAGGACACCATGGAGACCTTGCAGGAAAAGCAGTATGCCCTGAAAGGGGGCGTCCATTCCCGGAAGATTTCCGTCAGCTACCATGGCGCCCAGACCAGTTTCCTGGAAGCTGTTTTTGCCCGGGGGGACCGGCGCCTGTGCGTGGTGATGGAGAAGGCCCGGGAAATGGGCCTGCGGTTCGACGGCTGGGACGACTGCTTCCACTTCGACAAGTGGATGGAAGCCTTCCAGGCCTGCGGCCTGGACCCGGCCTTCTATGCCAACCGCCACCGGGAATTTGACGAGGTGTTCCCCTGGGACCACCTGGACTACGGGGTGAAAAAGGAATTCTTTATCGAGGAGTGCAAGCGCGCCTATCAAAACATGACCACGCCCAACTGCCGGGAACAGTGCTCCCACTGCGGCGCGGCCTGCTATGGAGGGGGGATCTGCGTTGAAAAACGTGCGAGTGTGGTTTGAGAAACAAGGCTCGGTGCGGTACATCTCCCACCTGGACCTGACCCGGTGCATGTCCCGGGGACTGAAACTCTCCGGCCTTCCTGTATGGTACACAGAGGGGTTCAACCCCAGAATCTATATGACCTACGCCATGCCTCTGTCCCTGGGCGTGTGCGGAGAGCGGGAGTGTATGGACATCCGCCTGACAGAGGACCGGCCTCTGGACCAGCTTGCGGAGGCAATCAACGCCCACCTGCCCCAGGACCTGCGAGTGCTGGACGCCACAGAACCCGTGGACCCGTTTGAAAGCATCCAGTGGGGCGTCTACGAAATTCAGCTGGAAACCCAGGACCCGGACGGCCTGGAACAACAGCTGGGGGCTCTTCTGGCCCGGGAGGAGATCCTGGTGCTCAAGCACACCAAAAAGGGGGAAAAGGAGTTTGACATCAAGCCGGACTTCTCCTCTGTCCAGTGGACCAGAGAGAACGGCGGCCTCAGGCTTTCCCTCCGCTTGCCCTGCAGCATGAACGGCAGCACCAACCCGGCCCTGCTGCTGGATGCCCTGAAACGGTACGAAGGGGCAAAACCCTATTGCTCCATCACCCGGAAACAGCTGTTAACGAAAGATTTTTCCGAATTGCGGTAAATATTTCTTGCTTTTTTGATCCCCTTGTGATAAACTATTTAAGCATTTGAATTCCGCGGGTTTTCCTCAAAGGCTTGCCCGTGGGGGTCGAAACGCGGCAAAGGGGCTGTTGTCCCGGCGCCGTGAAAGGAAGCGGGCAGTCCGCTGCCGGGTTTCCGGCATGAATGTCTGAACATTACGATTTTATGGAGGAATCTCAAATGGACGCAATCAAAATGATCTCTCAGGAATCTCTCAAGGCTGAGATCCCCCAGTTCTCCATTGGTGACACTGTCCGCGTGGACGTGAACATCCGTGAAGGCGACCGGGAGCGTATCCAGCAGTTTGAAGGCACCGTGATCGCCCGCAAGGGCAGCGGCATCAGCGAGACCTTCACCGTGCGCCGCGTTTCCTACGGCGTAGGTGTGGAGCGTGTGTTCCCCCTTCACTCTCCCAATGTGAAGGCCGTGAAGGTGGTCCGTCAGGGCCGTGTGCGCCGCGCCAAGCTGTACTACCTGCGTGACCGCGTGGGCAAGGCCGCCAAGGTCAAGGAGCAGCTCAAGTAAAAGCAGCATAGCAAACGTGAGAAAGGGACAAGTTGCTGTCCCTTTTTTGCTATCAATTTTTTCCATTATCACCGATCACCGTGATTTTCACCTGTTGGGAGGCGGATCTCTATGGATCTTCAGACAGAGGCTGCGCAGAAGCGCGGCAAGGCTGTCCGAACCATTCTGGAATGGACCGAGGAAGTGGTTCTGGCAGTGGTGCTCATCGCTGTGGTGTTCACCTTTGTGTGCCGCGTGGTCACTGTGACAGGCACTTCCATGGTCCCCAGCTTTCACGAAGGAGACCGGGTGCTGGTGGTCACCGATTTCAACGGCGTGGAACAGGGCGACGTAGTGGTGGTGGTCAACGTGCTGGACGAGCCCATCATCAAGCGGGTAATCGCCACCGAGGGCCAGGTGGTAGACTTTGACTACGACACCAAGTCTGTCCTGGTGGACGGACAAGTGGTGGATGAAACACAATTCGGTCTGGAAAACGGCATTACGGAAGAGCCTTTCAGTTCTTTTGAACTGCTGGAGTTTCCCCAAACAGTCCCAGAGGGCTGCGTGTTCGTGCTGGGAGACAACCGGGCAGTGTCCGAGGACAGCCGCTATCAGGACGTGGGAATGATTGACCGGAGAAATATCCTGGGCAAGGCTGTATTCCATCTGTTCCCGTTCCAGAACCTTGGACCAGTGTGATAAAGGAGGGACCATCTTGGAGGGAACTGTGGAAACCAATCGGGAAGAAAACCAGCCCAGAATGCCGTCGCGGTTGGTCCGTTCCGCGCTGGAGTGGGCGGAAACCATTGTGACCGCGGTGATCCTGGTGGCGGTGGTGTTCACCTTTGCCGCCCGGGTGATCACCGTGGACGGCCGTTCCATGGAGCCTACCTATTATAATGGCGACCGGGTTCTGGTGACCAAATGGGCGGGTCCCGCTGAGCAAGGGGACGTGGTCATAGTGGTGGGAGCGCTGGACGAGCCTATCATCAAGCGGGTGATTGCCACTGAGGGCCAGGTGGTGGACTTCGACCCGGAACTGGGAGAGGTTACTGTGGACGGCCAGGTGCTCTCCGGCTCCCTGTTCGGCATTGAAGACGGCATCACATATGTGCCGGACCTTCCGGGAAGCGTGCTGGAATTTCCCCAGACAGTGCCCGAGGGCTGTGTGTTCGTGCTGGGGGACAACCGGGACAACTCCAAAGACAGCCGGTTTGTGGAGGTGGGGATGGTGGACACCAGAAATCTTTTGGGAAAAGTCGTCTTCAACCTTTACCCCTTTTCCAAGATTGGGCTGGCTTGAAAACTGCATTGTGAACAGAGAAAACGCATGGGCGGACTGGTGACAAAACGGGCCGCCCATCTCGATATTGTTAGGAGGCGGCATCTGTGGACGAAATTCGACCCATCCAGTGGTTTCCCGGCCACATGGCAAAAACCAGGCGAAAAATCGGGGAGGACTTAAAATTGGTGGACGCTGTGGCGGAAATCCTGGACGCCCGGGTCCCCCAAAGCAGCTCCAACCCTGTTCTGCGGGACATTATCCAGCGCAAGCCCAAAGTGGTGCTGCTGAACAAGAGCGACATGGCGGACCCTGTCCAGACCAACCGCTGGATCGCCCACTACGCGTCTCTGGGGGAGAAAGCCATTCCCATTGAGAGCAAAACGGGCAAGGGCATCAACGCCTTTTACCCTGCGGTGCGGGAAGTGCTGAAGGAGCAGATCCAGGCATGGGAGCGGAAAGGCATGGTGGGACGCCCTATCCGGGTGATGGTGGTGGGGATCCCCAACGTGGGAAAGTCCTCCTTTATCAACCGGATGATCTACGGAGGAAAGGCGGGCAAAGCGGAAGTACAGGACCGTCCCGGTGTCACCCGACAGAACCGTTGGTTTACCGTGGGGAAGGGGTTTGAGCTTCTGGACACCCCCGGCGTGCTGTGGCCCAAGTTTGAAGACCCTATTGTGGGGGAGCACCTGGCTTTCACCGGCGCCGTCCGGGACGAGATCCTGGACCTGGAAGGCCTGGCAGGCCATCTGCTGGAGCTGCTGATGGAGCTTTACCCCGATGCGGTAAACAGCCGCTACAAGACCAACCTTTCCCCGGAAGACCGGCTTCCCGGCCACGAAATCCTAGAACAGGTAGGCCGCAAGCGGGGTATGCTCATCTCCGGAGGCGAAGTGAACACCGAACGCGCCGCCATCACCGTGCTGGACGAATACCGAGGGGGCAAGCTGGGGCGCATCACCCTGGAACGGCCCTGACCGGCGCAAAGGAGGAACCTTCATGGCGGGACGAACTGCCGGAACACTTCCGGAAAGCTTTGACTGGTACGCCTGGGAACGTCAGGCGGAAGCAGCCGGGCATGGACCGGTCTGCGGGGTGGACGAAGCGGGCAGAGGCCCATTGGCAGGGCCGGTGTGCGCCGCCGCGGTGATCCTTCCCCGGGACTTGGTCATCCCGGGACTGAACGACTCGAAAAAGCTGACAGAGAAAAAGCGGGAAGCACTTTTTCCCGTCATTCAGGAGCAGGCGCTTGCCTGGAGCATAGGCTGGGCCACCGCCGAGGAAATTGACCGGGTCAACATTCTTCAGGCCACATTTCTGGCCATGAAACGGGCGGTGGAGAGGTTGTCCCAGAAGCCGGGGTGGGTACTGGTGGACGGCAACCGTATGCCCCCGTGGGACTTTCCTGGGGAAACCGTGGTGAAAGGCGACGCCCAGTGCGCCAGCATCGCGGCGGCGTCCATTTTGGCAAAAGTGAGCCGTGACAGGCTTTTGCGGGAGTGGGACCAGCTCTATCCCCAGTACGGCTTTGCCAAGCACAAGGGGTACGGAACCAAGGCCCACTACGAGGCCATTCAGCAGTTCGGGCTTCTGCCCATCCACCGCAGGAGTTTTCTGAAGAATTTGGAGGAGAAGCATTCATGAAACCGGCAACTGGGACGGCGGGGGAAGAATGCGTGGCGGCATGGCTGGAGGAGCGGGGGTATGAAATTCTCAAAAGGAATTTTCACTCCCGCTTTGGGGAAATCGACATCATCGCCAGGCGTGGGCCGTATATTGCCTTTGTAGAAGTGAAGACCAGGGCCCAGAACAGCCTGGTTTCCCCGCTGGAAGCCATCACTCCCGCCAAACAGCGAAAGCTCACCGCTACCGCCCTGGAATATCTGCGGCAAAACCCAAGCAAGCTCCAGCCCCGGTTCGATGCCGCGGCGGTCTGCCTGCGGGAGGGGTGTTTTGCTGTGGAGCAGTACCTGGAAAACGCCTTTTTTGCCCACTAGCCTGAAAGGAGGGCTTGTATGCGCTATTTCGACCTGCATTGCGACACCATGACGGAGTGTGCGCAAAGGGATATCCCTTTACGGGATAACAACCTCCACGTCAGCCTGAAAACCGTGGAGGGATGGGAACGCTACGTGCAGTGCTACGCCGTGTGGCTGCCTGACGACCTGCGCGGCGAACCGGCCTGGCAGCGTTTTCTGAAAGTGGCCCGGCGTTTTTCCCAAGAGGTTCAGGACAACCGGGACTGCCTGACTCAGCTGAGGGCTCCCGGAGATCTGGACCGGCTGGAGCGTGAGGGACGCCACGGGGCCATTCTCACTGTGGAAAGCGGCGCGGCGCTGGGAGGAACGCTGGAACATATCCAAGACCTCCAGCGACTGGGAGTGCGCATGTGCACCCTCACCTGGAACGGCGCCACTGAAATAGGCAGAGGCGTGACAGCCCCCGGCACCACCGGGCTTACGGACTTTGGCCGCAGAGCTGTAAAAGCCATGGAGCAGGCCGGGATCCTGGTCGACCTGTCCCACGCCAGCCCGGAACTGTTCTGGGACGTGGCGGAACTGGCGGAACACCCCCTGGTGGCGTCCCACTCCAACGCCAAGGAAATCTGCGGACACCCCAGAAACCTGACAAAAGACCAGTTCCTGGCCATCAAAAAATCCGGCGGGCTGGTGGGCCTCAATTTCTATAAAGCCTTCCTCAACGACCGGCCGGACCAGGCGTCCATGGAAGATGTGCTTCGCCACGGGGACTACTTCCTGTCCCTGGGAGGAGAGGATGTGCTGGCCATGGGCGGGGATTGGGACGGCGCCGACCTGCCCCCGGATATGCCGGGGCTTTCCGCCATACCGGCCCTGTACCAGCTGTTTCTCCGGCATTATCCGGAGAGTGTGGTGGAGAAACTGTTCTACGGCAACGCCGCCCGGGTCTTCCGAGCGGAGAATTTGCTTTGACAGAACCGCGAAAGTAGGGTATAGTTATACCGCAACGGCCAGTACGCAGGGCGTTTCTGGCAAAAAGGAGAATCTTAATTTTAGAAATACAGGTGATGCAGATGCTCTATAAAAGTACCCGCAATTCCCAGCTGCGGCTGGAAGCCTCCCAGGTGATCGCCCAGGGGATTTCCCAGGAAGGCGGCCTGTTCGTGCCGGAAACCTTCCCCGATCTTTCTCAGGAGCTGCCCGCCTTTTTAGAGATGGACTACTCCGCCTTGGCCAAGGAGATTTTTGCCAAGTTTTTGACCGATTTTACCCAGGAGGAAATCGCCGCCTGCGTGGACAAGGCCTATACCCCTGAAAAGTTTGGAGACCCCTGCCCTGTAAAGCTTGTCCCCTTGGCAGAGAATAAAGTTCTTTTGGAACTGTGGCACGGTCCCACCTGCGCGTTCAAGGACATGGCTCTTCAAATCCTGCCCCAGTTTCTCACCACCGCCCTGAAGAAAGTGGGGGGCGGAAAAGAGGCTGTCATCCTGACTGCCACTTCCGGCGACACGGGCAAGGCTGCCCTGGAGGGGTTCAGCGACGTGCCCGGCACACGCATTCTGGTGTTCTATCCCAGGGACGGCGTCAGTCCCATGCAGAAACGCCAGATGGTCACCCAGGAGGGCGCCAATGTGTCCGTTTGCGCCATTCAGGGAAACTTTGACGACGCCCAGTCCAGCGTGAAGAAGATCTTTACCGACGGGGAATTGAACAGAGTTCTGGCGGAGCACAACATGCTGTTCTCCAGCGCCAACTCCATCAACTGGGGACGGCTGCTGCCCCAGATCGTCTACTACGTCTACGCCTATCTGGAACTGGTGCGGAAAGGCCTTGTCTCTCTGGGAGAACCCATGGACGTGGTGGTTCCCACCGGGAATTTCGGCAATATTCTGGCAGCGTACTATGGGCGGAAAATGGGTCTGCCCATCCGGAAACTGGTGTGCGCTTCCAACGCCAACAAGGTGCTCACCGATTTCATCCGCACCGGCACCTACGACCGGCGCCGGGAGTTTTACGCCACCTCCTCGCCCTCCATGGACATCCTGATCTCCAGCAACTTGGAGCGGCTGCTCTACGACCTGGCCGGGGAAGACAGCGAGGTGCTCTCCTGCTGGATGAAAGAGTTGGCGGAAACAGGGGTGTATTCCGTGGGGGAGGCTGTCTTGAACAAGGTGCAGGAGCTGTTTTTCGGCGGCTTCTGCAACGAGGCCGGCACTGCCCGGACCATCCGGGAGCTGTGGGAGAAGGAGGGATATCTCTGCGACACCCACACCGCTGTGGCGGTGGACGTGTGCCGCCAGTACCAGCGTGAGGCAGGGGGCAGCCCTGTTCCCGCGGTGATCGCCTCCACGGCCAACCCCTACAAGTTCTCCGCAAGCGTCCTGGAAGCTTTGGGCATCGTCTCCGGCGCGGACGATTTTGAAAATCTGCGGCAGCTGGAAGAGGCCACCGGTATCCAGGCCCCTGAAAAGCTTCGCTCTCTCCGGGAAAAAGAAGAGCGCTTTTCCCGGGTGATCCCCAAAGAACAGGCCTCCGGCTACGTGCTGGAGACCCTTGGGATAGGCGGCCAGCAATGAGCCTGTTCACCATTGCGGACCTGCATTTGTCCCTCAACGGGGAAAAGCCCATGGATGTTTTCCGTGGTTGGCAGAATTACGTCCAGCGCCTGGAGGAGAACTGGCGCCGGGTGGTAAAGGAAGGGGACACCGTGGTGGTTGCAGGGGATATTTCCTGGGCAATGAAACTGGAGGACACCCTCCAGGACTTCCAGTTTCTCCACAGTCTGCCGGGGGAGAAGATCCTTCTCAAGGGCAACCACGACTACTGGTGGTCCACCCGGAGCAAAATTGACCAGTTCCTGGCTGCCAATGGTTTCTCCGACATGAAGGTGCTGTTCAACTGTGCCTACCTGGCGGAGGGAAAAGTCCTCTGCGGCACAAGAGGCTGGCTGTACAACTCCGAGACCGCCGAGGACAGGAAGATTGTTGCCAGAGAGGCCGGCCGGCTGTCCATGTCTTTGGCGGAAGGAAAAAAACTGGGGGACAACCTGGTGGCATTCCTCCACTATCCCCCCGTTTACGACAATATGGAATGCAGGGAGATTCTGGAGCTTTTGGCGGAAAACAACATCCGTCACTGCTATTTCGGGCATATCCACGGCCAGTACGCCGCTCAGAAGGCATTGGTGGGGGAATATAAAGGGGTGAAGATGCACCTGATCTCCGCCGACTACGTCCAATTTTGTCCTGTACGGGTGGAATGAGGCCAGTTTTTTCTGTTTTCCCAAATTATTTGCGGAAAAGTTGTGGATTCTTTCACAAGCCTGTGATATAATTATTCAGTTACTTCGGTAAGTCTATTTTGAGAGGAAATCAGAGTCATGAATGTAAAAGCGACCAACAACCTGGAAATCAACCGCTATGAATTGGAGCTGGAAGTCAGCCCCGAGGAATTCAACGACGCGATCAACGCTGTTTACAAGCGGGAAAGCAAAAAAATGAACGTTCCCGGTTTCCGCAAGGGCAAGGCTCCCCGGGCTTTCATTGAGAAATATTACGGTGAAGAAGTGTTCTACGAGGCCGCTATCGACCATCTGTACCGCCCCATGGTGATGGAGGCTGTGGAGAAGTCCGGCCTGCAGGTCATCAGCATCGGCGAGTTCAAGATTGACGAGATCGGCAAGGAGAAGGGCATTCTCTGCAAGCTGAACGTGGTCACCAAGCCCGAAGCCACCATCGAAGGCTACAAGGGCATTGAGGTCACCAAGATTCCTGTGGAAGTTACCGCAGAGGACATCGACCAGGAGATCGACCGGGTGCGGGAGCGCAATTCCCGCATTGTCACCGTGGAGGACCGTGCCGCTGAGAACGGAGACATGGTCACCATCGACTTTGACGGCTATGTGGACGGCAAGCAGTTCGACGGCGGCAAGGCCGACAACTACGAGCTGACCCTGGGCGCCGGCCAGTTCATCCCCGGCTTCGAGGATCAGGTGGTTGGCCACAACGTGGGCGACGAGTTCGACGTGAACGTCACCTTCCCCGAGGATTACCATGCCGAGGAACTGAAGGGCAAGCCTGCCGTGTTCAAGATCAAGCTTCACGAGATCAAGATGAAGGAACTGCCCACTGTGGACGACGAGTTCGCCAAGGACGTGAGCGAGTTTGACACTTTGGACGAGTACCGCAAGGACATTGAGAAGCGCCTTCAGGAGCAGAAGAACAAGGCCGCCGAGAGCGACATTGAGAACCAGCTGGTGGACGCCGTCATCGAGAAGGTCCAGGCTGAGATCCCCGACGAGATGGTGGAGAACGAAGTGGACGAGGTCATCAACTCCTTCGCTTACCGCCTCCAGTCCCAGGGCCTGAAGCTGGAGACCTACCTGAAGTACACCGGCCAGACCACCGATGACCTGCGCGCCCAGTACAAGCCCCAGGCGGAGCGCCAGGTGAAGGTCCGTCTGGGCCTGGAGAAGATCGCCCAGCTGGAAGACCTGAAGCCCACTGAGGAAGAGACCGAGGCCGAGTATCAGAAGCTGGCCGACGCTTACGGCATGCCTCTGGAGAACGTGAAGAACCTGGTGAGCGTGGAAGGCATCAACGGGGACATCCAGAACCAGAAGGCCATCGACTTTATCAAGGAGAACGCCGTGATCAAGGAAGCCGCTCCCGAGAAGGAAGCCAAGCCCGCGAAGAAGCGCGCCTCCACCAAGAAAAAGGCGGAAGCTGCCGAAGGCGAGGAAGCTCCCAAGAAGACCCGGAGCAAGGCCGCTAAAGCAGAAGAAGCCACCGAGGAAAAAACCGAGGGCTAAACAGCAGGATCAGGGAATAAACCTTACTGTTTGCTTTCATACTAAATCATGTTTGCGAAAGGAGCTTCACAGCGCATGAGCTTAATCCCCTATGTGATCGAACAGACAAACCGGGGCGAGCGTTCTTATGACATTTTCTCCCGGCTGCTCAATGACCGCATCATTCTTCTCAACGAAGATGTAAACAGCGCGTCCGCCGGTGTTGTGGTCGCTCAGCTGCTGTATTTGGAAGGGCAAGATCCGGAAAAGGATATCTCCCTGTATATCAACAGCCCCGGCGGTGTTATCACCGACGGCATGGCCATTTACGACACCATGCAGTATATCAAGTGCGATGTTTCCACCATCTGCATCGGCATGGCTGCCAGCATGGGCGCGTTCCTTCTGGCGGCAGGCGCCAAGGGCAAGCGGTTTGCCCTGCCCAACAGCGAGATTATGATCCACCAGCCCAGCGGCGGCGCCCAGGGCCAGGCTACGGATATCAGCATTCACGCCAACCACATTCTGCGGATCAAAGACCGGTTGAACCATATCCTCTCGGAGCGCACCGGCCAGCCCCTGGAAGTGGTGCAGCGAGATACCGAGCGGGACAATTTCATGACCGCTCAGGAGGCCTTGGAATACGGCCTGATCGACAAAGTGATCGAACACCGATAAGAAGAAAGGGAGTAGACGGATGCCAAACAGCAATGACCACGAGATCTGCTGTTCCTTCTGCGGCAAGCCTCAGTCAGTGGCGGACCGGCTGATCGCCGGTTCCGGGGTGTACATCTGCGACGCCTGCGTCAAATTGTGCATGTCCATTATCGAGGACGAGGACCGGCTGAAGAAGGGGAGAAGCGACGAGAAAGAGGTGGGCATCCTCCTGCCGAAGCCCCAGGAGATCAAGAAAAAGCTGGACGAGTACGTGGTGGGCCAGGACAGCGCCAAAATGGCCCTTTCCGTGGCCGTCTACAACCACTATAAACGCATTTATTTTTCCGACGACGACGTGGAGATCACCAAGAGCAATGTGCTTTTGCTGGGTCCCACAGGCGTGGGCAAAACCTATCTGGCCCAGACGCTGGCGAAACTGCTGGACGTTCCCTTTGCCATCGCGGACGCCACCACGTTGACGGAGGCCGGTTATGTGGGCGAGGATGTGGAGAACATTCTTCTCCGGCTGATCCAGGCCGCGGACTACGATATTTTCAAGGCGGAGCGGGGTATCATCTACATTGATGAGATCGACAAGATCTCCCGCAAGTCTGAAAACCAGTCCATCACCCGGGACGTAAGCGGCGAAGGCGTGCAGCAGGCTCTGTTGAAGATCCTGGAAGGCACTGTGGCCAGCGTGCCCCCCAAGGGCGGCCGCAAGCATCCCCAGCAGGAGGCCATCAACATCAACACCTCCAACATTCTGTTCATCTGCGGCGGCGCCTTCGACGGCCTGGAAAAGATCGTCCAGAGACGGTCCGCTTCCAGTTCGCTGGGCTTCGGCGGAGAGGTTCACGGAAAGAAAGAGCTGGATGAGATTGACTGGATGAAGGACGTCACACCCCACGACCTGGTGAAATACGGCTTGATTCCCGAGCTGGTAGGCCGCATTCCCGTGATCACCGCCCTGAACGCTCTGGATGAGGACGCTCTGGTACGGATTCTCCGGGAGCCCAAAAACTCTCTGCTGAACCAGTACAAGAAGCTGTTTGATCTGGATAAGGTGGACCTGGAGTTCACCGAGGACGCCCTGGTGGCTGTGGCCAAAAAAACTCTGGAGCGCAAAACCGGCGCCCGGGGTCTGCGGTCCATTATGGAGGATATCCTGATGCCCCTGATGTACCAGGTGCCCAGCGACTACACCATTGAAAAGGTGGTTATCACCAAGGAGACTGTGGAAAACGGCGCAGCTCCCCAGGTCACCTACAACCAGGACCGGAAGCCTGTGAAAATCAAGATCACCCAGCCCAAGCGCCGGGACCGCAGGGATTCCGTTTCGTAAAGGAACACAATTCCACAGACAAAAAGGCTGAGGCGCCGGCCCCAGCCTTTTGCTGGTATTTAGGAGTACATACATGCAAATTTTTACAGACGAAAATACCAAGATCGAGAACAATCTGGTCTTGCCGGTGCTGGCAGTGCGTGGCCTGGTGTTTTTTCCGGGCATGATGCTGCAGTTCGACGTTGCCCGCAAGAAATCCGTGCTGGCGGTGTCGGAAGCCCTTTCCAAAGACCGGCTGATCTTTCTCGTCACCCAAATCAACCTTTCCGAGAAAGAACCTACCGGAGACGACCTGTATAAGATCGGGGTCATCGGCAGGGTGAAGCAGGTGGTGCAGCACTCGGAGGAAGGGGTTAAGGTCCACGTGGAGGGCGTCTGCCGAGGGGAGATCAACACCCTTTTGCAGGAAGAACCCTACCTGCTGGGGGACATCACCAAGTGTCCCGTGCTCACGTATAAGCCTTCCTACCGCTCGGAGGCGCTGCTGCGGATCATCCACGAGAAATTCGACGAATATCTCCGGCTGTTCAAACATGTTCCCCCGGATGTGCTCCTGGGAGTGCTTCAGGAAAAGGACTGCGGCCGGCTTTCCGACTACATCGCGTCCAACCTCTCCATCGACTTCGAGCGGAAGCAGTACATTCTGGATGAACTGCGGCCATTGAAACGCATTCAGAAGCTTATTGATGTGATCACCGAGGAGATCAAGATCCTCTCGGTGGAAAACGAGATCAACCAGAAAGCCCAGGCCCAAATGGATGAGAACCAGCGGGAATACTACCTGAAAGAGCAGATGCGGGCCATCGCCAGCGAGCTGGGGGAGGACGACAGCCCCCAGCAGGAGGCTGACGAACTGCGGGAAAAGGTCCTGGCCCTGGGGCTTTCCAAAGTGTGCGAGGACAAGCTCCTGAAGGAATGCGACAAGCTCTACCGCATGCCCTACGGTTCCCACGAAGCCAGCGTAATCCGCATGTATCTGGACACCTGCCTGGAACTGCCCTGGAAGACCTCTTCCAAGGAGAAGCTGGATTTAAAGCGGGCCCAGAAGATTCTGGACCGGGACCATTACGGATTGGAAAAGGTGAAGGAGCGTTTTATCGAAATATTGGCGGTAAAGAGCCTTACCCCGGAACAGACAGGGCAGATCATCTGCCTGGTGGGCCCTCCCGGAGTGGGAAAGACCTCCATTGCCCGTTCCATCGCCGAGGCAACCGGCCGGAAGTATGTCCGGGTGTCCCTGGGCGGCGTCAGCGACGAGGCGGAGATCATGGGCCATCGCCGGACCTACGTGGGCTCCATGCCCGGAAGAATCATCAACGCGGTGAAACAGGCGGGGGTCAACAACCCCCTGATCCTGCTGGACGAGATCGACAAGCTGGGGCAGAATTTCAAAGGAGATCCCTCCTCGGCGCTGCTGGAAGTGCTGGACCCGGAGCAGAACACCGAATTTACCGACCACTACGTGGACATGCCCTTTGACTTGAGCAAGGTGCTGTTTATCACCACCGCCAACGACGCGGGCCGCATTCCCGGACCTCTGTATGACCGCATG
>CALWCD010000001.1 GCA_944376265.1 uncultured Clostridia bacterium | reverse complement strand
AGCAGATACTGAAGCTGCGCACCCTGGGCCTGACCGAGGAGGAAGCGGAGGAAAAAATTGTGGAGGGCTTCCTCTCCTGAACAAAGGAAACAACCAAAAAGCTGCCGGTTTTCCCCGAGGAAGCCGGCAGCTTTTAAGTTTCTCCGTCAAAGGTTACTTCCAACTGTTCCCGAACCTCCTCCAGAGAGGCAAAGGGGACTCGCCCCAGACGCTGTGCCCACTGCACCAGGAAATCCGGGCCGAAATCGTGCAGGCACAGACAGTCCAGCAGCCGCTCCAGAAACTCCTCTCTGTGCTCCCCGGCGAACAGCTGCCAAAGCCGGCCGTTTCCACGAAACAGCTCAAAAGCGAGAGGTCCCAGTTCGTACCAGGCGGGGGCCAGGTGGGCGTCGGCCCAGTCGATCACCGTCAGGCCGCTGTTCTCTCCCACTAGCAGGTTTTCTCCTGTCAGATCCCCGTGGACCAGCACCGGGTTTCCCAGATCCAGCGTCTCCAGCCGCGTCAGCAGGTCTCCCCCCAGCCTGGGAGGGAGTTTTTGAAGCCTTGGGTTCTCTTCGGCCTCCTGCCCCAAGTCCCGGTTCGGCAGCAGCCCGGAAGCGGGACGGTTCAGCCGGGAAAGCAGCTCCTTCAGCTGTTCCACAAATCGTTCCCGCTGGGCAGGGGAAGCGTCGGCCAGCCAGTCTCCCGCCTCCTCCCCGGGGGAATAGGCGGTGACCAGGTAGTGGAACGTGTACTTGTCCCGGAGCACCCCCTGGGCCACAGGCTGTGGGGTGGGAACGCCCCAGGCAGCGGCCTGACAGCAGGCGGCGGTCTCGGTGCGGAAATCAGGTTCCGGGTCCAGGCCCGACTCCTTGGGGAAAAAGATCTTCAGCACCAGCTCCCCGCACCGGAACACCCCGTTGGTGCCGGGGGTCAGAGGGGAGAGGGGACACCAGGGCAGCCCCTCCCGGCGGCAGATCTCCCGTGCCAGAGGCGAAAAGGCGGGAATGGACTGAAACACCCGGCCCCAGTCCTGCCAGTTGGCAATGGTCTCCTGAAAAAGGCAGCCGCTCATGATTCAAAATCCTGATACAGCAGGCTGGGCTGAATGCCTGTGTTGTTCTGGTATTTTCCGCTGGAATAGGGCACGTACTCTCCCTGGATGTCGTGGTAGTAGATCTGGCAGATCTCCACGTTGGGATAGATGCGGATGGGCTGGACGCAGAAGATCTCCAGGGTCCAGTAGCCGGAAAAGCCCACATCGCCAAACCCGGCGGTGACATGGATGAACAATCCCAGCCGCCCGATGGAGGAGCGCCCCTCCAGCATGGGGACGAAGCGGTCGGTCTTGGTGTACTCGTTGGTGCGGCCCAGATAGAGCTTGTTGGGCTCCAGCACCAGGCCCGTTTCGGGGATGGTCAGGGTCTTCACCGGGTTGGGAGTTTTCATGTCCAGCTGGTGGTTTTCGTAGACCAGCAGCTGATTGTGCAGGGAAAGGTTGTAGCTGTTAGGGTTGAGCCGTTTTTTATCAAAGGGCTCAATGACGATTTCCTTTCCCATGTGCTGAGCAATGGCTTTTCCCGATAAGATCATGGGTCGCAGGCTCCTTTCTTTGCCGGCGTGTGAGACTGTAGGACCGGCGCTTTTTCATCATACCACGGCTTTCTTCTCAAAACAACCATCTTCCCCGAAAGACGGGGATTTCCCCCTTTTCTTTTCGCTGGAAATCCTGTACAATAAAAGTTGCAGTTACTACTTTTGAGAAAGGCGGACATGGAGTGGGTTTTTTTGAGGGAATACGCCCCTATTTGGGGGACAAGGCGTTTTACAAGCGGGTTGCGGCCATTGCCCTGCCTATTTCGGCCCAGAGCCTGATCACCATCGGCGTGAACATGACCGATACCATCATGCTGGGCAAGCTGGGGGAGACGGCCCTTTCGGCGTCCTCTCTGGCAAACCAGTTCATCAGCATCTTCCAGATCTGCTGCATGGGCATCGGCATGGGGGCCTCAGTGCTCACCTCCCGGTTCTGGGGCATGCAGGACAAGCACTCCCTGCGGAAAGCGGTCACCATCATGCTGCGGCTTTGCTTCGTGTTTGGGCTGGTGTTCACCGCGGCCACTATCATCACCCCCGACGGTCTCATGCGCATCTACACCAGCGAACCGGACATCATTCAGGCCGGCGCCAGCTATTTCCGATGGTCCATCCCGTGCTACTGGCTTTTGGGATTCTCTCTCACCTGCACCATTGTGCTGCGCAGTGTGGGCCAGGTGCGCCTGCCGCTAATCTGCTCCATCTGTGCCTTTTTTGTCAACGTGTTTTTCAACTACCTGTTTATCTTCGGCGCCTTTGGCGCGCCCCGCATGGAGGTGGCAGGCGCCGCCCTGGGCACGGTGATTGCCCGCGTGTTTGAGTTCTGCTTTATCTGCGGCTATTTCCTCTTTGTGGACAAGAAGATCGTCTACCGTCTCAAGCACCTGACCATGAAGTGCCGGGACCTGGTGGGGGACTATCTGCGCATCAGCATTCCGGTGCTGGTCAGTGACACGCTGCTGGGCCTGGGCAACAACGCCGTGGCCATGGTCATGGGGCGCATCGGGGCCACTTTCGTCTCCGCCAATGCCATCACCACCGTCACTCAGCAGCTGTCCACCGTGTTCATTCAGGGTATTTCCAACGCCAGTTCCATCATCACTGGCCACACCCTGGGCCAGGGGGATTACGACCGGGCCCAGCGCCAGGGCTTCACCTTCCTGGGTCTGGGCACCGTTATCGGCGTGCTGGCTGGCGTGTTCATTATGGCTATCAGCGGGCCGGTCATCTCCTTCTACGACATCACGGAGGAGACCAAGGGCATTGCCGAGCAGCTGATGCTTGCCGTTGGTTTCATCGTCATTTTCCAGTCCATGAATTCCATCCTCACCAAGGGCGTGCTTCGGGGCGGCGGGGACACCAAGTTCCTCATGGTGGCGGACATCCTGTTCCTGTGGGCAGCCTCGGTGCCCCTGGGCGCTTTGGCGGGGCTTTACTGGCACCTGCCCGCCTTCTGGATCTACACCTTCCTGAAAATTGACCAGATTATCAAAGCGGTGTGGTGCGTGTTCCGCCTCTCCAGCAAGAAGTGGATCAAGCGCATCGAAATTCACTGAACAAGGGCAAAAAAGAGACGTCTCATCAAATGGGAGAGACGTCTTTTTTTACCTCTGTGGTTCTTTTAGGGCTTTCAGCACCGCCGCGGCGTTTTTCTCCAGGGAGCCCCCGCCGTTCAGCACAAGCAGGGGACAGGTGAGCTTCTCCTGCCAGAAGTCGTGCTTTTTCTTGCTGCGCATTTCCATGCCGCCTGCGTCGTAGCCCCGGGCGTAGTCCAGAAAATCCTGATGGTTCTGGTACATGTCCCCGCCCGGGTTGATGCGCTGGCCGAATTCCTGCCGCTCCCGCTGCATCAGCCGCCGGATCCGCAAATCCGTGTCCGTTTGCAGCCGCACCGCCAGGGTGAAAAAGGGAATCAACGGGTCCCCCCACCCCATAAGGGACCCGGATATCACTGCGCTGCCCGGCTTCCTAAGCTCATTTTGCATCAGCTCCACCCGCTGCTCCGGAGGGCGCTTCACCGTGAACTTGGGGTCCGTGGGCATCCAGTAGAAGTCGTCCGTGTCCAGAAGGCGGAACCCAAGCAGGCGGCTCAGCTCCCGTCCCAGAGTGGTGGTCCCGGAACCGGAGGCCCCAAAAATGTGTATCACCTGTTTTTCCAAGTCAGCTGTTCAGGTATTCTTCCAGCCCTTCCAGACGCTCCACACAGGTCTGGCGGCCTTGGGCGTACAGAGCCCTTAGTTTTGTCACGTCCTTTTCCGTGCGGGACACAGTGACAGGCTCCGGGGGCCGGATGACGAACACCTTGCCCTGAGCTTCCAGCCGGTCCAGTTCCCCCAGCTCCCGGCCATAGCGGCGGGGCGTATCCAGCAGGGCCCGCACCAGGCGGGGGTATTCCCGGTAATGCTTGGCGTAAAGCCGCGCCAGGGTCCGGGGCGTTTGGGGCTTCCGGTAGCCGTGTTCCCGGGTGGTGATGACAACCACTTTGTCGTAGCCCTCTTCCAGGGGACGCAGATAGGGGATGGACAGGGAAACGCCCCCGTCCACGCAGGGAGCGCCCTCCACCTGCACGGTGGGCGCCAGAAGAGGCATGCTGGCGCTGGCCCGAATGGCGGCGTAGATGTCCTGGCTGGAGCTCTTTTCCGCGAACACCGGCTCTCCGGTGCGGCAGTTGGTGGCTATGGCGGTGAACTGGCAGGGGGAGTGGAGGAACGTCTCCCGGTCCAGGGGGATCAGCTTGTCGGAGATCTCCCCAAAGAGGAAGTCAAAGTTGAAAATGCTTTTCCGGAAGATCAGGTTCCCCAGGCCTAAATACCGTTTGTCGTTTACGTACTCCAGATTCACCTGGGCGGTGCGGCCAATCTGCCGGGAGACGTAGCTCACCCCGGTCAGTGCCCCGGCGGAAACCCCAAAGACTCCGTCTGCCCAGAGCTGGTGTTCCATCATCACGTCCACCACGCCGGCGGAAAACATGCATCGCAGGGAACCGCCCTCCAGGGCAAGAGCCCATTTTTTCATGGTATCACCCTCTCCTTTCCGTTGTCACTTATTGTACACCAACTTTTCCCCGGATTCAACGCCTCCGCTTGATTTCCTCCCCGGGGCCGGGTATAATAGGCCCTGGTAAACAGAACGGAGGAAAGAAACCTATGAGAATCCGCAGAAAAGCGTGGGCGCGTCCGGAACTGGCTGCCTGCCCCTACTATATCGCCCACCCGGAGCAGCAGAAGGGCCGATGGGAAGCTGCCTTTGGGAAAAAGCGTCCCCTCCACCTGGACCTGGGGTGCGGGAAATGCGTGTTTTTGGCCGAAGCGGCTTTTAAGAACCGGGATGTGAACTTCCTTGGCATAGACATCAGCCTGGACATTCTGGGTGTGGCCAGAAGGAACATTTCCGAGACCTTCGGCGAGGAGCAGCCGGACAACGTGGCTTTGTGCGCCTATAACATTGAGCGGCTGGCCCAGCTGTTCTCCCCGGAGGAAAAGGTGGAGCGGATCTACATCAACTTCTGCAACCCCTGGCCCACGGCCCGGCACCACAAGCGCCGGCTCACCCATACCCGGCAGCTGCTGGGGTACAAGTCCCTGCTGGCTCCCGGCGGAGAGATCTGGTTCAAAACCGACAACGACGACTTGTACCTGGCCACTCGGCGGTATTTGTCCGAGGCAGGCTTTGAAATTTTTTTCGACACCAAGGACCTGCACCGGGAAAACGACCCGGAAAACATCCTCACAGAGCACGAGGTGCGCTTTACCCAGGAGGGAATTCCCACCAAGGCTCTGCGGGCAAGGCTTCCTGTTTCTCCTCAGGAGTAATCCCATTTCAGCGAAAAGGCGGTGGGGCGCAGCATGCCCTGCCGCCCTTTTTTTGCGCGGCTGTTGCCCCGGGAGTTTTCCCGAATGTTTTGCATTCTTTTGCTAAAATCTCTAAAAAACAGAAATGGCCGCTTGACATCTTGGGGGAAATGCGCTATTCTCTGAGGTGAAAAGTTTAACGTTTGCGCAATTTTTCCCTGGGTACACAACAAGGGGTGGGCAAATGGAGATGCAGAGGGAGGAGCTTTCATGTTGCGAAAGGAATTTCCCCGGGTTACCCCGGAAAGCGTGGGCATCCCCAGCGGAGCCATCCAGCGGCTGCTGGACAAGCTGGAAGCGAGCACCACAGAAATGCACGGCCTGATGATTCTGCGGAAAGGCAAAATTTGCGCCGAGGGCTGGTGGGCGCCCTATGCTCCCGGCCTGCGCCACGGCCTGCAGTCCCTGTCCAAAACATACGCCGCCACTGGGGTGGGCCTGCTGTATACCGAGGGCCTCATCCGCCTGGACGAGCGTGTCATCGATATTTTTCCCGAGGATGCCCCGGAGGAGCCCAGTGAGTACCTGGAGCAGCTGACGGTCCGGGACGTGCTCTGCATGGGCTGCGGCATGGACACCATGCCCCGTCCCTCCCAGCACTGGATTCGGGATTTCCTCCACACCCCAGTCAACCACAAGCCGGGAACCACCTATATGTACAACAGCGTGGGGTCCTCCCTGCTGGCGGCTATGGTGGTGAAAAAGACCGGCCAGAGCCTTCAGGAGTACCTGACCCCCCGGCTGTACGAGAAGATCGGCATCGACCCCGCCAGCACCAGCTGGTTCCTCATGCCCGACGGGGTGGAGTGCGGGGGCGGCGGCATGTTCTCCACCACGGAGAACAACCTGCGGCTGATGAAGCTCTATGCCGACGGCGGCCTGTGGGAAGGGGAGCGGATCTTGGCGGCGGACTATGTGGAGCAGGCCACCAGCTTGCAGAATGAATCCGCCACCGAGGCCAAGGGGAATCCGGAAGCGCTGGACAACTTTGTGGGATACGGGTTCCAGATCTGGATGTGCCGCCCCAAGGGGGTGTACCGGGCCGACGGCGCCATGGGCCAATTTTCCGTGGTGGTGCCGGACAAGGACATGGTCATCTCCCTCAACGAGACGGCCACAGGCGCTCATTGGGCCCAGAATACGCTGAACATTCTGTGGGAGTTCTTGGAGGAGGTCCCTCAGGAGGACACCCTGCCGGAGGCTCCCCAGGAAAGCGCTGCGCTGAAAAAGCGCATGGCTTCCCTGGCCCTGCCCCAGCCCCCCTTTGTGCCGGACAGCCCCATGGCCAAGGAGATTTCTGGCCGGTGGTACCAGGTGGAAGAGGGGGAGCTCTCCCTGCGGAAAAATCCCATGGGAATGCTCAGCGGCACCGCCGCGGGAGGGATCATCTCCCGGTTTAAGCTGGACATGAATTACGGCCTGGCAACGCTTACCGCCTTGGAGGACGGAAAGGAAACCGTCTACTCCATCGCCACAGACGGCACCCGGTTTGTAAACCAGGTGGAGGGGACCGGCCTGCCCATTTCCCGGCTCAGCCTTCACGGCTGGTGGAGCGGGGAGGACACTTTCTCCCTGGGAGTGCGCTGGGTGGAAACCTGCTTTGAGGACAGGCTGGACCTGCGCTTCACCCAGGAGGGCGTTCTCATCCAGCGGGAGGCGGTCATCGGCGGCTTTGGACCCGTGACCAGCGGAAGCGGCGCGGTGAAGGCCAAGCGCTGCTGAAAGTAAGGAGCACACTGTATTTATGAGAAGCAAAACGATCCGCGCGGACAAGCGCTATTTGCTGCTGCCCATTGGGGACTCAGGCGGGTGGTTCCTGCCTGTGGAGAGGACCCAGTACCTGGGGATCTACCGCAATGGGGAGCTTTTGGAGGAGCACGAGCTGATCCTGGACAGGGAGCCCCGGGCCTGGAGCTGTCTCTATTTGGACCGTTACCAGGGGGCGGAGCTGGAGCTTCGCCTGGAAGGGGGAGACGAAAGCTGCATTGACCTGCTGGAGGTTTCCGACACCCTGAAGGACCGGGAGACTCTCTACCGGGAACCTACCAGGCCCCTGGCTCACATCACCCCCATGCACGGTTTTATGAACGATCCCAACGGCCTTTTCTGGTACAAGGGGGACTACCACTTTTTCGCCCAGCTGAACCCCTACGGGTTCGGGGTGGGCAACACCCACTGGATGCACGCCGTCAGCCGTGACCTGGTCCACTGGAAGGAGCTGCCCTACGCCCTTCTGCCCGACCAGGAGGGCAGGATGTACTCCGGGGGCGGTATTGTGGACTGGGAGAACCGTTCCGGTTTGGGAAACGGGGAAGAGCCTCCCCTGTTCCTGTTTTACACCCCCGCGGGGAGCAAGACCCGCTGGAGCCGGGGCCGGTATTTTGAAATTGCCGCGGCGTACAGCCTGGACGGGGGAAAGACCTTTGAAAAGTACGCCGGGAACCCGGTGGTTTCCCACATCTCCTTTATGAACCGGGACCCCAAAGTGGTGTGGGAGCCGGAGGGGCAAAACTGGGTGATGGCTATTTTCCTGGACAACTCCCGGTACATGCTGCTGTATTCCAAGGACCTGCTCCACTGGGAGGAGGGCCAGGTGTTCTCCATCCAAGGGGCGGCGGAGTGCCCCGACCTGTTCTGTCTCCCCCTGGACGGGGACCCGGACAGGAAAAAGTGGGTGCTTTGGGGGTCTACCGACAACTACCTGGTGGGCCGGTTTGAAGGGCGGCGCTTTCTCCCGGAAACGGAAGCCGTCCCCGGGCCTATCCATTCCCTCTATTCCGCTTACAGCGAGTTCGCCCATTCTCCGGGGGGCTACGCTGCCCAGACCTTCACCGGCCTGCCCCAGGGAAGGGTGGTCCAGTTCTCCTGGATGCGCACCCGGGTGGGGTCCGGCCCCTTTTCCAGCTGTATGAGCGTGCCCAACCAACTGGGCCTGGTAACCACAAAACAGGGGCCCCGGCTGACGCTGTGGCCCGCGGAGGAGGTGAGCGCTTTGTGGGGAACGAGTTTTTCCTTTGAAAACCGAGGCTTGGAAGAGCTGGAGCGAATTCCCCCGTCCTGCATGGGGGAGGCCATGGACATGACCTTCCGGCTGGGCATTACCCCTGGAAAGGTGATGGCGCTTTCCGTGCGGGGAGTGCTCATTGTCTACGACCCTGCCACGGGCCGGCTGCTTCTGCCCACCGGCGCCTACCACCTGGGCCTGGATAAGGAGGAGAAGGTGCTGGAGCTGCGGGTGATCACCGACCGGTGCTCCATGGAGATCTACGCCAACGGGGGACTGTTCAACGCCTCCATCGCCACGGTGCTGGACCCTGCCAAAACCCAGGTCTTTCCCGTATACCTGGACCCCAGCATCGCTGCGGACTTTGAAATCCACAAGCTCAAAAGCATGTGGGAACCGCAAACAGCGGACCGGTCCCTGTGAAAGCGGGCCGCGTCCTTTCCCATCATCTATCAGAACAGGAGTTGAGTGACTATGACAGACATGTATCAGCATCCGTCCGCCCAGTTCAACGAGGCTTTTTGGGATACCCCCGTGGGCTTTGAGCCTCAGCTGCCCATGGGTCGCCCTGTGGGGACCAATCCCTTTACCGACAGCGAAGAGGTGGTCCCTCCCGGGATCGTCCTGCTGGGAGAGGGGAAGATCCGCCTGAACTTCCTGGCCCCCACCGCCAAAACCGTGACAGCCAAGCTGCGCTACCGGGAGGAAGTGGTTTTGGAAAAGCAGTCCAACGGCGTTTGGACCGCGGTTGTGGACGGGGGAGACGGCGGCTTTGTGCCCATCATGTTCCAGGTGGACGGGGCAGAGGTGCTCAACCCCCTGGCGCCCATCGGCTACGGCTCTTCCCATCCCTTGAACTATGTGGATATTCCCCAGGAGGGGGTGGACTTCTACCTGTGCAAGGACGTGCCCCATGGCACCGTCACCCAGGACTATTACTACTCCAAAACCACCGGCGTGATGAAATCCTGCCTGGTGTACACCCCTGCCGGCTACATGAAGAACCCGGACCAGGACTACCCTGTGCTGTATTTGCAGCACGGCCATGGGGAAAACGAGAAGTGCTGGGTCCACCAGGGCCGGGCAAACTTCATTCTGGACAACCTGATCGCCGAAGGGAAACTGGTGCCCTGCATTGTGGTGATGAACAACGGTATGGTGCAGAAGGAGCAGGACGGCATCCGCGTGCTGGAGACCACCGCCATTGAGAAGCTGCTTCTGGAGGACTGCATCCCCTACATCCAGTCCCACTACCGGGTGCGCACCGACAAGTGGAGCCGGGCTATGGCGGGGCTTTCCATGGGCTCTATGCAGACCAGCCAGGTCACCCTGAAGCATCCGGACCTGTTCGGCTATGCCGGCGTGTTCAGCGGGTTCGTGGCCGCCTTCAAGATCGGCCAGACCGTGCCGGACACCACCTACCTGAAGGAGCTGGACGACAAGGAAAAGTTCCAGAAGGATTTCAAGGTGTTCTTCCGGGCCTGCGGCGAAACTGACTACGTGGCCCTGGAGCGCTTTGAGAAGGACCGGGAGCTGTTCCGGGAAAAGGGTTTGGCTCCGGAAGAGTGCCCTGTTCATGTGGAAAAAATGTACCACGGAGAGCACGAGTGGAATGTGTGGCGGATGTGCCTGCGGGACTTCGCCCAGTATCTGTTCCGGTAATGGGGAAGATTTTATGACATAGAGGAGCGTTTCGCCCGGGGAAGAGAAACACTTCCCTTGGGCGCGCTTCTGTTTTCAAAGCTAGGAAATGGCAGGAGGACCGGGTGCCAGACCCGGCCCGCCATCCTGCCGGTAGGAGGAAAGATCTATGGCAACGCTGAAGGATATTGCGGAACGTGTGGGGGTTTCCATCACCACGGTGTCCCGAGTTTTGAATGGAAAGGGGTCAATCAGCCAGGAGACCAAGGACAGAGTGTTCCAGGTGATGAAGGAACTGGACTACCACCCCAACGAGATGGCCAGGTCCCTGGTGAGCAAGAACAGCCATTTGATCGGGCTGATCGTTCCCTACATCGACCACGCGTTTTTCAGCACACTGACCGCCGCGGTGGAAGCGGCCTGCTACAAGGCGGGCTATAAGCTGTTTCTCTGCACTTCCGGCGGCCATCGTGACCGGGAGAGGGAGCAGTTTGCCGCCCTGCGCTCCAACAATGTGGCGGGGGTGCTGGTGTGCAGCCGGGACCTGGGAGCTGTCTCCAACCTGGCGGACATCCCCCAGGTGAGCATTGAGCGCACCGTGGACGGCATGCCCTCTGTGGCCTGCGACAACTACCAGGGAGGCGTGCTGGCCGCCCAGGAGCTGCTGGCAAACGGCTGCAAGGCTCCTCTGCTGTTCGGAAACAGAATAGTCTCCATGTACCTGCCTGCCTACCTGCGGTACCAGGGCTTTTTCGAGACCTGCCGCAAAGCGGGAGTGGCCTGCGGGGAGTACTACATCGACGCGGAGGACCTGTTCGCCAAGGACCTGGGCAACGACCTGCGCCGGGCCAAAGAGCGGTTTCCCGAGACAGACGGGGTGTTCGCCACCAGCGACGTGCTGGCGGCCAGAATCCAGAGCGCTTCCCGGAATATGTCCCTGGGCTGGGGGGACGACCTTCCCATGGTGGGTTTTGATGGGGTGGATATCTCCGAGTACTGCCGCATCAGCACCGTGGCTCAGCCCATTCGGGAAATGGGGGAGCTGGCGGTGAAGATCCTCATCGACTGGCTCAATGGGGAAGAGGTGCCCCAGTCCTCCATCCTGCCCGTCTCGTTCATCCGCCGGGACAGCTCCGACCCCAAGAGAAGGGGCTGAGAGGTGGGTCTTTTTCAGGGCGGAAACAAAAGACGGAAATATCAAATTCGACAAAATAGGCAATCGTTTGCACTATCTCGACAGAGGAAAAGAACGGAATAAACCTTCATTTTTGTGCGGTTTGCGCTCTTTGTTTGAAAAGAATACACAACGTCTTAACAATTTTTTCATTTTTTTGTTGACATTTCGACTTATGTGGTGTATTCTAGGATTTGTAAAAGTTAACGTTTGCTTGTGCAGACGTTACAAAATCCATGAAAGGATGGTAAAACATAATGAAAAAGTTCCTTGCGATCCTGCTGGCGCTGGCCTTGGTTGTCTCCTGTTTCGCGGCTTGCGGGTCCAACACGAACACTTCCTCCGCTTCTGGGGAATCCTCCTCCACCGGTGACTCCTCCACCGCTGCTGACGATGGTTCTTCCGCCGAGGAAGAGGACACCGATACCAACAGCGGCGATCTGCCCACCATCTCCCTGATGATTGTGTGCGGCACCATTCCTCCCGACGCAGAAGCCGTGGCTTCTGCTCTCAGCGAGATCACCGCTGAGAAGATCGGCTGCAACGTGGAATTCATCACCATGGAAATCGGCAACGCCAAGTCCCAGATGAACCTGCTCCTCTCCGGCGGCGACGACACGCTGGACGTGTTCTGGGCTGACGGCGGCGGCACTTCCGTGGGCTTCGTTACCGCGGCTGCCAACGGCCAGGCTCTGGTCCTGGACGACCTGCTGGCTCCCTACGCCGACGAGATGAAAGAGGCCCTGGGTGAGAACGTTTACACTTCCGGCACCGTGAACGGTCAGCTGTACGGCGTTGGCCGTCTGCTGGACCAGGCTTCCACCACCATGTTCAACCTGCGCGCCGACATCGCCGAGGAGTTCGGCTATGCCAACGGCGACAAGCTCTCCGGTCTGGACGAGCTCACCGAGCTCTTCACCAAGATCCATGAGAAGTATCCCGACACTCCCATCATCGGGCCCATGAACGGCTCCATCAACTGGGGCGACACCCGTGTGGACAGCTTGGGCGACTCCAACATGCTGGGTGTTCTGGGCAACTTTGGCCAGGACGACACCGTTTCCAACTACTATGAGAGCGAAGAGTACGCCGAGCGCATCGAGTGCGTGAAGAAGTGGATGGAAATGGGCATCTACATGCCTGACCTGATGAACACCACCGAGGCTCCCTCCGACTACATGCCCGCTGGCAAGGCCTTCGGCTGCTTCGCCGGCCACTTCAGCGCTGAAATGAACGGCATCTGGTCCTCCCAGAACTTCGGCGTGGAGACCGCTACCCTGCAGGTCTACGACGACGCCGTTGCCGTTACCCCCGGTGCTTACTACTGCGTCAACCCCAACACCAAGAACCCCGACGAGTGCGCTGGCCTGCTGTACCTGATGGCCACCGATCCCGACGTGGTGAACCTGCTGGTCAACGGTGTTGAGGGTCTGGATTACCAGGTGAAGGAAGACGAAGAGAACGGCGGCTCCTACGCTGCTTACCTGGACGGCAAGGATGTTTCCTCCACCGGTTGGTGCATGGGTTACAGCTGGACCGCTCTGAACTCCTCCATCTCCCTGCCCTTCGAGTATCCCTCCACTTACTTCCAGCTGATGCTGGACGCCAACGCTTCCGCCAAGCAGTCCAAGGCCTTTGGCTGCCAGTTTGACACCACTCAGTATGCCGACGCTCTGACTGCCTGCACCAACGTGGTCAGCCAGTACAGCAACCCCATCCTTTCCGGCACTGTGCAGGACGTTGACGCCACCGTGGCTCAGTTCCAGCAGGCTCTGAAGGACGCTGGCATCGACGAGATCATCGCCGGCAAGCAGGCTCAGCTGGACGCTTTCCTGGGCAAATAAGTTTCTGAAAAGCTCCCTGAGTTTTATAGAGAAGAAAGCTTGAAACAAGCTTGTTTGTGTGTAGGCCGATAAATGTTTATCGGCCTACACGCAAATTATGAGCCGAAATCCCCTTTTGCGACGAACTTTTTCATCAAGATCCTGGCTGCCCTTTCGGGAAGCTGCTGGTTCAAGCCGCTGCGTTTCGGTTGTTTTCCGGCTCCATGGCGATTGCCAGGGCTGTGCCCTTTAGTTCCGTCCCGAATGCTTATGAAAGAGAGGAAAGTGATCTACAAATGTCTAGCATGGTACCCGCCGATAAAGGGAAGAAGATCAAGAAGAGCACCTATCTGCGGAGAACTTTTCCCCTTTACCTGATGATGGTCCCGGGTCTTGCCTACCTGGTGATCAACAACTATCTGCCCATGTTCGGCCTGAGCTTTGCCTTTAAGGATATCAACTATACCGTGGGTATTTGGCAGAGCCCCTGGGTTGGTTTTGACAATTTCTCCTACCTGTTCCGAACCAACGACGCTTTTGTCATTTTCCGCAACACCGTGCTGTACAACCTGGCGTTTATTGTGCTGGGCACAGTGCTGGCCATTGTGGTGGCCATCCTGCTGTCCCAGGTCAAGGGCAAGATGATGCGGGTGTATCAGACCTCCATCCTGATCCCCTACCTGCTGTCCATCACCGTGGTCAGCTACCTGGCCTTCGCCTTCCTCAGCGTGGACAGCGGCTTCATCAACAACTCCATTCTGGCCCCCCTGGGCATCGATCCCATTGGCTGGTATTCCAGCCCCGGCTACTGGCCTTACATTTTGATCTTCATCTACCTGTGGAAGAACTTTGGGTACAATACCATCCTTTACTACGCCACCCTCATCGGCATCGATGACTCCTACTATGAGGCCGCGGTGATCGACGGCGCCAACACCTGGCAGCAGATCCGTCACATCACGCTGCCCTGCCTGAAGACCACCATCATCACCCTGGTGATCATGGCCATCGGCCGCATGTTCTACTCCGACTTCGGCCTGTTCTATCAGGTTCCCATGAACAACGGCCTGCTTTACAGTGCCACCAACACCATCGACACCTACGTGTTCCGCGGTTTGCTCCAGCTCAACGACGTTGGCCGTTCCTCCGCTGCCGGTTTCCTCCAGTCCGTTCTGGGCTTCGTGCTGGTGCTGGGCGCCAACTTCATCGTGAAAAAGGTTGACGCTGAGAGCGCGCTGTTCTAATGTCTTTACAGGAAAAGGGTGAATTGAAAATTGATTACAACAAGTAAGGCTTCTAAGATCATCCCCCACATTGTGCTGGTGATCCTGACACTGTTGTGCGTGCTGCCCATGCTGCTGCTGCTCATGGCCTCTTTCACCGACGAAGCGACCCTGACCGCCAACGGCTACTCCTTCTTCCCGGAAAAATTCAGCACCGCATCTTACGAGTACATCTTCAAGGCCAGCAACACTGTGTTCCGCGCTTATGGCGTCACCTTCTTCGTGACCATCGTAGGCACCATCTGCAACATCGTCTTCACCATCGGGCTGTCTTATCCTCTCTCTCGTCCCGAGCTGAAGGGCCGCAACATCATCGCGTTTCTGGTGTTTTTCACCATGCTGTTCAACGGCGGCCTGGTGCCCACCTACATCATCTATTCCCAGGTGTTCCACATCCGTGACACCATCTTCGCTCTGCTGATCCCCACCTTCCTGATGAGCGCCTTCAATGTCATCTTGATGCGCAACTACTTCAAGACCAACATTCCCGACGCCATCATCGAGGCGGCCCATCTGGACGGCGCCAGCGAGCTGCGCACCCTGAGCAATGTGGTGCTGCCCATCTCCACCCCCATCATCGGCACCATCGGCCTGATGGCCGGCCTGGCCTACTGGAACGACTGGACCAACGGCCTGTACTACATTGTGCAGCATCAGGAGTATTACAGCATCCAGAACGTGCTGACCAACATGCTCAACAACGTCCAGTTCCTCAAGTCCTCCGCTCAGCTTCAGGGCATCAACATTGAGCTTGGCACCCTGCCCAGCGTGGGCATCCGCATGGCCATTGCCGTGGTGGCGGTTGTGCCTATTATGATCGTCTATCCCTTCATCCAGAAGTCCTTTGTCAAGGGCATCGTGATCGGCGGTGTGAAGGGCTAAAACAAGGGAGATTCTCCCGGCCATAGGTCCGCCCCAAGCGTCTCTTGCCCCCCGTGGGAAAGGGTGTTTGGGGCGGCATCATTCAGGCAGACTGTTCCCGGGAGGTCCCGGGGAAACGGATTACGGAAGGGAAGGAATCCTATGAAGATCTCAGAGATCATCGCCAAAGTGGAAGCCTACCACGGCCCCCTGGAAGAGGGACGCCGCACCTGTGATATCGTCCAGTACGGCGACCCGGAAAAAGAGTGCACCGGCATTGTCACCACCTGCTGTCCCACCGCCGCGGTAATCCGGAAGGCGGCCCAGCTGGGGTACAATTTCGTCCTGGGTCACGAGCCCCTGTTCTACGACGGCTGGGACGAAACCGACTGGCTTCAGGAAAACGGGGTGTACCAGGCCAAGAAACAGCTGCTGGATGAAACCGGCATCGTGGTCTACCGGGACCATGACCACATGCACAACCAGCGGCCCGACGGCATTTTCTCCGGCCTTACCAAGCTGCTGGGCTGGGAGCCCTACGTGGCCAGCGAGAGTTTCATGCCCGGATGCGTGTACGACCTGCCCACCTCCACTGTGGGGGAGATCGCCCGGCACATGGCAAAAGTGATGGGCATCTCGGGCATGCGCATGGTAGGCGACCCCCAAATGGAGGTTTCCCGGGCGGCGGTGGTGTTCCACTTCCTGGGAGGCCCCATGGACCGCACCGGGCTGGACTTTATCGACAAGCACGACGTCCAGGTGATCATCCCCGGGGAAACGGTGGACTGGACGGTGGTGGAATACGTCCAGGACGCGTTGACCCTGGGCAAAAAGCGGGCCCTGCTCACTCCCGGCCACTTTAACTGGGAAGAGCCCGGCATGGCGTACATGGCCCAGTGGCTGCCCCAGGTGATCGGCAGCGACGTGCCGGTGACATTTGTTCAGTCCGGCAACCAGTACACCTGGGTGGACGCCTCCAAGAGCTGACAAGATTATTCCTCATAGAAAAAAACGACAGGACCAGGTCCTTTCCCGCGGGGGGAGGGCCTGGTCCTGTTTTTACAGCTTCACTCGGAAGCGGATGGTCCGGTCGTCCAGCTTCTGGGCGGAAATTTCTCCCCGGTGCTTTTCCACAATCCCTTTGGCAATGGAGAGCCCCACCCCGAACCCGTTGCCGTAGGTCCTGGCCTGGTCGGCGCGGTAAAAGCGGTCGAACAGCCGGGAGAGGAGAAGGTCCCCCACCTGGGCACAGGTGTTGTCTACCCACAGGACCGGATGCCTTCCGGCGGTCAGGGTCACCCGGATGGTTCCGCCCGGGTCGCAGTATTTCACCCCGTTGTCCAGCAGGATGGAAATCAGCTGGCGGATGGCGCCTTCGTCCCCCTTGTACTCCAGGGCGGGGGGAACCTGGGCTTCCAGGGATTTCCCCGCCTGTTCCGCAGCGGGGGCGAAAAAGGACACCCCGTCCGCCACTGCTTCCGCCAGGTCGAAGGGCCTGGTCTCCAAAGGCGCCGCTTCCTCGTCCATGCGGGCCAGGGCCACCAGTTTTCCCACCATCTGGGACATGAGCTCCGTCTCTTCCCGAATGTCGCTGAGCCACTCGCTGGGCCCGGTCTCGCCTTCCAGAATGTCCAGGTTGGCCCGGATCAGGGTGAGGGGCGTTTTCAGCTGGTGGTTGGCGTCGGTGACGAACTGCTTTTGCCGCTCGTAGCTTTCCGCAACCGGCTTTACCGCCCGTCTGGAAAACAGGGTCACCAGCAAAAGCACCACCAGGCTGCCCCCCACAAACACCAGGGAGGCGGTGGTGAGAAAGTTCCGGTTCATGCCCAGTGCGGAGGTGCCGCTGACGCACACCACCACCGTCTCCTGGGAGGAAGCGGTGACCTTAAAGCGGTAGCTGCCCACCCAGCCCCGCTCACTGCCCTTGTGCAGGGCCTGCTCTCCGTAGTCGGCGGCTTCCTCCTGGGTGACGCTTGCGATGGATTGAATGTCCGTGGAGAGCACCTCTCCCTGGGCGTCAAACCGCACGGTGAAAAACCGGGTGGTAAAAGGCGTTTCCGGGTTCTGCGTGGGGGCCGAAGGTCTGGACATTGGGGAAGCTGCCGTCGTTTTCTGAGAGAATGTCCGCCAGGTCGTCCAGGGAGCGGGTGGTCTGCAGGTAGGTGGTAAGGTAGATGCAGCAGAACAGGGCCAGAAACACCGCCAGGAAGGACAGGGTGCAGATCCTGATGAACTTCTTCCGCAGCCGGTAGATCATCTCTCCACCTCCAGCACATAGCCGGCGCCCCGGAGGAAGCGGATTTCCGCCGGCACCCGCAGCCGGTTCAGTTTTTTCCGGATGTTGGAGATGTGCACCCACACCACGCTGATGTCCACCTCGCTGTTCCACCCCCACACGTGGGACAGGAACAGGTCGGTGGGGACCACAAAGCCGGGGCGCTGCATCAGAATCTCCATAATCTGGAATTCCCTGCCGCTGAGGGACTGGGTCCTTCCCCGGTACAGCAGCTCGTAGGTGGACCGGTTCAGGGAAAGCTCCCCTACGGAAAGCAGGTCCGGCACAAAGTTGTCTTTCCTGCGGAGCATGGCCCGCACCCTTGCCAGCAGCTCCGCGGTGGCGAAGGGCTTGGGAAGGTAGTCGTCGGCGCCGGCGTCCAGCCCCTCTACCCGCTGGCAGATCTCCGTTCTGGCGGTGAGGAACAGGGCCGGGGTGGAAATCCCCTGGCCCCGCAGCCGTTTCAGCACTTCCACGCCATCCATGCCCGGCATCATAATGTCCAGCACCAGGCCGTCGTACTCCTCGGTCTCGGCGTAGAGCAGCGCCTCCTGGCCGTCGCCCACACCATCCACCATGTATTTGTTGCTTTCAAAAATATGTTTCAGAGTTTTCAGCAGTTTGGGATCGTCCTCCGCAATGAACAGCCGCATGGCTCCATCTCCTTTCACACAGCCCAAGGGCATTGGCCCACTTTCAGCGTACCACAGGAATCTTAAGGGAATCTAAAAGCTGTGCGAACTTTCTGTGAGTCTTACGTTTCATCGAATCATCGAAGGGTTCATGATGCAGGGAGGGGACCCCAACGGGGACGGCACCGGCGGCAGCGAGGAGATCATTCCCGGGGAGTTTTCGGAAAACGGCTATGACAACAGCTTGTCTCACACCCGGGGCGCCGTGTCCATGGCACGTTCCGACGACTACGACAGCGCCAGCTCCCAGTTCTTCATTGTTCAGGAGGATTCCACCTATCTGGATGAGGAATACGCGGTCTTTGGCTATGTGACAGAGGGCATGGACATTGTGGATGAGATCTGCGAAAGCGCCCAGCCCACCGACGACAACGGCACCATCCCGGCAGAGGACCAGCCGGTGATCTCCACTGTCACCATCCGGTATGAAGAATAAGAAAAGCTCCGCACAGGCTTCCCGGCAAGGGGATCGGTGCGGAGCTTTTTGCGGTACGGTTTACCGAGGAAGCTCTTCCTGGGTCATCAGGGCGATGACCAGCTGGGTGAGCTGGCAGAGAGAGTCCAGCGTGGTGTATTCCTGGGTGGAGTGGCATTTCCACATGGCAGACGCCACCACGATCCCCTGAATGCCGTGCTGGGGGAAGTGGTTGCAGTCGCTCATGCCGAAGGTGCCCACCAGTTTGGGAGTGAGGCCCACTTTCTCGCAGGCTTTCTGGTAGCAGGCCACCACCGGAGCGTCCTCCGGGGTGTTCAGTGCCTTGTAGCACTGGCGCACCCGGGAGCTGACGGTGCCGCCCCGCTTCTCGGCTGCTTTCTGGAACGCGGACAGAATCTTCTGCCATTCCTCTTCTATGCGCTGGTCCTGGTAGGAGCGGATTTCTCCCTCCACCTGGCAGGACTCGGGGACGATGTTGGGCATCAGCCCACCCTGGATCACTCCCACGTTCACGGTGGTGACCGGGTCCACGTGGCCGAATTGCAGGCTGCTCAGGGCCTCCGCGGCAATGGAGACTGCGTGGATGCCCTCCTCAGGGGCGAATCCCGCGTGGGCCGCCTTGCCGTGGACCGTGATCCAGAATTGGATGCTTCCCGGCGCCCGGATGGCAGCCGCTCCCATGTCCTCCGCCAAATCCAGCACGTACGCCATTTTTGCCCTGCATTTGCCAAAGTCGAACTGATGGGTCCCTTCGGAGAACCGTTCTTCCGAGGGGGAGAACATCAGCTCCAGGTCCCGGTGGGGCGTCCCGGTCTCTTTCAGCCACCGGACGGCTTCCAGTATGGCGGTGACCCCGCCCAGGTCGTCGGCGCCCAGCACCGTGTCCCCGGCGCTGGTGATGGTCCCATCCGGGTGGAACACCGCCTTTTTCCCCCGAGAGGGCTCCACGGTGTCCATGTGGGCGGAGAACAGCAGGGGGCTTCCCGGGAGCTGTCCCTTCACCCGCCCCAGCAGGTTGCCTGTGTTCCCCCCAAAGGAGGGCCCGGCGCCGTCCTCCTCCAGGGAGACCCCCAGTGCGCCGAAAAGTTCCTTCAGTTTGTCCGCCATCTGCCGCTCCTGACGGCTGGGGGAGTCTATCTCCACCAGCTCCGCAAAAGTGCCGCCGATCCGTTCCCTGTTCCATTCCATCCCGTTTCTCCTCCCGCTTTGTGGGTGTAGGCGTCCCAGAGCGGACGCCCCTTTTGCTGGCTTTATTGTAGCAGAACCCACCGGCCTGCACAAGCCGATTTGGACAAACAGGCAAAAAATGAGGGCCCCGGAGCAGACGGGACCCTCTCTTGTAATCGTGAAACGGAATGGAGCGGGGCTTACACCCGGCTGTTGGTCTCTCCGCCCTCCACCATGCAGCAGACCTCCTTGAGCTGGCGGATCAGCTGGTACAGCCAGGTGCGGATCTCCTCCAGGTCAGGCTGTTCCTGACGGCGGTAAGCGGCAATTTTGGCAGTGGGGGGCACCCGCATGGGCACGTACTGTCCCGCTTCCAGCAGGTTGCAGATATACTCCGCAGCCTCAAGCAGCTGCTCCGCGTTTTCCCTGTAGCAGTGGCGCCGGGAGCGGTCCGCCGTTTCGGTGAGAGCCTTGGTGGCCAGCTGAACGGCCAGGTCGGCGGAACCCTCCTCGTTGACGTTTTCCGGCAGGGCGGAGGGGCCACGGTTGCGGAAGAAGCCCTGGACCGCCGCCACAATGGAGGGATCCCGCACGGTGCCGTCGGGATAGCAGATGCCGTGGACCCGCTGCCACATGCTGGACCCGATCATCAGCTCGAACACGTAGAAGCCGAAGCCGTACTCCGCCATAATCTCCAGCTCCATGTCGTAGGGGTTGGAGCGGCACAGGCAGCAGCACTCGTTGTTCACCACAGGCTTGTGGTATTTCTCGCTGAGCCGCATCATGATGTCGCATTCGTCCCGCACACGCTTGCGGGTCTCAAAGTAGTTGTGGAAGATGAGCACGTCCACCAGGGGGGCGGTCTTGCTGGGCTCAATCTCATAGGCGTAGGTGTTGCCCACGCCCAGGGCGTTCACCGGGTCCTTTTCCCGCACATGGGCAATGGCGTGGCGGATGAACTCCCACACCAGTTCCTGCTTGGCCCGGAAAGACTCCATGTCCTCCGGCATGGGGGCCAGGGCTTTTCGGAACTCCGGCTCCTCGGGGTAGAAGGTGACAAAGTTGGGAGTGTGGTAGCCGGGCTCGTTGGCGATGTCCCAGAACAGCAGCCCGGGTTCGTTTCCCACCGCCTGGTAGACGTCATCGAAGTATTCGTCGGCCAGGTGGTAGTTTTCCGGCTTCAAAATGCTGACGATTTTGGGCAGCCCGTCCTTGGCTTCCTCCTCCACGAAATCCGGGTAGAAGGGTCCGCCGCAGTACAGGATGGGTGTGGTGGAAACCCCGTGGGCCCAGGCGGTGCGCACGAAGTCGCGGAGGTTTTCCTGAAATTTCTCCCGGTCCTTCAGATAGGCCTTGTAGGCCAGGAAGATCCGGGCGCTGTTCAGGCCCAGCCGCTGGGCATAGCCCATCTCTCGGTCCACCACGTCGTGGCGGTAGTTGTTCCAGAAGTCCAGGTCGTTCTGGGCGTAGCTGGCTGTGTAGTTGAACCCACGGATGTGGCTGTAATCGGAAAGCGGTTTCATGTGCTGTCTACAACTCCTTTTTTATGGGATGGGAAGGCTCCCAATGGGTCTTCCAAAACGTGCTCCACAGGCCGGAAAGGCCCCTCCGGTCGCCCGGGGAGGCCTTTCTGGAAATGACAGAGTAGAATGAATTACTCTTTGGAGGCCAGATACTCGTCCAGCTGACGCTGCTTCTCGGCGATGATCTCATCCATGCCGGCAGCTTTCAGGTCGGCGTTGAACTGATCCAGCGCCTCGCTGGGATTCAGAGTGCCCCAGCGCAGGGCCACGTCATACTGGCTGACCACGTTGTTGCAGGCGGTGATCTGGTTGATCATGCTGGTGCTGTCCCAGGTGAAGCCTTGGGCAGGGCTGGCAACGCCGCTCTTGTTGAACTCGTTGAGCTGATCCCACAGGTCCTCGGGGTTGCCCACCCAGGGAATGGTGATCTGCTGGTTGGGCATGGCCCAGTCGCACACAGAGTAGCCGGTGGCGCTGGACTCCACACCTTCGGGAGTGGTGATGAGGGTCTTTTCCTCGTTGGCGTAGACCCAGTGCTTGCCCTCGATGCCGTTGACAAACAGGTTGGAAATGTCGGCGTCGGTGTACATCAGGTTCCACAGCTGCATGGCCTTCTCAGGATAGGCGGCGCAGTAGGGGATGATGAAGTTGTTGCCCTGAGCCACGCCGGTGTGCTTATAGGGCTCGATGACAGCGGACACCTTGATGTCCTTATTGTTCTGACGGCTCAGCTCGCCCTCGATGCCGGGCTTGATGTTGGAGAAGATGGCAAAGCCGTTGGCGGAAAGCAGGTTGTTTTCCGTGGTGGTGGTGGCGTCAGGCATGACAAGACCTTCCTGGTTCCACTGGTACATCATCTCGCAGAATTCCCGGTAGGTGTCGGTCTCGTACAGGTTCACCACTTCGGTGCTGGAGTCAAAAGCGTTCTCCAGAACGCCCAGGGTGTCGCCCAGGGGATCGTAGGGCATGGGGATCTGCATGCCGCCGCCGGCCCAAGAGGGCACCATGGCATACATGTCGGGGTAGGCCTCATGTACTTTCAACAGGATGTCGTGGAACTCCTCGAAGGTGGTGGATTCGCCCACTTCCAGGCCCAGCTCGTCCAGGATGTCCTGGCGGTAGCCGAAGCCCACGGACCAGGTGGTGTCACGCATGTTGGGCAGGGAGTACAGCACGCCGCCAATCCGGCAGGACTCCAAGTCGATGGGATCGATCAGCTCCAGGGCGCCCTGGCCGTACTCTTCCACCAGGTCGTCCAGCGCGGTGGCATAAGAGTTGCGCACCAGGGAGGGCAGACCGCCGCTGACAGGGTTGTAGTTGAGCAGGTCAATCTGCTCGCCGGAGGTGAGGGCCAGGTTTACCTGCTCGCCGTCCTGGCCGCGCACGAATTCAATCTCCACACCAATGGAGTCCCGGGTGAGCTGGCTGACCGCTTCCGCTACCTCGTTTACGTCGTCGGTGTCAGCGCTTCCCTGTCCCCAGACCACCAGGGTGACCACTTCCCCGCTGCCGGTCTCGGAGGTCTCAGAGGTTTCGTTGGAGCTCTCTTCCGAAGCGGAGCTGTCTCCGCCGGTGGAGGAGTTGCCCTCGGTGCCTGTGCTGGAAGTGTTGTTTCCGCCGCAGGCAGCCATGCTGGCGGTCATCAGGCCTGCCAGCAGGATCGCAAGAACTCTCTTTGTCAGTTTCATCGCTTTCATATGCTCCTTTCTTCTTTGAGCGAGAATATAAAGTTAATTATATACAATGAAAATTTATATCTCTATAAATTATTCGAGGACTGCTGTTGAGAATCGGAGCAAGTGAAACTGGACGGTGTTGAAAATCCGATTTTTAGCTGTTGCTTTTCTGGGAAATCCTGGGAGTTTCTTGGAGAAAACCAAACGGATTTTGGGAAATTCGGAGAAAATGCTTAAGGTTCTCTTGCACAAACGGGGGGATTGGGATAAAATCTAGAGGAAAGAAAAAACGTTTGGATTCTCTTTCGTGTTTCACTATTATAATGGGGGGAGTTTCATGGTAGTAGCACAAGTTCTGGCAGTGGTGATCTTCATCGCCATGTTCGTGCTGGTAGTAATGGAAAAGATCGAGCGGCAGTACCTCACCCTGGGCTGCGGCGCAGTGATGATCCTGGTGGTATTCGGCATTGTCATGCACAGCCCAGACGCCATCTGGAAAACGCTGAACTTCAGCAGTTTCTTCCAGCCGGATTTCTGGTACACCGCGTCGGAGGCGGCAGAGTCTTCCTCGGGCATCAACTGGGCCACCATTGTGTTCATTCTGGGCATGATGGTCATGGTGGAAGGCATGGCGAAAGCGGGGTTCTTCCGGTGGCTGTGTTTGGCGTTGGCCAAGCTGGTCCACTATCAGACGATCCCCCTGTTCATCACATTCATGATCCTCTCTTCGCTGCTGGCCATGTTCATTGACAGCATCACCGTGATCCTGTTCCTGGCGGCTGTCACCGTGGAGCTGGCGAAGCTGCTTCAATTCAATCCCATCCCCATGATTCTGTCGGAGATCTTCTGCGCCAATCTTGGGGGTTCCGCCACCATGTGCGGAGACCCGCCCAACATCATCATCGGTACGTCCCTGGGATATTCCTTCACGGATTTCCTGGTGAATACCGGCCTGATCGCCGGGGTGGGCCTGGTTGCCGTTATTTTCTACTTCTTCTTCGCCTACCGGAAGGAGCTGGCTTCCGCCGGCGGCGGGAATGTGGACCTTTCCACCATGCCTTCTCCCACCAGCGCCATCGGGAGCAAGCGGGACTTTGCCTTCAGCTGCGTAATCTTCGCCGCGGCGGTGGCTCTGCTTGCCACCCATTCCGCCACCGGCCTGACCGTGGCCCTCATTGGCCTGGTAATCGCGGTGGTCACCTTGGTGGTGTTCTGGAAGGACGCCCTGGAGCTGCTGAAGAAGGTGGACTATAAGACCCTGCTGTTCTTTGTGGGCCTGTTCATTGTGGTAGGCGGCCTGGAGCAGACCCAGGTGCTGGAGGTTCTGGCCGGCTTCATTGGGCAGATCAGCGGAGGCAACCTGAAACTGATGGTGGCCATTATCATTTGGCTGTCCGCCATTGCCAGCGCCTTTGTGGACAACATCCCCTTCGCCGCCACCATGATCCCTGTGGTGAAAACTCTGGCGGCTGCCCAGGGCGTGGATCCTTCCACTCTGGCCTGGGGCCTGGCCATGGGTACGGATATCGGCGGGAGCGCCACCCCCATCGGAGCCTCTGCCAACGTGGTGGGCACCTCTGTGGCTTCCCGCAACGGCTATTTCATCGATTGGAAGAACTACTGCAAAACCGCTGTTCCCGCTACGGTCATCGTTGTGACGATTTCCATGGTGATCATTTTCGTGCGGTATTGCTAATTTGGGAAAGAGAGGAAAGCGACCATGAAAAAGCAAGTGATCATCGCCCTGGGCCGGGAGTTCGGAAGCGGAGGCCACTACGTGGGGGAGAAGATCGCGGAGTATTTTGGGATCACCTACTACGACCGGCGGATCTTGGAGGATATTGCCGAGGAGAAGAATATCCGTATCGAGTACCTGGAAAAGTATGACGAGCAGAGGAGAAACGTGTTCTTTTCCCGCAGCGTGAAGGGCTACACCAATTCCATTGAGGAGATTGTGGCGGAAATGCAGTTTGAGTTCCTCCGCAAGAAGGCCGCCTCCGGGGAATCCTTTGTCATTGTGGGCCGGTGCGCCGACGAGGTGTTCCGCGGGGACGAGAGGCTGGTCTCTTTCTTTGTGCTGGGTGACCTGGAGGACCGGATCCAGCGGGTGAGCAAGCAGCACAACTTCTCCCGGGAAGAGGCGGCCGCTATGATTGCCCGCCACGACAAATCCCGGAAGAAGTACCACAACCGCCACTCGGAAGTGAAGTGGGGCGATTCCCGTGGGTACGATCTGTGCATCAACAGCACCAGGCTGGGCATTGACAAGACCGCGAAGCTGCTGGAAGCCTTTATTCAGGAGCGGACCGGTTTGGAGCCTGCGAAGAAATAAAAAGGGCAGTCATATTTAACGCAAAAGGATTCCACGCAAAAAGGGCGGGCAGGACCCATCGGTCCAGCCCGCCTTTCTATTCCTGCACAATGGGGAGGACGGCCGGTGAGGTCACCGGTCCAGGATTCTGCCGTCCACAGAGAGGGTCACCACCTGCCAGGGGAGGAATTTCCCGCTGTTTTGCAGGGCGGTTTTGGCCGCGGCTTCCAGCCCTCCGCAGCAGGGCACCTCCATGCGCAGGATGGTCACGCTTTGGATGTCGTTGGTTTTGAGGATCTGGGTCAGCTTCTCGCTGTAATCCACCCCGTCCAGCTTAGGGCAGCCGATGAGGGTGATCTTCCCCCGCATAAACTCCTGGTGGAAATTGGCGTAGGCGTAGGCGGTGCAGTCCGCGGCGATAAGCAGCTTGGCGCCCTGGAAGTAGGGGGCGTTTACCGGGGCCAGCTTGATCTGGCAGGGCCACTGGCCCAGCTGCGAGGGGATGTCCCCCTGGGGAACGCTGGGGGACAGGGGAGCAGTCCGGTCAAAGGTCCGCATCTGATGGCCGGGACAGCCGCTGTGGACAGGGGCCGTCTGCTTGCTGCGCTGGTTTTCCTGAACCGCTTTTTTGTCGTAGGGGGCAGCTTCCCGCTCTACAAAGGTGATGGCCCCGGTGGGGCAGGCAGGGAGGCAGTCCCCCAAGCCGTCGCAGTAATCGTCCCGGAGCAGGACGGCTTTTCCCTCCACCATGCCGATGGCTCCCTCGTGGCAGGCTTGGGCGCAGGCGCCGCACCCGTTGCATTTTTCCTGGTCTATCTGAATGATTTTGCGGATCATCGTAGATCGCTCCCTTCTTGTCTCTTGATCTTTCCAGGAGAGTATACTATACTCTCAAGGAAAAGTATGTTGTTAAAACAACGGAGGCGAAAAAATGTACGGGGAGTTGCAAACTTGCAGTCTGTTCCAGGGCATGGAGGGAGAGGAGATTTCCTCTCTGCTCCAGTGCTTGGGAGCGCAGAGACGGGAATACGGCAAAGGAGAGGTGATCCTTCCCGAAGGGGAGGCCACGGAAAGCCTGGGGATTGTCCTGTCCGGCAGGGCCCTCATTTCCTGGGGGGACGTTTGGGGGAATAACAGCGTGCTGGGCAGCGTTGCCCCGGGGGAGGTGTTTGCCGAGGTGTACGCCTGCATCCCCGGGGAACCCCTGCGCATTTCCGTCTCCGCTCTGGAGGACACCCGGGTGCTGTTCCTCAACGTGAGCAGGGCCCTGACCACCTGCACCAACGCCTGCCCCTTTCATGGGAAGCTGGTGAGGAACCTGCTCACGGTGTGCGCCCATAAAAGCCTCCGTCTTTCCCAGAGGATTCTCCACACCAGTCCCAAATCCATTCGGGGGCGGCTTATGTCCTTCTTTTCCGAGTGGTCCAAAATCTCGGGCAGCAGTTCGTTTCAGATTCCCTACAACCGGCAGCAGCTGGCGGATTACCTAGGGGTGGACCGAAGCGCCCTCAGCGGGGAGCTTTCCAAAATGCGGAAAGAGGGGCTGCTGGAATACGAGAAAAACAAGTTCCGCCTGAAACTGGAGGAGTGAACCGGTTTCTCCGGGACAAAAACGCCCGGACGTTCCTGTAAAAAGGAAATCGTCCGGGCGCCGCTGTCTCAGGTGATATTAAAATTCCATGTGCCGGTAGATGTGCCGTGTCACCAGAAAGGACAGAACATACAGCGCTAAGACCACCAGAACCAGCACCGGAGTCAGGGAGGAGATGTGGTGCTCCACGAAGTCGAAGGCAGCGCGAATGGCTTCATCCGTCCAAATCCCCGCCTTGTTCAGGCTGAAAAGCAGGCCCGTGGGAAGGAATACCATCAGCAGGAACACCACCACAACCATGTTTTGTCCCAGCCGCAGGCAGACAGGCATCATAATAGCCTGGGCGAACAGGATGGTACAGAACAGCAGGGGATAGGCCCAGGATGGCATGGGAGAGCCTGCGGCCAGGTTGCAGACCACCACCAGCAGCCCGATCACCAGGCTGCTGAGGATGCCCTCCAGATATTTCATCAGGATCACTTTCGTCCGGGAGATGGGGCTGGCGCAGACGAACTTGTTCCAGCCGCAGGTCTTGTCATAGTTGAGGGAATAGGTGGGAGTCATGGCGCCCAAGGACACCATGACGCCCAGGGTGGGGCCCAGCATTTCCGCCTGACCCAGGATGGCGTTGTATCCCACAAACAGGGCCAGCATCACCAGGGTGAGAAGCAGTTCTTTTTTCGCGGTGTAAATATCCTTATAAAGCAGCCCTAACATTTTAGAATCCCTCCTGGCTTGCAAGTTTCTTTCCCTTGACGCAGTACAGCAGAATGTCGTCCAAGGAGGCGTTTTCCACGGGGTAATCTCCTGGCATTCGGTATCGCTTTACCAGGGCGGTCACCCCGAATTCGCTGGTCCGGTACCCCGCTACTGTGTCGGGAGCCAACTCTTCCAGCTGGTCCCGGGTGCAGTGGAGCAGGCCGTAGGAGGAAAGCAGGTCGTCCTTTTCCCCCACCATCAGCAGTTTCCCCCGATGGATGAAGGCGATGTAGTCGGCGATCTTCTCCAGGTCTGCTGTGATATGGGAGGATAGAAACACGCTGTGTTCCTCGTCCTGGATAAAGTCGTAGAGAATGTCCAGAATGTCGTCCCGCACAATGGGGTCCAGCCCGCTGGTGGCCTCGTCCAGAAGCAGCAGCTTTGCCCCGTGGGACAGAGCCACCGCCAGGGACAGCTTCATCACCATGCCCCGGGAGTATTCCTTGATCTTTTTCTCCCAGGCAATCTGAAAGCGCTCCAGAAAGCGGCGGAATTCTTCCGGGTCCCAGCGTTGGTAAATGCGGGCCATGGAAACACCCAGCTGTTTGGCGTTCATTTCCGGCGGGAAGAAGCCGCTGTCCAGCACCAGGCCCACCTGTTCCATTACAGATCGGTCCAGAGTGGGGTCTTGGCCCAGCAGGCGGATCTCGCCTCCGTCCTTGCTGATAAGTCCCACCATGGCCTTGATGGTGGTGCTTTTCCCGGCGCCGTTTTCCCCGATAAATCCCATAATGCACCCTTTGGGCAGGGAGAGGCTCACGTTGTCCAGGGTAAAATGATGATAGTTCTTGCGCAGGCCGCGCAGTTCCAAAGCGTATTCCATAGGTTTCTCCTTTTTTCGTTAGGAATCCTTCCAGAGCAGGCGGAGAGTTTCCAGCAGCTCCTCCAGCTCCATGCCGCAAAGCTGCGCCCCGTGGACGGCCTGGGTCAGGTGTTCCTCCACTTGGCGGAGCTGCTCTTCCTTGAGAAACTCCGCGTTTTTCCCCGCCACAAAGCTGCCCTTGCCGGTGATGGAGTAGAGAAAGCCTTCCCGCTCCAGCTCCTCGTAAGCCCGCTTGGTGGTGATGACGCTGATGCGCAGTTCCTTGGCCAGCAGCCGCATAGAGGGGAGGGCGTCGCCTTCCTTCAGTTCCCCGGAAATAATCAGGGCTTTCACCTGCTCGGTGATCTGTTCGTAAATGGGTTTTCCACTTTGATTGCTGATGACGATATGCAAACCATCACACTCCTGACGCCTGAAAAGACCGGCGGTTCCGGCTTGCTCAGGCGGTTCAATTCCCCGAAGGATGGGCCCATCCTCCGAAGGCGCCGGCAGGAGGTACCTTCCCGCCGACGGCTGCAATATTCCTTCGCGATGGAATATTGTATATATACTATATACACACTTAGAACGGTTTGTCAATGCTTTTTTCAAAAAAAGAATACCGCGGAAATTTCCCGGTACTCCCAGAGAAAACAAAGTGAATCCACTTCCCCTGGCGCAGGGAGCCTGAGAGGTGCAGAGGGGAGAATGGGCTGCGCAGGGGACAGAAAAAGGAGGGGAGCCTTTCGACTCTCCTCCCATTCAACCGGGATATCCCGGCCTGTTATCCGTCGATGTTCCCGGAGCTGACGCCCTGCTCCGCCTGGCCCAGGGGAAGCCATTCCAGCGCTTTGAGAATGTACTCGTCCCAGAAGTACCAGTCGTGCACGCCGGGGCCTTCCTCGTAGGTCACGTCGAATCCAAGCTTTTGCAGGTGGTCCCGGAATTGCCGGTTTACGCCAATGAGCTCGTCCTCCGTGCCGCAGGCCATGTAGAATTTGGGCTTTTCCGCCAGAGGAGCCACCTTTTCCGCCAGCGCGTCGTAGTCGAAGTCGGCGCCCCGCACCTGGTTGATGTCCCCGAAAATGCTCTCATAGTAGCCGCGGTTGGTGAAGATGTTGTCGGTGTATTCCGTGTGTTCCGGCACGGCCCCCAGGATCAGCGCGGAGGACAGGGCGCACACTGCCCCGAAGGTTTCCGGGTTCTGCAGGCCGTTGACAATGGACCCGAAGCCGCCCATGGAAAGACCGCCGATGAAGGTGTCCTCCCGTTTCCGGGACAGGGGGAAGGTGCGCCGGGTGAAGTCCACCAGCTCCTTGCCGATGAAGGTGGCGTAGTTGGCGCCGGACTTGGGGTTGTCCACATAGAAGCTGTTGTCCCCGGAGGGCATCACCACCGCCAGGTTCCTATCCTGGGCCCAGCTCTGGACCCGGGTGCCGCTGACCCAGTCGGTATAGTTGCCCATAATGCCGTGAAGCAGGTACAGGGTTTTGAACGGACCTTCCGGCATGGCCCCTTCCGGGCCGACAAACTTGTCCGTGGGCAGGACGACCTGGATGGGTACCGTGCGCATCAGCGCTTTGGAAAAGAAATTGCATTGGATCAAAGCCATAAGTCTGCACATCCTTTTGGTGGTATTTTTATCTATTATACGGAAAAACTCCGGCCTGCGCAACGACATTGTTTGCAGCTTTTTCAGGGAAACATTGCAAAAGCCGCCCCTTCTGTGGTATGCTAGGCAGGTGCTATGCTACAATTCATCCTGGAGAGGAGTTTTTCTTATGAAACCCATGATCGGCCTTGTCTCCCTGTACGACGAGACTAAGGAGAGCTATTGGATGCTGCCCGGGTACGCCCAGGGCCTGGAGGACGCGGGAGCCATTCCCGTGGTGCTTCCCCTCACCACCGACCCCGAGTCCCTGGGCCGGTTCGCGGAGACCTTTGACGGCTTCCTGTTTCCTGGCGGCCACGATGTGGAGCCTTCCCTCTACGGTCAGGAACCCAGCGAACAATGCGGGGTGCTCTGCCCGGAGCGGGACAATATGGAGAAGGCCTTTTTCCCCTTGGCTTTGGCCACGGGAAAGCCCCTGCTGGGCATCTGCCGGGGCATTCAGCTGTTCAACGTGATGCTGGGGGGCGACCTGTACCAGGATATTCCCACCCAGTGCCCCAGCGACGTGGAGCACCACGAGACGCCTCCCTATGACAAGGTGGCCCACCAGGTCCAGGTGGAGGAGGGGACGCCCCTGTTCGAAGCGGTGGGCGTCCGGGAGATGGGGGTGAACTCCTACCATCACCAGGGGATCAAAACCCTGGGGAAAGGCCTGAAAGTGGCGGCGAAAGCCCCCGACGGCATGGTGGAAGCGGTGTACCTGCCCGACCACCGGTTTGCCCTGGGTGTCCAGTGGCATCCGGAGTTTTCCCGCCTGAGCGACGAGAACAGCCGGAAGATCTTTAGCGCGTTTGTCCGGGCGTGCCAGAAGTAAGGCGTTTTCCTTTGGAGTGTTTCGCCTATTGAAATGGAAAAAGTGGAAAAATTTTAGAAGTTCTCCCCTTTTTGCAAGGGGAGGGGGCTGCTTCTTGCAAAATCTTTCGATTGTGCTATAATTTTTGAAAAGAGACCGCCCAGAAGGCCAAAGCCCCGCGGCGGCTTTGGAAAGGAAAGGTGTTTTGTTATGCAGGAAATCAAAATCGAACTTACGAAAACTCCCAAGCAAAAGCCGGCGGACCAGTCCAAGCTGGGCTTTGGCAAGATCTTTACCGACCATATGTATGTCATGCCCTACGACAAGGAGCATGGCTGGCACGACCCCAAGATCGTTCCCTACCAGCCCATTTCCCTGGAGCCCTCCGCCATGGTGTTCCACTACGGTCAGGAGATGTTCGAGGGCCTGAAGGCCTATAAGACCGAGGACGGCCGTGTGCTTTTGTTCCGTCCCAACAAGAATATCGAGCGGGCCAACAACTCCAACCGGCGTCTGTGCATCCCCGAGATTCCCGAGGATGACTTCCTCAACGCGCTGAAGACTCTGGTTAGCGTAGAGAAGGACTGGATCCCCACCCAGGCCGGCACCTCCCTGTATATCCGTCCCTTCGTCATCGCCACCGACCCCTTCCTGGGCGTGCGGCCTTCCGACACCTACCTGTTCATCATCATCCTGTCTCCCTCCGGCGCCTACTACGAGAGCGGCCTTGACCCTGTGAAGATCTGGATCGAGGACGACTACGTCCGGGCTGTGCGGGGCGGCATTGGCGAAGCCAAGACCGGCGGCAACTACGTGGCCAGCCTGGCGGCCCAGGTGAAGGCCCACGACGAGGGCTACTCCCAGGTGCTGTGGCTGGACGGCGTGGAGCGCAAGTACATCGAGGAAGTGGACGCCATGAACATCTTCTTCAAGATCAACGGCAAGGTGGTCACTCCCAAGCTCAACGGCTCCATCCTGCCCGGCGTCACCCGTGCTTCCTGCATCGACCTGTGCCGCCACTGGGGCATGGAAGTGGAAGAGCGCCGCATCTCCGTGGACGAGCTGGTGGAAGCCGCCAAGTCCGGCGCTCTGGAGGAGTGCTGGGGCAGCGGCACCGCGGCTGTGATCTCCCCTGTGGGCGCTCTGCGCTTCGAGGACAACGTGATGGAGATCTCCGGCGGCGGCATCGGCCCTGTGAGCCAGAAGCTGTACGACACCGTCACCGGCATCCAGACCGGCAAGGTGGAAGATCCCTTCGGCTGGGCCGTGGAGGTCAAGTAACATTCACCGCGCATTTTTGGGAGGGGGCCTTGGGCTCCCTCCTTTTGCGTTGAGAGAGGAGCAAGCGCAATGGAGATCAAGGAATTTCCCCGAAGCGACCGGGCGTTCCTTCTTCAGGCCCAGGACCTGCTGCGTGAATGCTTTCCCCAGGCGTACAGCGGTGACCTGGCCGCCCAGCAGATAGCTCTCTGCCTGGAGGAGGACCGGCTGGCCTTCATGGCGGAAGAGGAGGGGAACCTGCTGGGTTTTGTGGGCGCCATGCCCCAGTATGGGGTCACGGCTTGGGAGCTTCACCCTCTGGCGGTGACAGAGGCCAGAAGGGGAGAGGGCAGCGGCGCCGCGGTGGGGGCCAGGCTGGAGCGGGAATGTGCCGCCCGGGGATGCCTTACCCTGTACCTGGGCACCGACGACGAGTTCTTCCAAACCTCCCTCAGCCAGGGGGACCTGTTTGAGGACACCTTCCGAAAAATACAGGACATCCGGAACCTGGGACGCCATCCCTACGAGTTCTATCAGAAGCAGGGCTTTCAGATTGTGGGGGTGCTGCCCGACGCCAACGGGCCGGGCAAGCCGGACATCTGGATGGCCAAGCGGGTTTCCCGCTGACAAACTAACAGCGCCGGACCGACGGGGAACACCTGCCGGTCCGGCGCTTTGCTTATGCTTTTTCTGTCTCCTCTTTCCAGCGCTGGATCTCCTGGAGAAAGGGGGCACCGTACTTTTGCAGCTTTGCCTGGCCCACGCCGGGCACCTCCAAAAATTCCGCCGGGGTGGTGGGCTGGTAGGCAGCCATAGCCTCCAGGCTGGCGTTGGAGAACACCACGTACATGGGGATGTTCTGCGCGCGGGAAAGCTTTCCCCGCAGCTCCCGCAGACGGCCGTACAGTTCCGGGTCGCTTTTGGGCAGGTCCCGGGGGGATTTTTTCACCGGGACGGGGCTGTCCCCCTCCCGGACCTGCATCCACACGGCGTCCTGGCCCCGGAGAAGATCCTCGGCCCGGGGGCCCAGAGTCAGGGTGGGAAATTCCCCCTGCCCTTGAGCAAGGTACCCCTGGACCAGCAGGGTGGTCACCATATCCCGCAGGGCGTCCTCCTTGTAGCCGGAAAGCTTTCCGTGGACCGGCAGCTTGTCAAACCTCTGGCGCTGAATCTTCTCGCTTTTGCTGCCCCGCAGCACGTCCACCACCATTTTGATCCCGTAGCTCTGGCGCAGGTACCGCACACAGGAGAGAATCTCCCTGGCTTGGGCGGTGATGTCCACCTTCCGGAAATGGCCGGTGCAGTTCTGGCAGTTGCCGCATTGGGTGGGCGCATGCTCCCCGAAATAGTGGAGAATGTATTCCCGCAGGCAGGCGGTGGTGTAGCAGTAGTTGGTCATGGCCCGCAGGCGCTGCTCGTTTTGACGGGTGAGCTGTTCCAGGGCTTTTTCGTCAAACTCCTGGTTCTCCTCGCCCCGGGCCAGGAGAAACCGGTTCAAGGCCACGTCCTGGCCGCTGAACAGCAGAAAACACTCCGCGGGCTGGCCGTCCCGTCCGGCCCGTCCCGCCTCCTGGTAATAGCTTTCCAGGTCTTTGGGCATATGATAGTGTATGACGAAACTCACATTGGACTTGTCAATGCCCATGCCGAAAGCGTTGGTGGCCACCATCACCGTGGCACGGTCGTAGAGGAAATCCTCCTGGTTTTTCTGCCGCTCCTGGTCGGTGAGCCCGGCGTGGTACCGGGTGGCGGCATATCCCCGCTCCTGAAGGGCCTGACACACCTCTTCCACGGCCTTTCGGGTGGCGCAGTAGATAATCCCGCTTTTGTCCCGGCGCTGCTCCAGAAGCTGAAAGGTTTCCGCCAGCTTGTCCTTGGGCCGGCGCACTTCGAAATACAGGTTGGGCCGGTCAAAGCTGGTGACGGTGACCATGGGGTCCCGCAGCTCCAGCAGGGAGAGAATGTCTTTCCGCACCCGGGGAGTGGCAGTGGCGGTGAAAGCGGACACCACCGGCCGCTTGGGCAGGGCCGCTACAAATTCCGGAATGGTCAAGTAGCTGGGCCGGAAGTCCTGGCCCCACTGGGAGACACAGTGTGCCTCGTCGATGGTGACCATGGAAATGGAAGCGCCTTTGGCAAAGTCCAGGAATTCCGGGGTCAGCAGCCGCTCCGGCGCCACGTAGATAATCTTGTACACCCCCGCACGTGCGTTGCGCAGCGCCGCCTGGTACTGTCCCCAGCTCAGGGAGCTGTTCAGGTAGGCGCCCCGCACCCCGTTCTGCACCAAGGACATCACCTGGTCCTTCATCAGGGAGATGAGAGGGGATACCACCAGGGTGATGCCCTCCATCAGCAGGGCGGGCACCTGGTAGCACACGGATTTCCCCGCCCCCGTGGGCATAATCCCCACCGCGTCCCTGCCGGAAAGCAGGGTGTCAATCAGTTCCTCCTGCCCCGGGCGGAAAGCGGGGTAGCCGAAATAGCGTTCCAATACTTGGAGTTTCGTGGGCACAGACATCCTCTTCTCTTTACATGGATTACACGTCTTAAAGTATATCAGAAAAAAGTGCCTTGGAAAAGCAAAAGCCGGTTTACCCGGTGAAATAAATGCCAAATTTATAAAATGAAGTCTATACAATTTTCCATTTTTAGAGGAAATTCCCAAATTTTACTTGCGATTTTCCCCTGGGTGGTGCTATACTAGGCCCAGACTAAAACAATTCGGGGCGGGCGCGTCCGCCCCTTTTCCTGGAAAGGAGCATGAATATGGCGAAGAAAACCTGGATGACCCGGGCGGCGGGGGTGCTCCTGCCCGTAAGCAGCCTGCCATCCAAATACGGCATTGGCACCTTTGGCCGGGCGGCCCGGGAGTGGGTGGATTTTCTGGCCCGCGCCAAGCAGAGCTACTGGCAGGTGCTTCCCCTGGGGCCCACCAGCTTCGGGGACAGCCCTTACCAAAGCTATTCCGCCTTTGCGGGAAACCCGCTGTTCATCGACCTGCAGGAGCTGTGCGAAGCGGGCCTGCTGAAAAAGGGCCGGTGCAAACGCACCCCCTGGGGGGAGGACCCCTCCTATGTGGACTACGACACGGTCCGGGCTGGGCGGGAGCAGCTGCTGCGGCGGGCGTTCTCCCACTTTAAGAACTTCCGGGTGCTGGAGCGGTTCCGGAAGCGGAACCAGGCCTGGGTGGAAGACTATGCCCTCTACATGGTCATCAAGGAGCGGATGAAGGGCCGCCCCTGGCCCGAATGGGAGGAGAGCCTGCGGCTGCGGGACCCGGAGACGCTGGAGACCTGGAAAAAACAGTGCAAGGAGGACGTGGACTACCACGTGTTTACCCAATACCTGTTCTTCCAGCAGTGGAACAGCCTGAAAAAGTACGCCAACGAAAAGGGCGTGAAGATCATCGGGGACGCGCCCATCTATGTGGCCATGGACAGCGCCGACGTGTGGGCCCACCCGGAGCTGTTCCAGCTGGACGAGAACAACCTGCCCACGGAGGTGGCGGGCTGTCCGCCGGACGCCTTTTCCGAGGACGGCCAGCTGTGGGGCAACCCCCTGTACCGGTGGGACGTGATGCAGCAGGACGGCTACGCCTGGTGGATGGAGCGGATCAAGGCCAACCTGTCCATGTACGACGTGCTGCGCATCGACCATTTCCGGGGCCTGGAAAGCTACTACGCCATCCCCTACGGGGACGCCACCGCCCGCAACGGCCGCTGGCGCAAGGGCCCGGGGATGGACTTTATCCGCACCATCAACAAGACCGTGGAGAGGGCGGCCATCATTGCGGAGGATTTGGGCCTGCTTACCCCGGCGGTAAACCGGCTGCTGAAAAACAGCGGTTATCCCGGCATGAAAGTGCTCCAGTTCGCCTTTAACGCCGGGGAGGAGAGCACCTACCTGCCCCACAACCTGCCCACCCACTGTGTGGTGTACACCGGCACCCACGACAACGACACCACCCGGGGCTGGTTCGACACCGCCTCTCCCGACGACCTGGAGCTTGCCATGGACTACCTGGGCATCCGGGATGTGAAGGAGGGCACCTGGGCCTTTATCCGGGCAGCTCTTTCCAGCGTGGCGGACCTGGCGGTGATCCCCTTCCAGGACTACCTGGATCTGGGCAGCGAGGCGCGGATCAACACCCCTTCCACCGTGGGAGGGCAAAACTGGAAGTGGCGGTGCTCCATTGACAGCACCACCAAAAAACTTGCGAAAAAAATGGCCCGGCTGGCCACCATTTACGGCCGGGCGAGAACCTTAGGAGGAAACGACCATGCGGATGCGTGACGAATTGGAACAGAAGGTGGGCCTGCGGTTTTCCAAGGGCCTGATGGCTGCCACGGACAAGGAGATCTACCTGGCGCTGCTGGAGCTGACCCAGGAAAAGCTGGAGGCTGCCAAGCAGATTCAGGGGGAGAAAAAGCTGTACTACATCTCCGCGGAGTTTCTGGTGGGGAAACTGCTTTCCAACAACCTGATCAACCTGGGCATCTACGACCAGGTGAAGGAGGCGTTGGCGGAAGCGGGGAAGGATCTTTCCAAGGTGGAGGAGCAGGAGACGGAGCCCTCCCTGGGCAACGGCGGCCTGGGAAGGCTTGCCGCCTGCTATCTGGATTCCGCCGCCACTCTGGGCCTGCCCGGAGACGGTGTGGGGCTTTTGTACCATTTCGGCCTGTTCCACCAGTACTTCCAGGATCACAAGCAGCAGGAGCGCCCTGACGTGTGGCTGTCCCCCCAAAGCTGGCTGAACAAGACCGGCGTCACCTTCAAGGTGCCCTTCCCCCAGGGAGAAGTCACTTCCGTGCTCTACGACCTGTATGTCTCCGGCTATGAAAGCGGCGTCAACCGGCTGCATCTGTTCGACCTGGAAACCGTGGACGAAAGCCTGGTAACCCAGGGCATCGACTTCGACAAGACGGACATCGCCCGCAACCTGACGCTGTTCCTCTATCCCGACGACAGCGACCGGGCGGGGCGGCTTCTCCGGGTGTACCAGCAGTATTTCATGGTCAGCTCCGCGGCCCAGCTGATCCTCAAGGAGCTGGAAGAAAAGGGCCGCTCCCTCAAGGACCTGCCCAAGTACGCGGTGATCCAGATCAACGACACCCATCCCTCCATGGTGATCCCCGAGCTGATCCGCCTGCTCACCGCCAAAGGTCTCTCTCTGGACGAGGCCATCGAAGCGGTGACCAAGACCTGCGCCTACACCAACCACACCATTTTGGCGGAGGCGTTGGAAAAGTGGCCCCTGGATTACCTGGAAGAGGCTGCCCCTCAGCTGGTGCCCATCATCCGGGAACTGGATAAGCGGGTGAAAGCCAAGTATCCGGAGGAGCAGCTGGCCATCATCGATAAGAACAACCTGGTCCACATGGCCCATATGGATATCCACTACGGCTTCTCCGTCAACGGAGTGGCCTCTCTCCACACGGAGATTTTGGAGACCTCCGAGCTGAAGGCCTTCGCCGACCTGTACCCGGAAAAGTTCAACAACAAGACAAACGGCATCACCTTCCGCCGTTGGCTCATGCACTGCGACCCGGCCCTGGCCCGGTTCATCACCGAGAAGATCGGCCCCGGCTGGAAAAAAGACGCCAACGAGCTGGAAAAGCTGCTCCAGTTCCAAAATGACGAGCCCACTCTCCGGAGGCTTTTGGAGATCAAGCAGGAGAACAAGAAAGCCCTGGCCGCCTGCCTGAAAGAGGAGTCCGGTGTGGAGATCGACCAGAACTCCGTGTACGATATCCAGATCAAGCGGCTCCACGAGTACAAGCGCCAGCAGATGAACGCCCTGTATATCATCTGGAAATACAAGCAGATCAAGGCAGGCCGCAAGCCCCGCCGGCCCATCACCCTGCTGTTCGGCGCCAAGGCGGCCCCTGCCTATATCATCGCCAAGGACATCATCCATCTCATCCTCTGCCTCCAGGACCTTATTGCCCACGACCCGGAGGTGAGCCCCTGGCTGAAAGTGGTGATGGTGGAGAACTACAACATCACCTGGGCCCAGCGGCTCATCCCCGCTTGCGACATCTCCGAGCAGATCTCCCTGGCTTCCAAAGAGGCAAGCGGCACCGGCAACATGAAGTTCATGCTCAACGGCGCCGTGACCCTGGGCACCATGGACGGCGCCAATGTGGAGATCCACGACCTGGTGGGAAAGGAGAACATCTATATCTTCGGCAAGTCCAGCGAGGAAGTGATGGACCTGTACGCCAAGAGCGCCTACCATCCCTGGGACTTCTACGGCAAAGATGAGGAGATTACCGATCTGGTGGACTTTATCATCAGCCCCCGGATGATGCGCCTGGGCGACCCGGAGAACCTGGCCCGGCTTTACAAGGACATGACCCGGAAGGACTGGTTCATGGCCCTGCTGGACGTGAAGGAGTATATCCAGGTGAAGGAGCAGGCGCTGGAGGAGTTTGAGGACCGGCTTGCCTGGGCGAAAAAGATGCTGGTGAACATCGCTAAGGCAGGATATTTCTCCTCCGACCGTTCCGTTGCCGAGTACAACCGGGACATCTGGAAACTGTGACCTCGGTGAAAAGAAGTTTGCCTTGACTTACCCCGGACCCATGGGCTATAATGCAGGAAACAACTGCCTTGCGGCCTGATACCGGGCCTGGAAGGCGCCCATGGGGGAGTAGTTTGCGGCTTGCCGCGGCAATGTCAACACAATGATCGAAAGATCTGGTATTGTCTGAAAAAACGAGACTCATGGAAAACGCCCGTTCATTCATAGAATGGGGTGTTTTCCGCGAGTCTCTTTTTCTGCGCGGAAAACGCCGAAAACAACCTGGAGGTAGAAAAAATGGGTTTGGTGGAATTGTTTTTGATCGCGGTGGGCCTTTCCATGGACGCCTTTGCCGTATCGGTATGCAAGGGCTTGGCGCTGCGGAAAGTGAACGTGGGGCAGATGGCCCTGGTGGGCCTGTGGTTTGGAGGCTTTCAGGCGCTGATGCCCCTGATCGGCTACTTTGTGGGGGTCCAGTTCCGAGATCAGATCACCTTTATCGACCACTGGATCGCCTTTGGCCTGCTGGCGGTCATCGGCGGCAATATGATCCGGGAAGCTCTCTCCAGCGAGGAGGAATGTCCCGACGCCTCCCTGAGCGTCAAGACCATGTTCCCCCTGGCGGTGGCCACCAGCATCGACGCCCTGGCGGTGGGGGTGGGCTTTGCCTTCCTCAGCGTGAACATCTGGGCCGCCGTGTCCTTTATCGGGGCCATCACCTTTGTGCTTTCCATGATCGGCATCAAGGTGGGCTGTCTGTTCGGCTCCAAGTACAAGAGCAAGGCGGAGCTGGTGGGAGGCGTTATCCTGGTTCTCATCGGGCTGAAGATCCTGCTGGAACATCTGGGCGTGCTGGGCTGAGGACTGCCGCCCCTTGAATTTGGGAAAGGAGAGAGACCATGTCCCTGTTTTCTTCCAAGAAAAAAGCGCTGGTGCTGTTTGGGTCCCCCCACGGCCACGGGTACACCCGCAGGCTGCTGGACAGTTTCCTGGAGTGCTTCCGGGAGCACAAGAGCTGGGAGATCCAGGAGGTGGACCTGTTTGAGAGAGCCCCCCACGCCTGTACCGGCTGCCGTGTCTGCGCCCAGAAAGAGGGGTGCTCCTTCGATGACCTGGACGACGTGGACAAGGCTCTGCGCCAGTGCGACCTGCTGGTGGTGGCCTCCCCCGTGTACAACTTTTCCTATCCCGCCCCGGTGAAAGCCTGGCTGGACCGGACCCAGCGGTATTTCGAGGCCAGGTTTTCCCTGGGGATGAAGCCGCCCATTAAAAAACACCGGAAAGCGGTGCTGCTGCTGACCATGGGTTCCCAGGAGAGTTTTGGGGTGGAGGTGTGCACCCACCAGCTGGAGCGGGCCTTCAGCGTGATGAACACCACCTTGGCCGGCTGCGCGTTGTGGGACGCCACGGACCGGGGGGAGGAACACAAAGGGGAAGCCCAGGCCCAAGCCAGGGCAATCGCTCTTGAAATCCTGGAAGAAATGTGATATGATATCTCGAAGAATACACTAGAGTGGATAAGGCGGTTGAACTATGTCAGGACATTCGAAATGGAACAACATCAAGCGGAAAAAGGAAAAGGCCGACGGCGCCAAAGCCAAGATCTTCACCAAGATCGGCCGTGAGCTCACCGTGGCGGTGAAAGAGGGCGGCAGCGCCGACCCGGCTGCCAACTCCCGTCTGCGGGACTGCATTGCCAAGGCCAAGGCTGCCAACGTGCCCAACGACAACATCGAGCGGATCATCAAGAAGGCCGCCGGCGACGGCAGCACCGACAACTACGAGAACGTCACCTACGAGGGCTACGGCCCCAACGGCGTGGCCGTGATCGTGGAGGCCCTCACCGACAACCGGAACCGCACCGCTGCCGACGTGCGCCACGCGTTTGACAAGTTTGGCGGCAACCTGGGCACCACCGGCTGCGTCTCCTTCATGTTCAACAAGAAGGGCGTCATTGTCATTGAGAAGGAAGGCCTGGACGAGGACACGGTTATGGGCGACGCTCTGGAGGCTGGCGCTTCCGATTTCGCCGCCGACGAGGACGTGTTCGAGATTTCCACCGAGCCCTCCGATTTCAGCGGCGTTCGGGAAGACCTGGAGAAGAAGGGGTACGAGTTCGTTTCCGCCGAGGTGGAGATGGTCCCCGATACCTACACCACCATCACCGACGAGGACACCATCGTCAAAATGCAGAAGATGCTGGACCTTCTGGAGGATAACGACGACGTGCAGAACGTGTGGCACAACTGGGACGCTCCGGAAGAGGAAGAAGAGGAATAAACAGAAAAGCGCTGGGGCTGCCCTGCGTTCTGTCAGGCCGCCGCGGCATGAAATTCGCGGCGGCCTTTTTATGGAACTATCTTTGAAAAAGAATTGTGGAAAAGGAAGGGACATTATGCGACACCTGATCGACCCATTGGACCTGACCCGAGAGGAAACAGACCGTCTGCTCACTTTGGCGGAGGGAATTCTTGCCGACCCGAAAGCCTATGCCCACGCCTGCGACGGCAAAATTTTGGCCACCCTGTTCTACGAGCCCAGCACCCGCACCCGGCTGAGCTTTGAATCCGCTATGATGCGCCTGGGAGGCAAGGTACTGGGATTCTCCTCGGCAGGAAGCAGCTCCGCCTCCAAGGGTGAGAGCGTGGCGGACACCATCCGGATGATTTCCGGCTACGCTGATATCGCAGCTATGCGGCACTTTAAGGAAGGCGCCCCCTACGTAGCTGCCCGGTATTCCAGGATCCCCGTGATCAACGCCGGCGACGGCGGCCATCAGCACCCCACTCAGACCTTGACGGACATGCTCACCATCCGGCGGAAGCGGGGACAGATCAGCGGGGTGACCATCGGCCTGTGCGGCGACCTGAAATTCGGCCGCACCGTCCATTCCCTTATCAAATCCCTGGTGCGGTACGAGGACGTGAAGTTCATTCTCATCTCCCCGGAAGAGCTGCGGCTGCCCAGCTACATTTTAAAGGAAGTCATCGAGCCCTCCGGCCATCCCTGGCGGGAGGTGCGGGACATGGAAGAGGTCATGCCGGAGCTGGACATCCTCTATATGACCCGTGTCCAGCGGGAACGGTTCTTCAACGAGGAGGATTACGTCCGCCTGAAGGACTCCTATGTGCTGACCAAGGAAAAGCTGAACCTGGGCAAGAAGGACCTGGCGGTGCTCCATCCCCTGCCCAGAGTCAACGAGATCGCCCCCGAAGTGGACGAGGATCCCAGAGCCATGTACTTTGAGCAGGCTCGGGGCGGCGTGTTTGTGCGCATGGCGCTGATCCTCACCCTGCTGGGCCTGGCCCCCGGGGTGTTGGACGAAGAGTAAGGAGGGGTAAACCATGTTGAATATCGACAGCATTGAAAACGGCATCGTCATTGACCACATCACCGCGGGAAGGGGCATGCGGGTGTACGAGCTTCTGGAACTGGACAAGCTGGACACCTGCGTGGCCATTATCAAGAACGCCCGCTCCAGCAAGTACGGCCGCAAGGACATCATCAAGATCGAAGGCGTGATGAACATCGACCTGGACGTGCTGGGCTTCATCGACGACAACGCCACTGTGTGCACCATTGTAAACGGCAAGCTGGCGGGGAAGAAAAAGCCCTCCCTGCCCAAGAAGCTGGTGAATATTGTCTCCTGCAAGAACCCCCGGTGCATCACCTCCGTGGAGAACGTGGACCAAATCTTCGTCCTGTGCGACGAGGAGGCTCATCGGTACCGCTGCCAGTACTGCGAGCAGGAGTATAAAAAATAAGGAGTGGGGTTATGAACATCCGTCTGGAACGGCCCGATGACTACCGGGAGGTGGAGTGTCTCATCCGGGAGGCCTTTTGGAACGTGTACCAGCCCGGCTGCGTGGAGCATTATTTGATGCACCGGCTGCGGGAGGACCCCTCCTTTGTGCCGGAGCTGGACTACGTGGTGGAAGAGGAAGGCCGGGTGGTGGCCCAGATCGCCTACGCCAGGGGGGCCTATACTCCCGACGGAGGAGAGGAGCAGCCCTTTCTGCTGTTCGGGCCTGTTGGTGTGCTGCCGGAATGCCAGGGCAAAGGCTATGGCTCCGCGCTGATCCGGTTCACGTTGGACCGGGCAAAGGAGCTGGGCTGGCCCGCGGTGGTGATCACCGGGAACCCGGCCTATTACAGCCGCTTCGGCTTTGAGCCCGCGGGGCGGTACGGCATCCACCACGCTATGGTGAGCAGGGAAGAGGAGTTCCCCGTGTTTCAGATCAAGGTGCTGGACCCTGCCCGGCTGCCTCCCGTTCCCGGCACCTACCGGGACCCGGCCTGCTATGAGCCCTCCCCGGAGGACGTGGAGGCGTTTGACCGGCAGTTCCCGGAAAAGAAAAAAGAAGTGCGCCCCGGCCAGCTCCGGGGATGAAAGGAGACCGCCATGAGAAAACCGTGGGATATCCCGGCCGGCAGCCAGGGCTGTTCCGGTGTGGGGAAAGGGTACGCCAGGAAACGGGGCGGCGGAGGCCAGGGAGGAAAACTGCTGCTGGCGGGAATCACCCTGTGCAACGCGGCCCTGTCCCTGGCGCTGGCGCTTCTGCGGCGGCAGGAGGTCCTTCACGCCGTGAAGGGAAAAGACGGGGAAGAGGTGCGCCTGCTGCTCACCTCCCGAAAAGAGACGAAATCCTGATTTTTTCCCTTGACTTCCCAGGGCCGTTGTGCTAAACTTTATAAGCCGCATATTGTGGGCTGCGGGAGAGCTATGCCCTTTCGCGAAAGCGAGCCGAGGCTCCGCCCATCGTAGCGAGACTATTGAAAAGGCAGGAAAAAGCATGTTTGCAGTCATTGAGACCGGCGGTAAGCAGTACAAAGTGCAGTACGGCGACGTCATCTATGTGGAGAAGCTGAACGCAGCGGACAACGACACCGTGGAATTCCCCGTTGTTGCCGTGTTCGGTGAAGAGGGCACCAAGATTGGCACTCCCTATGTGGAAGGCGCCACTGTCACCGGCAAGGTGGTCAAAACCGGCAAGGCCAAGAAGATCACCGTGTTCACCTACAAGCCCAAGAAGAATTCCAAGCGCAAGATGGGCCATCGTCAGCCCTACACCAAGGTGCAGATCGAGGCCGTTAAGGCGTAAGATGATCCGTATCCAGTTTTTGGCTCCTCCCGAAGGCGGGCTGCAGGGGTTCTTTCTGGAAGGCCACGCGGGGTATGGGGAAGCGGGCACGGACATTGTCTGCGCGGCTGTCTCCTCCGCGGTGTATCTTACGGTGAACACCTTGACGGAAATCTGCCACATTTCGCCTCTGTCCCTTCGAGTGGGGGAGGGGGAAATGTTTTTTCGAATCGAGCCTAAAGACGAGCCTGCGTGCCGGGATCTGCTGGCAGGGCTCAAACTCCACCTGACATGCCTGGAGGAACAGTATCCCGAGGGCCTGCGGGTGGGCTATCTGGAAATTTAAATCCACATTTTTACGAAAGGAAGACGATCGTCATGCTGAAACTGAACATCCAGCTTTTTGCTCATAAAAAAGGTATGGGCTCCACCAAGAACGGCCGCGATTCCGAATCCAAGCGTCTGGGCGTCAAGCGCGCCGACGGGCAGTTCGTGCTGGCCGGCAACATCCTGGTCAAGCAGCGGGGCACCAAGATCCATCCCGGTGTGAACGTGGGCCGTGGTTCCGACGACACCCTGTTCGCCCTGGTGGACGGCAAAGTGAAGTTCGAGCGCATGGGCGCCGACCGCAAGAAGGTCAGCGTTTACGCCGAGTAAGTATCACGCGATAGAGCACAGAGGCTTCTTCCGGCAATGCCTGAAGGAGCCTTTTTGTTGAAAAGGAAAGGGGCGAGCGCATGTTTATCGATACCGCGAAGATCAAGATCAAAGCCGGGGACGGGGGCGACGGGGCCGTATCCTTCCACCGGGAAAAATACGTGGCGGCAGGCGGCCCTGACGGGGGCGACGGCGGCCGGGGCGGCAGTATCCTGTTCCAGGTGGACGACAACCTGTCCACTCTGGCGGATTTCCGTTACAAGCGGAAGTATGTGGCCCAGCGGGGAGAGAATGGCCGGGGCAACCGGTGCTTCGGCAAAAGCGCCCCGGACCTGGTGATCTCCGTTCCCCGGGGAACGCTGATCAAAGACGCGGAGACCGGCCGGCTTTTGGCGGACATGTCCGGGGACGAACCCCAGGTCATTGCCAAAGGGGGCAAGGGGGGCTGGGGCAACGCCCATTTCGCCACCCCAACCCGGCAGGTGCCCCGGTTCTCCAAGCCCGGCACTCCCGGCGAAGAGCTGGAAGTCCAGCTGGAGCTGAAACTTTTGGCAGACGTAGGACTGGTTGGCTTCCCCAACGTGGGCAAGTCCACCCTCATCTCCGTGGTGAGCCAGGCCAAGCCCAACATCGCCAACTACCACTTCACCACCCTCACCCCCGTGCTGGGCGTGGTCACCATGCCTCAGGGCAAGTCCTTTGTCATGGCGGACATCCCCGGCCTTATCGAGGGCGCCTGGGAGGGCGTGGGGCTGGGCCACCAGTTCCTGCGCCACGTGGAGCGGTGCCGGCTGCTGGTCCATGTGGTGGATGTTTCCGGCAGCGAGGGGCGGGACCCCAAGGAGGACTTCCGGGTCATCAACGAGGAGCTGCGCCGGTTCAACCCGGAGCTGGCCCAGCGGCCCATGCTGGTGGCGGGGAACAAGTGTGACCTGGCCACCGAGGAACAGGTGGCGGATTTTGAGAAGTTCGTCACGGACCAGGGGTATGAGTTTTTCCCCATTATGGCCCCCATCCGGGAAGGTGTGGACCCCCTTTTGAACAAGGTGCTGGAGCAGCTTTCCCAGCTGCCCCCCATCCGCCGGTACGAGGTGGAAGCCCCGGCCCTCCAGCCCATTGAGGAGCTGAAGCGGGGCCAGGTGGAAATCACCGACCAGGGCGGCGTGTACTTTGTCAAGGCCCCCTGGCTGTTGAAGATTATGAACACCATCAACTTCGACGACTATGAGTCCCTCCAGTATTTCCAGCGGGTGCTCATTGAGACAGGCGTCATCGACGCCCTGCGGGAGGCCGGCTGCCAGGAAGGCGATACCGTGGACCTGTACGACCTGGAATTCGACTTTGTGGAGTAAGGAGCGGTGCTTTTGGAAACGCTGTTACAAGAAGGTTCTTCCCCCAAACAGCTAAGCCCCCTGACCTTGGCCTTTGTGGGGGACGGGGTCTACGAGCTTTTGGTGCGGGAGTACCTGGTGTCTTTGGGAAACTGCCCGGTGAAAAAGCTCAACAGCCGGAAGGTGGAGCTGGTGCGGTGCCAGGCCCAGGCCCAGGCTCTTTCGGAGCTTTGGCCGGAGCTGTCCCAGGAGGAACAGGAGGTGTGCCTGCGGGGACGCAATGCCCACGTGGGCCACGCGCCCAAAAACGCCTCTCTGGCGGATTACCACGGCGCCACCGCGTTGGAAGCATTGTTTGGATATTTGTATCTGGAGGGCAGGTCCCCCAGGCTCCGGGAGCTGTTCGGCCGGATTCTGGAAAGCTGGAACGCCCGCCGCTGAAAGGAAGGAGAGTGGTTCCATGAAAACGGGAAAACTGAAAACCGTGGGGTTGGATCTGCTGTTTATCCTGATGGGTTCGGCAGTGTACGCGGTGGGGGTCAACGCCTTTACCGCCCCCAACAACATCGCCGCGGGGGGAGTTACCGGTGTGGCCACCATGCTGCACTATGTGTTTTCCACCCCCATCGGCCTGGTGGCGTTTCTCATCAACGTGCCCATTGTTCTGTGGGCCATTGTGGATATCGGCTACAAGCTGGTGACCAAAACCATGCTGGCGATTCTGCTTTCTTCAGTGCTCATTGACCTGTTCTCCCATTTTGTCCCCGCCTACCGGGGAGATCATATTCTGGTATCCCTGTTTGCCGGCGTCTGCGAGGGCCTGGGACTTTCCCTGGTGTTCATCCGGGGCGCCACCACCGGCGGAACAGACCTGGTGGCCCGGCTTCTGGCCCGCCGGCTTCCCCACCTTTCCATGGGGAAACTGATGCTGGCGGTGGACGGGCTGATCGTCATCGCCTCCGGGTTTGTATTCGGTAGTGTGGAAAACGCCATGTACGCCTGCATCGTCATCGTGGTGTCCACCAAGATTATCGACGCCATCCTCTACGGCACGGATATCGGCACGGGAAAGCTGTTTTTCGTCATGTCCCCCAAGGTGCGGCAGATGGGCGACCGGGTTATCCGGGAGATGGAGCGCACCGTCACCTACCTGGATTCCAAAGGAGGCTACACCCAGGAACCTGGCGAGACCATGCTGTGCGTGGTGCGGCGGTTCGAACTGCACCAGCTTCAGACCATTATCCGGGAAGAGGACAAGCACGCCTTTGTGATTGTGGGAGAGGCGGGCCAGGTGACGGGGGAGGGCTTTAGGCCCATGCACCCGGATGACAAATCTGTGAAGGAGCTTTTGAAGGATTTGGGCTGGGGAAACAAAAAGAAGGAACCCTGAACGCGAAAAGGGGCTGCTGCCCATTGGCAACAGCCCCTCTCTTTGGCGGCGCTCAGCAATGGCCGCCGCGGCAGTCCTTCTTCATCTCGGGTTTCTGGTTCTGGCTCTTGGAGCCGTACTCCGGGATCTCCTGCCGGTAGTTCTGGTTCTGCCGGTTTTGTTCCTGACGGTTTTCAAAGGACTTGTTTTTCTGTTTGTTACTCATGTTGCTCTCGCCCCTTTCCGTTCTTTAGTGTGGCCGGGGGAGTTTTGAATTATCCCAGGAAGATCCCTGGAAAAGGAGGCTTTTTATGGAATTGCCCGTGTCGTTTCAAAATGCCATGAAGGAGCTGTTGGGGGAGGAGTATCCGGCGTTTTTTCAAAGCTATGAGAGGCCCTTTCGCCAGGGCCTGCGGCGCAACCCCTTGAAGTGCGGGGAGGAGCTGCTTCGGGAAAGCCTGCCCTTTTCCCTGGAACCCAGCCCGTTCTCCCCGTTGAGCTTTTACATAGAGCGGGGGGAGGAGAAATTGGGCTATCTTCCCGCTCACCACGCCGGGTTGTTTTATGTGCAGGAGCCCTCCGCCTGCTCCGCTGTCACGGCTCTGGACCCCCAGCCGGGGGAGGCCGTTTTAGACCTGTGCGCCGCCCCTGGGGGAAAGTCCACCCAGATCGCGGGGCTGCTCCAGGGGGTGGGCTTGCTCTGGTCCAACGAGATTGTGAAGAGCCGGGCTCAGATTCTCCTCTCCAATGTGGAGCGCATGGGGGTGAAAAACGGGGTGGTGTCCTCCTGTCATCCCCGGCGGCTGTGTCAGGGGCTGCAGGGCTTTTTCGACCGGGTGCTGGTGGACGCCCCCTGTTCCGGGGAAGGCATGTTCCGCCGCGACCCGGAGGCCGTTGCCCAGTGGACCCCGGAAAGCGTCCCGGCCTGCGCCCAGCGCCAGCGGGCCATCCTGGATTCCGCGGCTCTTGCGGTGAGAGAGGGGGGCGTGCTGGTGTATTCCACCTGCACCTTTGCCCGGGAGGAAAACGAGGACAACGTGGAATGGTTTCTCTCCGCCCATCCGGAATTTGAGCTTCTCCCCTTGGACTTTCCCTTTGGACGGCCAGGGGTGAATGGCCTTCCTGTGAGGCGGATCTACCCCATGGACGGGGGAGAGGGCCACTTTGTGGCAAAGTTCCGCCGGAAGGGGGAAAACCCCTGCTGGGCCGGTCTTTTTTCCAGGTACCTTTCCGGAAAAGAGGAAGGGGAGGTTCGGGAGCTGTTCCAAGAGCTGTTTACCTGTCCTTACCCGGGAAACGGGGCCCGGTTTGGGGAGCGGCTGTATTTGCTGCCCCAGGGCCTGCCGGAGATGGATTGCCTGGGCGTCCTTCGGGCGGGGGTGGAGCTGGCCCAGCGGAAGGGCCGCCGGTGGGAGCCCTCTCACGGGGCGTTCCAAAGCGCTCGGAAGGAGGACTGCCGCCAGGTGCTGGACCTGCCCTGGGATTCCCCTCAGCTTGCCGCCTTTCTGCGGGGGGAGGAGATCGACTGCGGGACAAAAGGGTACACCGGGGTGTGTGCCGGGGGTGTGACTACCGGGTTTGGAAAGGCCTCCGGGGGCAGGCTGAAAAACCACTACCCCAAAGGCCTGCGGAACCTGCGATAACCTGCAAAAGAAGCCTGGGAGCGTTCCCAGGCTTCTTTGTTTAGGCATCTCTGCATCCTTTGATCAGCTTTTCCGTGTAATCCCGGCCGCAGGGCGGAGGACAGGGCTGGGCCAGCGCGTACAGGTCGTCGGCTTTGGCCTCCAAAGCGAACAGCCGCCGGCACTCCTCATCCAGCCGGCGAATGTCTCCGGGGCGCACTACCAGAGGCAGGGTGGGGCTTGCCTGGCGGAGGATCCGCTCCCCCAGAGGCGTCATGCCCAGCACCCGCAGGTAGGGGGGCAGGAGGGGCAGGTCCTTGGTCAGCCCCAGAAAGGCCGCCATGGCAAGCCTTCGGATGCGGGCATGGGAATACCGTTTCGACTTTGCCAGGGTGTAAAATTCCTCCAATCTCCCCGCCTGCCGGGCGGCCTTGTACAGCCGGTGTTCCAGCCCCTCGCTGACGTCGGGCAGCAGGGAAAAGTCCTCCGGCTCCATGGCGCGCAGCCTGCAGAGCACCCCGGTTTCCAGCCGGGAAAGGGAGGCGGGGCACAGCCCGTTTTGGGCAAGCTCCCGCCAAAGTTTCAGGGTGGGCTCCGGCAGTCTGCCGGTCAGGTCCTGGCCCTGTTTTAGCAGGTCCCGGGCGTGGCTGGCAGAAAGCAGGGGCCCCGTTTCATCGGGAACGTCGTGGCCCGCGCCCAGCCGGGGAAACAGGACTGCCTCCATGGAGCTGTGCAGCTCCAGCAGCGCCTTCAGGTACTCCACCCCCAGAATTACATTGGGCTTTCGCAGCAGGGCGGCGGTGTCAGGGCCTACCAGCCTTGCCGCCGCCTGCTCCCGGCGCTGGGCAAAGGCCGCGCCGCTTTTCACCTGTGCCAGCTCCCGGGAAAACTCTGGAGAGCGCAGCGCGTCTGCCAGAGACCACAGCAGAGAGACGTCCGGTTCCTCGCTGCCGAACAGCAGGGTGTCCACCTCTCCCAGTCCCTGCAGCAGCCCCACCCCTCCCAGGGCAAACCGCTCCGCTCCCGCGCAGGCCCAGGGCAGGGGCAGTTCCAGCACCAGGTCCGCCCCCTGCTCCAAAGCCAGCCGGGTCCGGGCCCACTTGTCCAGAATGGCAGGTTCTCCCCGCTGGACAAAATTTCCCGAAAGCACGCAAACCAGCCCCTGGGAAATGGCTTTTCCGTGGGAAAACAGGGCGGCATGCCCGCCGTGAAGGGGATTCAATTCGCAAATTATCCCTGAAATCTTCATTTTCTCTTGCATTTTCCTTTGAAACTCCTTGAATTTACACGGGAAATGGTCTAAAATGGGACTGCAACTAGTGAAACCATTTTACACGAACAGCCCGCTGAGTACAAGGGGCTGGGAAAAACCATCCTCCCAGGAGGCTTTTTTTGTGAGGAGCCTTGGGAGAAAACTGGAAAGGAAAGATCAGGAACATGAAAATTCTCGTCATCAACGCGGGCAGCTCTTCTCTGAAGTATCAGCTCATCGACATGGACAACGAAGAAATGCTGTGCAAGGGCAACTGCGAGCGCATCGGCATGCCCGGGGGCATCTTCACCCACAAGACCGAGGACGGCCGGGAGCTGAAGAAAACGGTCAATATGCTGGACCACGCCGCTGCTTTTCTGCAGGTGAAAAACGCCCTCATCGACGAGGAGTACGGCGTTATCAAGGAGTTGGACGAGGTCTCCGCTGTGGGTCACCGTATTGTGCAGGGCGGCTCCCTGTTCCACGAGTCTGTGCTGGTGGACGAAAAAGTCATTGAGGATATCGAAAGCCTGATCCCCCTGGCTCCTCTGCACAACAAGGCCCATGTGCAGGGCATTCGCGCCTGCCGGGAAGTGTTCGGCAAGGAAGTTCCCGAAGTGGTGGTGTTCGACACCTCCTTCCATGCCACCATGCCCCCCAAGGCCTACATGTTCAATGTTCCCTATGAATACTACGAGAAATACGCCGTGCGCCGCTACGGCTTCCATGGCACCTCCCACCGGTATGTGAGCCATCGCTGCGCCCAGCTGATGGGCCGTGACATCAAGGACATGAAGATGATCACCTGCCACCTGGGCAACGGCTCCTCCATCACCGCCATCGACGGCGGCAAGGTTATTGACACCAGCATGGGCCTCACTCCTCTGGACGGCTTTATGATGGGCAGCCGCACCGGCACTCTGGACCCCTCCGTGGTCACCTTCATCATGGAGAAGGAGCACCTCACTCCCTCCGAGATGGACCAGGTGCTCAACAAGAAGTCCGGCCTGCTGGGCATTTCCGGTATTTCCAGCGATGACCGTGATGTGACCAAGGCCCGCAACGAGGGCAACGAGCGCGCCAAGCTGGCCCAGGATATTCTGGAGTACCAGATCTCCAAGTTCATTGGCGGCTACCTGGTGGCTCTGGGCGGCTGCGACGCCATTGTGTTCACCGCCGGTGTGGGCGAGAACCAGTCCGCTCACCGGGCCGCTGTGGGCGAGTACCTTTCCTTCCTGGGCGTGAAGCTGGACCCCGCCCTCAACGAGGAAATGGTCCGCGGCAAGGAGGGCAAGATCTCCACGCCCGATTCCTCCATGGAAGTGTACGTCATCCCCACCAACGAGGAGCTGGTGATCGCTCGGGACACCAAGGCTCTGGTGGAAAACATGTAAGGGATCCTTTGCAGATGATAAGGCCTCCGGTTTGCCGCCGGGGGTCTTTTTCTATGGCGCGGGCTGACAGTTTTGGAAATCCTTCGGCAAAAGATTGCAATTTTGTAATTTTTATTTTATAATACAGGATATGTGTTTTGTAAACCTCAGAAACTGCCTTTGTGATTTTAGGGAGGTCAACGTGAAAAAAACGGGAAACAGAACGATGATCACATGGGTAGCGCTGCTTTTGGCGCTGCTGTTTATACTGCCCGCACCGGGAGCATTGGCTTTGGAAGGGGACGCTTCCGTCCTGGAGGAGATTTCCCAGGAGGAGTCCTCTTCCCAGACAGAGGAAGACCCTTCCCAGAGCCAGGAGGAGCCTTCTCAGGAGGAGTCCTCCCAGGAGGAGAGCCTGCTCCCGGAAGAGACAGACCCGCAGGAAGGGGAGGAGGCTTCTCTGCCTGGAGAGGATGAGGGGGCTTTGGAGAGCTCCTCTGTGCAGGAGGAGGGAACCCTGAACGAGACGGAGGAGGAGGTTTTTTCCGCTTACCCTCTGCTGGTGGTGGGAGGCCATAAGGCGTACATGTCCGGGGAGGCGGGAGCCATGTTCTATCCCGACCGGAACATGACCCGGGCGGAAATGGCCCAGGTGCTTTACAACCTGCTGGCGTCCTATCCCTCCGTGTCCGGCAACCATTTCAGCGACGTGAGCTCCGGGTCCTGGTACGCCAAGGCGGTGAACACCCTGGTGGAGCTGAAGGTGCTCAGCGGGTACGAGGACGGCACCTTCCGGCCCAACAACCCGGTTACCCGGGCGGAGTTCGTCACCGCGGTGTGCAAGTGTTTCCAGGTCACCTCCGGCAGCGGCAAGTTTCCCGATGTTCCCGGTCACTGGGCTGAGAGCTACATCAATTCCGCCGTGGCCGAGGGGTGGATCAGCGGGTTTGAGGACGGCACTTTCCGGCCGGACAGCAACATCCTTCGGTGCCAGGTGACTGCCATTATGGACAAAGCCCGGGAGCGCACTGGGGGTGGCTTCGCCGCGGACAGCAATACCCAGGAATTTGTGGACGTGCCCACCACCCACTGGGCGTTTAAACATATCGCCGAGGCCGCCGACCCGGTGGACGGCGGGGAAAATCCGCCCTCTACCGGCTTCCAGGTGGGACAGGTGGTGCGGGTTACCGCCGAGCCCACCCTGCGGCTGCGGGAAGGCCCCGGTACGGAGTTTACCGCTATTACCACCCTGGCCACGGGGACGAAGATCACCATTACCAGCGTGGAGAGCAACGGCTGGCTGGGAGTGGTCACAAGCGGCGGCCTGGAGGGGTATGTGAGCGGTGAGTTTGTGGTGGTGGACGACGGCTCTGGCAACGGCATCGCCAGCGGCGCCACCCTCAGCTCTTCTGCCCTGAGCCTTGCCCAGTACCAGAGCGTCCGGCTGGACGGTTCGGTCACAGGAGAGCTCTCCGCCATGACCTGGACCAGCAGCGACCCCAGCGTGGCCTATGTGGGGTATACCGTGAGCTACGGCGGCAGCAGCGAGGGCGCCATGGTGTACGGCGCTAAACCCGGCACCGCCACCATCACCTTTGCGGACCGGGAGGGCACCACCAAAGCCACCTGTACGGTGACGGTCAACTCGGCGCAGGCTGTGCGGTTTGCTTACGGCGAGGGGAATATTGTGGGCAAGGGCGTTAAGTTCAACCTGATCGCGGTTACCGACTCCAGCCGGGCCGGAGTGAAATTCACCATTTGGGAAGGCCCTGCCAATGGCTCTTATGAGACCGCCTCTTACACCACGGAAAGCCGGAATTCCACCTACGGCATGCCCACCAACACGGTGAAGGTGTTCACCAGAGAGGTGAACTTCTCCGCCGCAGGGAAATACACCATCCGGGCCTACTCCAAGACCTCCGGCGGCTCCTGGTCCTCGGACTACTACGAGTTCACGGTGCTGGTCACCTCTGGCAGCGTGAGCGCCACTACCACCACTTACGACGCCCGCCAGGCCAGCGAGGAGATCATCGACATCCTGGCGGACTTCGAGAGCTATGTCCCCGAGATCGAGGACGACGTGCTGGCGTCTGGGAACCCTACCGTGGGCTACGGGTATGTGGCACAGAAAAACACCGCCTTCTACAACAACATGACGAAAACGGAAGCTTACGCCCAGCTGGTGAACACGGTTAACTCCTCCAGTTACAGCGGGGCGGTGGAGCGGTTCCGGGCAAACAACAACATCAAGATGAGCCAGGCCCAGTTTGACGCTCTGGTGAGCTTTGTGTACAACCTGGGTGCCGGGAACCTGAACACCAGCTTCGACACCTTCAAGGTGATGCTCAACGCCACCGACCCCACCGGGATCTCCTCTTCCAACAAGGCCACTGGCACGGTCAACGTGACCAATGTGGATACCGGCGTGGCCCAGGTGTACTCCGACGCCAGCCTGAACAGTACTCAGGTGACCACCTTGAAGCTGGGAGCTGTAGTCACCATCGATAACTACAAAGCATTCCGCTCCGCCACCCAGCAGGAGGTGTGGTATCATGTGACCACCTCCGACAACAAGGTGGGCTGGGTCTCCGCCGGGTACATCCGGCTGTCCGGGAGCCCTGCCTGCGACCTTGCCTGGGCGGACTCCACCGTGCTTGCCAACAACTTCCTCCAGTGGAACCAGGCAGGCGGCCGCGTGGTCCAGGGGCTGGTGAACCGCCGCCTGGCCGAGTGCAACATTTTCTTCTTCGGGGATTATGATAGGGCATACAAGACCAGCGGTTTTTGGGGAAAGAACTACTACGGGTACCAGTTCCCTGACGACTGCAAACAGTACGACAGCAACAACTAACTAGAAGGTAACCAAAACCCGCCTGCTCCTTTTCGGGGAACAGGCGGGTTTTCGCGTCTGGGGATCACTTGTTCAGCCAGTATTTCCGGTCCAGGGTCCGGTACTGGACAGCCTCCGCCACATGGGCGGTGTCGATCTTCTCGCTGCCGTCCAGGTCGGCGATGGTGCGGGCCACCTTCAGCACCCGGCCGTAGGTCCTGGCGGAAAAGCCGAAGCTCTCAAAAGCCCGCTGCAAAAGCCTGGAGGCCGCCTTGGTGGTCTGGCACATCTCCTGCATCTGAGAGGCGGGAATGTCCGCGTTGCAGAAGTAGGGCTGGCCCTGGAACCGTTCCTGCTGGCGCTTCCTGGCGGCATTGACCCGCTCCCGCACCTGGGCGGAGGTCTCTTCCTGCCTGGTGGAGGAGAGGTCCTCAAAGGGCACGGCAGGCACCTCGATGTGCAGGTCGATCCGGTCCAGCAGGGGACCGGATACCTTCCCCAGGTACCGCTCCACCGCGTGGGGGTGGCACAGGCAGGGATGGGTGGGATGGCCAAAGTAGCCGCAGGGGCAGGGGTTCATGGCGGCCACCAGCATGAACCGGCAGGGGTAGGAGGTGCTTCCGCCCACCCGGGAGATGGTGACGGTGCCGTCCTCCATGGGCTGGCGGAGTACCTCCATGGAGGCCCGGGAAAACTCCGGGAGCTCGTCTAGGAACAGCACCCCGTTGTGGGCCAGGGAGATCTCTCCCGGCTGGGGAGTGGGGCCTCCTCCTGCCAGGCCCGCCGTGGAAATGGTGTGGTGGGGAGAGCGGAAGGGGCGTTTCCGAAGGAGGGATACCCCGGGGGGAAGCTTTCCCCGGATGGAGTGGATCTTGGTGGTCTCCAGGGATTCCTCAAAGGTCATCTCCGGAAGGATGGTGGGAAGGCGCTTGGCAAGCATGCTCTTGCCGGAACCGGGAGGCCCGATGAGCAGCACATTGTGGCTGCCGCTGGCGGCGATTTCCAGGGCCCGCTTTGCTTCAGGCTGGCCCTTTACATCGGCGAAGTCCAGAAACTCCGCCCCCTCCCGTTCTCCATACCGGGCCTCTGCCGGGGAAAGCTTCACCTTTCCCTGGAGGTGGGCCAGCAGCTGTTCCACATCCCGGATGCCGTACACTTCCAGCCCCTGGATTACCGCCCCTTCGGCGGCGTTTTCCACAGGCACATACAGCCGGCGGAATCCGGCCTCCCTGGCTTTGTCCGCCATGGGCAGCACGCCTCGGATAGGCCGAAGCTCCCCGGAGAGGGACAGCTCCCCCAGGAAGATGGCGTCATCGGTGGGGCATGCAAGCTGCTGGGAGGCCTTCAGCAGGGAGATGAACAGGGGGAGGTCGTAGATGGGGCCCTCCTTCTTCTTGTCGGCGGGGGCAAGGTTCATGGTGATGCGGCTGACAGGGAAGTCAAACCCCCGGTTTTTCAGCGCCGACCGCACCCGGTCCCGGGATTCCTTCACCGCCGCGTCGGGCAAACCCACCAGTTCAAAGGCGGGCAGCCCCTGGGAAAGGTCGGCTTCCACCTCCACAGGGAACGCTTCCATGCCGTAAAGGCCCATGCTGTACGTTTTTGCAACCATGGCCATTCGCCATCCTTCCCAAAAAACTCTCTAGTCTTACGCCTATTATACGACAGAATTTTGTAAAAAACAACGCACGGTTGTAAATTCCTTCCGTTATCCGTGGCCCGGAAACAGCATCTTGACGAAATGTGCGCTTTAGGATATGATAGGTGCAAGAAATGGGTCGAGAGGTGCACCATGGAGTTTCAGGATCGCAGCGACGCCCAGCTTGCCGTTCTGGTGCAGCGGGGCCAGGGAGAGGCCTTCGCGGAACTGAGCGCCCGCTATCTGGGGCTTGTCCGGGCAAAGGCCAGGCTGTTCGAGGGCGCCGCTGCCCCGGACCAGGAAGACCTGTGGCAGGAAGGCCTGCTGGGACTGTACGCCGCAGCCATCTCCTACCGGCCGGAAAAGGGGGCCGCCTTTTCCACCTATGCGGGGACCTGTGTGTACAACCGCATGGTCAGCGCCGTGCGCCGCCACGGCAGCAGCGGCAACCGCCCCCTCAACGAGTCTGTCCCTTTGGAGGACGCGGGGGAGGCAGCCGTGGAGGCGGGACCCGAGTCCCTGGTGGAGCTGCGGGAGGAATTCCGCTCGTTCTACGACAGGCTGGATGTGTCCCTGTCCTCTCTGGAGAGGCGGGCGCTGGCGTTCTACCTCAACGGCTACGGCCGGAAAGAGGCGGCTCAGCTGGCGGGCATGTCCCTGCGGACTTACGACAACGCCCTCCATCGGGTGAAAGCCAAATTGAAGCGGTTTTAAAAATGTGTCCTGCTGCGCAGCGTTGGGTTTCCCACCGGCACGGTGCAACTCCGTCCAGGACAAGTAACATGAACTAAAGCGAGGTAAGAGAGATGTACGAAGACAAGAAACTCGTCTGCAAGGAATGCGGCAAGGAATTTGTATTTACTGCCGGAGAGCAGGAATTCTACGCCGAAAAGGGCTTTACCAACGAGCCCCAGCGCTGCCGCGAGTGCCGCCAGGCCCGGAAAAACGCCAACCAGCCTCAGCGGGAGATGTTCACCGCTGTCTGCGCCGCCTGCGGCAAAGAGGCACGTGTGCCTTTCCAGCCCCGGGAGGATCGTCCCGTCTACTGCAGCGAGTGCTTCGCGCGGATGAAAGAGGAGCAGTAAGCGAAAGAGCAGGCTGCATGTAACAGGGGCTGCCGCCGGGTGCGGCGGCCCCTTGGCGCGTTTTGCCCCGGGAGAGGCGCCGCCTGTCTTTTTTCTTTTTTGTATTGCAGACAGGGGGAAAGGGTATTATAATAAGGATACCATCGAAAAACTGAAAACGGAGGAATGTACCCATGGCTTCCATTACCAAAGATACCATCATCGGCGAGATCCTGGATCTGGACCGCACCACCGCTCCTTTCTTCCTGGAGATGGGAATGCACTGTCTGGGCTGCCCTTCCGCGCGGGGGGAGACCATTGAGCAGGCCTGCATGGTTCACGGCGTAGACGTGGACGAGCTGGTGGCCAAGCTCAACGAGCATTTGAAGGACAAGTAAGAATGTGACATCACTGCCGCGCGACAGAACCTGCCGGGCGGCAGCGCCTTTTCCAGGAGCGTTTTTTATGAGACCATTGTTCCAACTGGGGCCCCGGCTGGCCCTGTGCGCTTCCCTTGTGCGGGAGGGCAAGGCGCTTTGCGACGTGGGCACCGATCACGGATACCTGCCCATCTGGCTGTTAAAGACTGGGAGGATTCCCCGTGCCCTGGCCTGTGACATCAACCAGGGCCCTCTGGACGCCGCCCGGCGGGACGGGGCCAAATACGAGGCGGGGGATGCCCTTTCCTTCCGGCTGTCCGACGGGCTGCGGAAGGTCTCCCCGGAGGAGGCGGAGGACGTGGTCATCGCCGGCATGGGGGGGGAGCTGATCCTGCGCATTGTGGGGGAGACGCCCTGGCTGCGTGACCAGGACAAGCGGCTGATTCTCCAGCCCATGAGTTCCGTCCCGGAGCTGCGGCTGGGCCTGGCGGAACTGGGGTTTGCCGTCCTTCAGGAGGAGGCGGTGGAAGAGGGAACCAAGGTGTATTCCGCGTTCGCGGCGGAGTATACAGGCCGGCCCGAAGAGACCGGCCCTCTGTATCCCTGCCTGGGGAAGCTGCGTCCGGGGGCGCCCCATGTGGACGCCTACGCCCGGAAAGTGCTGCGGGAGCTTGCCTCCCAGCGGAAAGGCGCCCTCCATACCGGTGACGCCGCTGGCGCCGCCCGGCTGGAGGAGCTGATCCGAGAGGTGGAGGAGATGTATCTGTAAAGGGAGGGTGCGGTCCCACACTTTGCGGAAACGAAAAGGAGAACTTTATGGCAAGGATCCGAGACATCTACGATATCATCGACGCGGTGGCGCCCTTTTCCACCGCTCTCAGCTTTGACAACTCCGGGCTGCTGGTGGGGGACGGCAACACCCCTGTAACCAGGGTTCTGCTGGCGCTGGACATCACCCCCAGCGTGGTGGCGGAAGCGGCGGCCATGAACGCCAACCTGATCCTCTCCCACCACCCGGTGATCTTCCATCCCCTGAAAGCTTTGGGGCCCCGGGACGTGGCCTACCAGCTGGCCAGCAAGGGCATTGCCGCCCTGTGCTGCCACACCAACCTGGACCTGTCTCCCGTGTGCGGGGTGAACGTGGCCCTGGGCAGCAAGCTGGGGCTTCGCAACCTTCGCCGGGAGGACGTGTTCGGGGAGGACTGTGTCCTGTTCTCCGGGGACCTGGAGGAGCCCATGGAAGGGGAAGCCTTCGCCGCCCTGGTGAAGGAGAAGCTCTTCGCCCCCGTGGTGAAATTTGTCCCCGGGGACCGAGAGGTGAAAAAGGTGTTCTTCTGCAGCGGCGCCGGCGGGGAGTTTATCCAGCAGGCAGCCTGCCGGGGTGCGGACGCCTACCTCACCGGGGAGATGAAGCACCACGAGGAGCTGGAAGCCGCCTATTCCCGTCTCACCTGCGTGGCGGCGGGGCACTATCACACCGAGAAGGTGTTCGCCGAGTTTTTGGCCTCTTACCTGCGCAAGCGGGTGCCGGACACAGCGTTCCTTCTCTCCCAGACCGAAGGGGCGCCCATGGCGGCCCTGTAACACCAGCCCCTTTACAACAGGCAATTTACCAGAAAGGATTTACATAGTTATGGCTTTGGACGGCGCGTTTCTGCGACATATCAAGAGGGAACTGGAGGAGAAGCTTCTGGGGGCCCGGGTGGACAAGATCCACCAGCCCAACCGGGAGGAGCTGCTGGTGGCGTTCCGCACCAGGGAGAGCGCCTATAAGGTGCTGTTCTCCGCCCGGGCCAACTCCGCCCGAGTCCACTTCACCGCCATTCCCTTGGAAAACCCCAAGCAGCCGCCCATGCTGTGCATGCTGCTGCGGAAAAAGCTCCAGGGGGCGAAGGTGCTTGCCATTCGCCAGCCGGAGCTGGAGCGGCTGCTCCACTTCGACTTTGACGCCATCAACGAGCTGGGGGACCACGTCACTCTGACCTTGACCATGGAGATCATGGGCCGGTACAGCAACATCATCCTGTCCGACGAAAACGGGAAGATCATCGACGCCTTGAAGCGGGTGGACGCGGAGATGTCCTCCCAGCGCCTGGTGCTCCCGGGGCTTTCCTACCAGCTTCCCCCGCCCCAGAACAAGCTCTGTCCTCTGGCGGCTTCCCAGCAGCAGGTGGTGGAGGGGCTGAAAGCCCTCCCCAAGGACATGGAGCTTTCCAAGGGGTATCTGGCGGTGCTCCAGGGCGTTTCGCCCATTGTGTGCCGGGAACTGGCTCATCAGGTGGGCCGGGGGAGAGAGCTCACCGTGAAAACCATGGACCAGGAGCAGTACTTCCGGGCTGGGTTCTTCTACCAGCAGATGAAGGACACGGTGGAGCAGGTCTCCGGAAGGCCCTTTATGGCGGTGAATCCCCAGGGCAAGCCCATGGACTTCTCCTTCTTGGAGATCCACCAGTACGGCACCGCCGCGGTGGTGAAGGAAGCGGAGAGCTTTTCGGTGCTGCTGGATGAGTTCTACCGGGAGCGGGACAAGCAGGAGCGGATGCGGGTGCGGGAGCAGGATCTGCTGCGGCTGCTGTCCACCCATTCCGAGCGGCTTTCCCGGAAGATCAACGCTCAGCGGGGGGAGCTGGAGCAATGCGCCAACCGGGATGCCCTCCGGGTGGCGGGAGACCTGGTCAGCGCCAGCATGTACGCCATTCCCAAGGGAGCAGCCTCGGTGGACCTGCCCAATTTCTATGAAGAGGGGCAGCCCCTGGTGCACATCAAGCTGGACCCGGCCCTTACCCCTTCCCAGAACGCCCAGAAGTACTACAAGGAGTACCGGAAGGCCAAAACCGCCGAGGAGAAGCTCACCGAGCAGATCGACCTGGCGGGGAAAGAGCTGGTGTACCTGGAGAGCGTGCTGGACGCTTTGGCCCGCGCGGAAACGGAGCGGGACCTTTCGGAGATTCGGGCGGAGCTTCAGGAGCAGGGCTACCTGCGGAAGCTGCGCAGCAAAAAGGAGAAGCCCGCTGCGGTCAGCGCCCCCATGCAGTTCACCTCCTCCGACGGGTTCACCATTTTGGTGGGCAGGAACAACCGCCAGAACGACAAGCTGACGCTAAAGACCGCCAACAACAACGACATCTGGTTCCACACCAAGAATATTCCCGGGTCCCATACGGTGCTGGTCACCCAGGGGAGGACTCCCACGGAAACGGCCATGGAGGAGGCGGCCCAGCTGGCGGCCCTTCACAGCCGCGCCAAGGATTCCGCCCAGGTGCCGGTGGATTACACCCAGATCCGCAACGTGAGCAAGCCCCAGGGCGCCAAGCCGGGTATGGTGATCTACGTCAACTATAAGACCATTTACGTTACCCCGGAAAAGGGACCGGCCCCGGAGAAATGAGAGGCGGCCGGGAACCTTTGAGAACAGGGAAGGAGAGATCCATGTGGTTACAAGAAAAGTGACGGTCAAAAACAGGGAAGGGTTCCACGTGCGGCCCGCGGGACTGTTTTCCAACGAGATGCAGCATTTCCTCTCGGATGTGCTGGTGTGCCACCGGGAGGCTGAGGTCAGCGGGAAAAGCATTATGAGCCTCATCGCCGCCGGAATCCAGTGCGGTGACGAGGTGGAGATCCGCTGTTCCGGCCCCGACGAGGAAGAGGCTTTGTCCCATGCCGTAGAGCTGGTCCTTTCCGGCCTGGGGCAGACGGGAGGTGACCGGCCGTGACAGGGGAGCGGGTTCTGTACGGTGTGGCCGCGTCGCCGGGCATTGGCTTCGGCCACGCCCTGGTGTACAAGGAAAAGCCTATGGGAAGCCTGGAACGGGAAGTGGCGGACCCCAAGCTGGAACTGGAGCGCTACCACAACGCGGTGGAAACCTTCTGCCGGGTGACCCGAATCAAGGCGGACCGTGTATCGGAGATGGCAGGGAAGGACCAGGGGGATATTATCCGCTGTCAGATTGCCATGATCCAGGACCCCTACATGAGCGGCCAGGTGGAAGGGCGTATCGCCATGGGCCAGTCCGCCGAAGCGGCCCTTTCCGCCTCCTGCGACCTGTTTATCGACATCTTCACCGCTGCCGAGGACGAGCTCACCCGTCAGCGGGCCGCTGATGTGAGGGACCTGCGGGGGAGCATGCTCCGGCTGCTGCTGGGCCTCCCTGAGGTGGATTTCTCGGCGCTCCAGCCTGGCACCGTGCTTCTGGCGGAGGAGCTTTCCCCCTCGGCTGTGTCGGTGCTCAATTCCGCCAACGTGGCGGGGATCGTCCTGGGCAAGGGCGGCCCCACCTCCCACAGCGCCATTCTGGCCAGGGCTCTGGAAATCCCCGCTGTGCTGGGCGTGGAGGGCCGGGTGTTGGACACCTCTACCGGGGAGACAGTCATTGTGGATGGCAACCGGGGGTGCGCTGTGTTTTCTCCCAGCCCGGAAATGCGCACCGTCTACGAGAACCGGCAGAAAGACTTCCAGCAGCTGCGGGCTTCCCTGCGGGTGTTTGTGGGCCAGGAGACCCGCACCGGGGAAGGGGAGCGGATTCAGCTGGAAGCCAACGCGGGCAGCGTGATGGACGCCAACCGGGCGGCGGGGTATGGATGCGACGGCATCGGCCTGCTGCGCACCGAGTTTCTCTACCTGGACAGGACCTCCCAGCCCGGGGAGGAGGAGCAGTTTCACGCCTACCGGCAGATCCTTGCGGCCATGCGGGGAAAGCGTGTCACCATTCGAACGCTGGACGTAGGCGGCGACAAGAATCTGCCCTATCTGGGGCAGATCAAGGAGGACAACCCCTTCCTGGGCTGCCGGGGCATTCGGTTCTCCCTTCGGGAGGAGGACATGTTCCGGCTCCACCTGCGGGCAATGCTTCGGGCCAGCGCTTACGGAAAGGCCCAGCTATTGCTTCCTATGGTCAGCGACGTGGAGGAAGTCCGGCAGGCCAGGGCCATTCTGGAGGAAGAGAAGGATTCCCTGCGCCGGCGGAACATTCCCTTCGACGAGGACCTGCCCCTGGGGGTCATGGTGGAGACAGTGTCCGCCTGCCTGATGGCAGACGCGTTCGCCAAAGTGGCGGACTTCTTCAGCGTGGGCACCAACGACCTGACCCAGTATGTGCTGGGCGTGGACCGGGGCAATGCCAGGGTGGCCCAGCTCTATTCCTACTTCCACCCGGCGGTGCTGCGGATGATCCGCCACGTGCTTCACTCCGGCCAGGAAACGGGCACCCAGGTGAGCATCTGCGGCGAGGCGGCCGCGGATACGGCCCTCACCCCGTTGCTGTTGTCCTTTGGACTGAAACGGTTCAGCGTGGCTCCTGTGGCGCTGCTGCCGGTGCGGAAAGCCATCTCCCTTTGGACCCGGGAGGAAGCCCAGGCGGTCACCCAGGAGGCCATGTCCATGGAGACGGAAGAGGAAGTACGTCAGTTCCTGCTTCAGCACGAAAAGAAATAAACCCGGGAAAAAGGGACTGTTGCGTGGAAGCGGCAGTCCCTTTCCCGTGGCGCGGCCTTTCACCGCAGCTCCTGCTTGATTTTCCCTAGGGCGCCCTTTTCCAGCCGGGACACCTGGGCCTGGGAGATGCCGATTTGTCCGGCCACCTCCATCTGGGTCTTTCCCTCTAAAAACCGCAGGGAGAGAATCTTTTTCTCCCTGGGGCTCAGGTTCTGGATGGCCTGCTTCACCGCGATCTCTTCCAGCCAGTCCCCGTCCCCGGCAGGGTCTCCCACCTGGTCCATAATATAGATGGTATCCCCGCCGTCGGAGAACACCGGCTCGTACAGGGAGACAGGCTCCACAATGGCCTCCAGGGCCAGCACCACGTCCTCCCGCTTCATGGAGAGCTCCCGGGCAATTTCCTCCACGGTGGGTTCCCGGTTCTTCTGGGCCGTAAGCCGCTCCTTGCACTGGATGGCCTTGTAGGCTGTGTCCCGCAGGGAACGGCTCACCCGGACAGAGTTGTTGTCCCGGAGAAACCTGCGCACCTCCCCAATGATCATGGGCACGCCGTAGGTGGAAAACTGCACGCCCTGCTCCACGTCGAAGTGGTCAATGGCTTTCATCAGGCCGATGCACCCCACCTGAAACAGGTCGTCCGGGTTTTCTCCCCGGTTGCCAAACCGCTGGATCACCGAGAGCACCAGCCGCAGATTCCCGGCAATGAGCGCTTCCCGGGCCTGTTTGTCACCGTTGTGGCTTTTGATGAGCAGTTCTTTCATCTCATCGCTTTTCAAAACCTTCAGCCGCGACGTGTTCACGCCGCAGATCTCCACTTTTCCCTGCATGGCAAACCACCTCCGAATGTTTCTTCCAAAGGTAGTCTTTGCGTTTTTTGGAAGCTTTAATCAAGCGAAAACGCCTCTCCCGCCGGACGCAGCCGGGGAAGAGGCGTTCCATGTATGAGCCGGATTATAAATCCCGGCCGCAGCACTTTTTATATTTTTTTCCGCTGCCGCAGGGACAGGGATCGTTGCGGCCCACCTTGGGCCCTTTCACCACGGTCTTGGACTGCTTCTGCTCCTTGTACAGTTCCTTGCGCCGCTCCTGGGGGATCAGAGCGTCCCACTGGGGAAGGTTGTACAGCCATTCCGCTTTGGCCTCCACCATGTTTTTGTACAGCAGCTCCAGGTCGTAATCCAGGTTCACCTGGGTGTCCTCTTCCAGGGTGTCCATGGGGTTGGACTCTTTCAGGCTGTCGTTGATGCCGTCCAGAAAGCCCACCATGGTCATCACGTCCACACCGAAAACCTCAGCGTAGCCCTTCACGGTGTTGCTCTCCGGCTTGTTCTCCAGGATCTTCTTGTAGATCTCGGTCTCCCGGTTGAAATATTCTTTCCAGAATTGAACGCCCTGGGGCCCGTTCTGCTGCCCTTCGGCGTATTTCTGCCACTGCTCCAGCAATGCCATTTCCATCTCTCCTCGGTCTTTGAGATTTTTTCACGGTCCTACGGTTTTGTAGTTTACCATGTTTCCCCCGGTCTGTCAATGCGGCGGCCTTTGCAGGGACAGGGTTTTATGGTATAATACAGCTATCGGGACCTTGCCGGGGAGGCGCCCCGCCTAAAAGGCCCAGGAGAGGAGGAAGCCTATGAAACAGCCTGTTTCCATACTGCCGCCCCAGGATGTGATCCAGGTGCTGGAGCGCTTGGAAGCCGCGGGGCACCAGGCCTGGTGCGTGGGGGGCTGCGTGCGGGATTCCCTTCTGGGAAAGACCCCTTCCGACTGGGACGTGGCCACCAGCGCCCTTCCCCAGGAGACCAAGGAGTGCTTTGCGGGGCAGCGGCTGGTGGAAGTGGGCATAGCCCACGGTACGGTGGCCCTGGTGGGGACTACGGGGCATCCCATAGAGATCACCACCTTTCGGGCGGACGGGGAGTATTCCGATGGCCGCCATCCCGACTCCGTGGCTTTTTCCCGCCGCTTGGAGGACGACCTTTCCCGCCGGGACTTCACGGTAAACGCCATGGCCTACCATCCGGTCCGAGGGCTGCGGGACATGTTCGGGGGACAGGAGGACCTGGCCCGGGGACTGCTTCGCTGTGTGGGAGACCCAGGCCGCCGCTTTTCCGAGGATGCCCTGCGGATTCTGCGCTGCCTGCGGTTTTCCTCCCAGCTGGGGTTTGCGGTGGACGAGGGAACCCGGCTGGCTCTGTGGAACAAGGGGGACCTGCTGCTGGGTCTTTCCCGGGAACGGGTCCGGGAGGAACTGACCAAACTCCTTTGCGGCCCCCAGGCGGAGCAGGTCCTTCGTGAATACGGGGAAGTGGTGTTTTTGGTGCTGCCGGAGCTTTCTCCCATGAAGGGCTGCGCCCAGGAAACGCCCTACCATTGTTTCGACGTGTGGGAGCACACTCTCCACGCCCTGGCCCATGCCCCTCAGGAGCCCTCCCTCAAGTGGGCGGTGCTGCTCCACGATACGGGAAAACCTGGGAAAAAGACATATTCTCCCGACGGTGTGGCCCATTTTTACGGCCATCCCCCGGAGAGCGGGAAAATCGCCCGGCAGGTGTTGGAGCGGCTTCGGTTTTCCAACCGGCAGCGGGAGGAGATCGCCGCCTTGGTGGACCACCACGAGGACAAGCTGCCCTTGGGGGAAGCCCACCTGAAAAAGCTTTTGGGACAGTACGGCCAGCAGTTTGTGCGGCGCCTGCTGGATCTGATGGAGGCGGATATGTCCGCTAAAGCACCGGGGATCTTTCAGCGGCGTCTGCCCGACGTGGAGGAGAGCCGCCGGCGTGTCCGGGAGATTCTTGCCCGAGGTGACTGTCTCACCTTGAAAGACATGGCTCTGGACGGCGGGGACCTGCAGGCCATGGGAATTCCTCCCGGCCCTCGGATGGGAGCCCTTTTGAACCGCCTTCTGGAGGCGGTGTGGGCGGGACAGGTGGAAAACGATAAGGAAGCGCTGAAACAGTTTGTCCTGAGGCTGGAGGGGAGACGTTCCCTGTAAAACCGGAAAGGGGCTGCCGCGATAAGCAGCAGCCCCTCACTGCGCTCTACCCTTATGTAGAGCGCAGCCCAAAACTGACGGAAAGAGCTTGGTCTACCCGGTTCATGGAGTCCCGGTCAAGACGGCCCATTTTTTCCCGAAGCCGGTGTTTGTCCAAGGTGCGCACCTGCTCCAGCAGGATGATGGAGTCCTTCATCAGGCCGGAGTCCTGGGCGTCCACAGCAATGTGGGTGGGCAGGTTTGCCTTGTCCTTCTGGCTGGTAATGGCCGCGGCGATCACCGTGGGGCTGAACTTGTTGCCCACGTCGTTCTGCACAATGAGAACAGGCCGCACGCCCCCTTGCTCAGAACCCACTACCGGGCTGAGATCGGCGTAGTAGATTTCTCCTCTGTGTACGATCACGGTTTTCACACTCCGTTTCAGTTGTTTGTCTCTAGTTTTCCCTGGCTTTTGGAAGTTTAATCACTTCGGCAAGGTTTTCTGCGGAACCCTATCCCATTGTATCCATGTCCCATGAAAATGGTGCGGGAAGAGGAAAAGAAAGTTTTTTTAAAAAATTTGAAAAAAGGGGTTGCATTTTCCAGAAGTCCGTGGTATTATAATCAAGCGCCGCGAGGGAAACACAAAAGCGGCCGCCAAGTGAATATGGGGGTATAGCTCAGCTGGGAGAGCGCTTGAATGGCATTCAAGAGGTCAGCGGTTCGATCCCGCTTATCTCCACCAAAAGAAATCCGAGGTTGCTTGCCTCGGATTTTCTTTTTGCCCTCCCAGGGTGTGGAGCCCAAAAGGGCAAAAGAAACGGGAGCGGCGCTACGGTTTCGCCGCTCCCGTAAAAGGAAACCATGATCTTTTGCCTGTACAGGCTTTTTTCAACCGGACAGCCGTCACTTCTCCCGTTCCAGGGGCACAAAGCAGAACCTGGTGCAGTCCACCAGACCCCGGTCCGTCAGCCGCAGTTCCGGCAGGCAGGCCAGAGGAATCAGAGCCATGGTCATAAAGGGGGAGACCATGGGGCACCCGATCTGTGCCCATGCGCCCTCCAGCTGTTCCACCAGCCGGCTCATTTCGTCAATGGGCTTGTCGTTCATCAGGCCGGCAATGGGCAGGGGCACCAGCCCCAGCACAGTCCCGTCCTGGACCACCACCATGCCGCCTCCCGCTTGGATCAGGGTGTTGGCTGCCAGGGCCATGTCATCATCGTTGGTGCCGATAACCAGCAGGTTGTGGGCGTCGTGGGCCACTGTGGACGCCATGGCGCCCCGCTGGATCTGGAAGCCCTTCACAAAGCCAAAGCCCACCTTTCCCGTTTCGTGGTGGCGTTCAAACACCGCCGCCTTCAGCACGTCCTGGGAGGGGTCGGACTGGAGCTGGCCCTGGGTCACCTTGAGAACGGCGCTGGTTTCCCGGTTGTCCACCCGACCGGAGGCCACCTCCATGACCCGCACCTCCGCGGTCTCTCCTTGGGCGGGAATGCGGAAGGATTCCGGCGTGATCTTGTCCCGGATGTGCATGGACCCTGTGGCCCACTGGGGGTAGTGATAGGGCGGGAACTGAACGGAAAGGGTTCCGTCCTCCGCCACAACTTCTCCGTCGATCAGCACACGGACCACTTCCATGGAGGAAAGGTCCCGCAGAAGGACAATGTCGGCGCACTTTCCGGGGGTGACGGAGCCCAGTTCGTGGTCCAGCTGGAAGCATTGGGCGCAGTTGATGGTCACCATCTGGATGGCGGTGATGGGGTCCACCCCTTCCTCCAGCGCCCGGCGGAGGATGTGGTCCATGTGGCCCTGAGAGGCCAGAGTGTGGGGGTGGTTGTCGTCGGAGACCATCACCGCGAACCGGGTGTCCACCTGGTGCTGGGTGATGCTCTTGACCACTTCATGCAGGTCCCGCCAGCCGGAGCCTTCCCGGAACATGGCGTACATGCCCAGCCGCATTTTCGTCAGGGCGTCCTCCGCCCGGGTGGATTCATGACAGCAGCGAATTCCGGAAGCGATGTAGGCGTTGAGCCCCGGGCCGTTTTCCGGCAGGGAATAGTGCCCGGTGACGATTTTCCCCGCTTTCAATGTCTCTGCCACAATGCCGTGGGCGTGGGGGTCGGAGGAGAGAATGCCGGGGAAGTTCATCATTTCCCCAAGGCCCACCACGCTGTCCCAGTCCATGGTCTCCCGCACGTCCTCCGGTCCCACAAAGGAACCGGTGTCCTCAAAGCCAGGTACAGCGGGCACGCAGGAAGGGGTGGTGATCATGGCCTTCAGGGGGGTGCGGCTGGCGTCCTCCACCATGCAGGAAACCCCTGCCAGACCCAGCACATTGCAGATCTCGTGGGGGTCCATAAAGATCCCGGTGGTGCCGTGGGGGATCACCGCCCGGGCGTACTCGCCCACCGATATCATGGAGGATTCCACGTGGATGTGGCCGTCCAGGAACCCGGGGGCAATGTAAGCCCCCTGGGCATCTATCACCCTGGTGGATTCCCCGATGCAGTGGGAGGCGTCCCCCACCAGGGCAATGCGGCCTTTGCTGATGGCCACGTCCACCCCCTCCTGCAGCTCGTGGGTGCAGACGTTGACCAGGGTTCCGTTTCGGATGACTGTCTCCGCCGGAACACGGCCCTGAGCCACCGCCGCCAGCGTAGCCCCTGCTTCCCAGAGGGGCGTTTTGCAAAAGTGATTGATCATACCAAGTCGCCTCCTTGAAATGAGATGAGTCACGGGAATTTGCGAAAAGCGAATACAAACTGTTGAAACCAACCGTTGTTTTCAACATTATATCATTGGTCCGCCGGAGAGACAACCTTATTTTGCGGTCCTTTCCACCAAAATGCCGCCGCTTGTCCTGTGGGTTTTCCAAAACCGGTAGCCGGGGGAAAGGGGAGCTCTGCCTTCCGGCCGGCTGCTTTGGTGCGCGGCAGTAAAAAACGCCTTCCCGGAAGCTTCCGAGAAGGCGTTTTTTGCACGGGACAGGTGCTTTAGAGCGGGTCACTTGCAGAAGTTGTCCACGTACCGCTCCAGGCAGGAGGAGATAATGGCTTTCGCCTCCTCGTGGTCCCGCACATCGCCGATCTGGGTGACCTTGTCCTGCTCCAGCTGCTTGTACACCGAGAAGAAATGCTGCATCTCGGCGAAAATGTGGGCAGGCAGTTCGCTGATATCCTTATAGTTGTTGTAGGTGGGGTCGTCAAAGGGGATGGCGATGATCTTTTCGTCGGGGTTGCCGCCGTCATCCATGACGATGACGCCAATGGGGTAGCACCGCACCAGGGACATGGGAAGGATGTTCTCCGAGCACAGCACCAGCACGTCCAGCGGGTCGTTGTCCTGGGCGAAGGTGCGGGGGATAAATCCGTAGTTGGCGGGGTAGCGTGTAGAGGTGTAGAGCACGCGGTCCAGGCGCAGCAGACCTGTTTCCTTGTCCAGCTCGTACTTGGCCTTGCCGCCGTTGCTGATCTCGATCACGGCAAAAAAGTCATCCGCGTTGATGCGCTTGGGGGAAATATCGTGCCAGATGTTCATGGCGTTTCATCCTTTCCGTCAATCCAGTTTTTTTCATTATACCATAGCGTTTCAGGAAAATGAAGGGATGCAGCGTGATTTTTGGGCATAATCTAAGAGGGAGGAGGTGGCGCTGTGACGTGCAGAATGGACACACTGCGGGATAAAGAGGTGATCAACGTAAAGGATGGCTGCCGGATCGGCTTTGTCAGCGATGTGGAACTGGACACCAAAGAGGCCAGGCTCACCGCGGTGGTGGTGTATGGGCGGCTGAGACTGTTTGGCCTGCTGGGCCGGGAGGCGGATTTCGTCATCCCTTGGGGGGACATTGTGCTCATCGGGGAGGACACGGTGCTGGTGCGCTACGATCCCCCCGCCGCCTGCCAGCGCACGGCGGTCTTAGGCAGGCTGCTGGAAAAGCTGGGGTTTTAGGCCCGGGAATTTTCCCCTTTGCGGCAAAAAAATCCTTGCTTCTCAGGGGGCTTCGTGCTATAATATTTCAGCAAAACACACGCCGCGTCTCGGATTGGTGCCCGGAAAGACTCCGGGTCTGCCCCGAAAAGACAGCGCGGCGGCGGCAAAAGCCCGGCAAAAAATTCAAACGGGCTTTTCAAAACCAAGGAGGTATTTTGTAAATGGCAGTCGTATCTATGAAACAGCTTTTGGAGGCCGGTGTGCACTTCGGTCACCAGACCCGTCGTTGGAACCCCAAGATGGCTCCCTACATCTTCACCGAGCGCAACGGGATCTACATCATCGACCTGCAGAAGACTGTGAAGAAGCTGGAAGAGGCTTACAACTTTGTGCGCGACCTGTCCGCCGAGGGCAAGAACGTGCTGTTTGTGGGCACCAAGAAGCAGGCTCAGGAGTCCATCCGCGAGGAGGCCACCCGCGCCGGCGCATACTATGTGAACGCCCGCTGGCTGGGCGGCATGCTCACCAACTTCGCCACCATCCGCACCCGCATCCAGCGTTTGGCTCAGCTGCGGAAGATGGAAGAGGACGGCACCTTCGATCTGCTGCCCAAGAAGGAAGTCAGCAAGCTGCAGCTGGAGATTGAGAAGCTGGAGAAGTTCCTGGGCGGCATCAAGGAGATGAAGTCCTTCCCCGGCGCCCTGTTCATCGTGGACCCCCGCAAGGAGCGCATCGCTGTTTCCGAGGCCCGCAACCTGGGCATTCCGATTGTGGCCATTGTGGACACCAACTGTGATCCCGATGAGATTGACTACGTGATCCCCGGCAACGACGACGCTATCCGCGCCGTGAAGCTGATTGCCGGCGCCATGGCCGACGCTATCATCGAGGGCCGTGAGGGCCAGATGGGCGCCGCCGCCAAGGAAGCCGCTGAGGAAGAGGCCGACGCCGAGGCCGGCGACATCAACGTGGAGGAGTAATCTCCCGCGTCCGGTTTTCAATTTGGGAATAGATGGGCTCTGAAACGGGTGTTTCAGGGCATTGAATAGAGAAAGGATGTTTCAAGATGAATTTTACCGCGAAAGACGTGGCAGCCCTTCGTGAAAAGACCGGCTGCGGCATGATGGATTGCAAGAAGGCTCTCACCGCTTCCGAGGGCGACATGGAAAAGGCCATCGACTTCCTGCGGGAAAAGGGCCTGGCCGCTTCCGTGAAGAAGGCTGGCCGTATCGCCGCCGAGGGCGTGGCTTTCGCCACCGTCAGCGAGTGCGGCAAAGTGGCCGTTGTCATCGAGGTCAACGCCGAGACCGACTTCGTGGCCAAGAACGCCGACTTCCAGGCCTTTGTCAAGACCTGCGCCGACACCGTGATCTATGAGAACCCCGCTGACGTGGAAGCCCTGCTGGCCTGCAAGGCTCACGGCTCCGAGGAGACTGTGGACGCCCTGCTGAAGGAGAAGATCCTCACCATCGGCGAGAACATCAAGATCCGCCGCTTTGCCCGCTATGAGGGCGCGGTTACCTCTTATGTCCACGCCGGCGGCCGCATTGGTGTTATCGTGAAGTTCGACACCACCGACGAGATCGCCTCCACCGACGCCTTCAAGACCTACGCTCACAACGTGGCCATGCAGATTGCTGCCATGAACGCCGAGTACCTGGACGAAGCCAGCGTGCCCGCCGAGCGCGTGGAGAAGGAGAAGGAGATCCTCACCCAGCAGATCGTGGACGAGGGCAAGCCTGCTAACATCGCCGAGAAGATCGTGGCCGGCCGTCTGAACAAGTTCTTCAAGGAGATCTGCCTGGTGGATCAGGTCTACGTGCAGGACAGCTCCATGACCGTGAAGCAGTACACCGAGTCTGTGGCCAAGGAACTGGGCGGCGAGATCAAGATCGCTGCTTACACCCGCTTCGAGAAGGGTGAAGGCCTGGAGAAGCGTCAGGACGACTTCGCTGCTGAAGTTGCCGGCATGGTGAGGTAAGGATTATTTAGTTGCATAGAGAGAGGGACATGGAGACATTCCGTGTCCCTTTTTGTTTAGTGCCTTTAGGCTTAACAAAACCCCTGGTTCTACCAGGGGTAAATAAAAAGCCTTGGCAAATAAAACCT